>JBGTCF010000081.1:0-4994 GCA_041748975.1 Pyrinomonadaceae bacterium
AATGCGTTACCTAATCTCGGGCGGCTCGGCCCTGAGCGAAAAGGTGCAGAAGGATCTTCACGGGCTCGGCTTTACCGTCCTTGAAGGCTACGGTCTAACCGAATCATCTCCGGTCCTGACCGTGGCACGGCCAGGAAACAATTTGCTTCGAGGGAGCGTAGGCAAGCCCTTGCCGGGCGTCGAAGTGAAGATCGCGGAACCGGATGAAAAAGGAGTCGGCGAGGTCATGGCCCGGGGCCAAAATGTGATGGTCGGTTATTACAACAACGAGGCAGCGACCGAGGCCGTGCTGAGCGACCGCTGGCTCAAAACCGGAGATCTAGGCCGAATGGACGAAGACGGAAATCTATACATCGTCGGCCGGTCAAAGGACGTAATAATCGATTCGAATGGAAAGAACATTTACCCGGACGAGATCGAGGATCTTTACGGCAAGTCGCCTTACATCAAGGAGATGAGCGTTGTAGGTCTTCCCGATGTGGATGGGGGAGAAAAAGTAGCTGCCCTTGTCGTGCCCGATTACGAATACGACATCGCCCTTTCGCGTTCGGAGATAAATAAACAGATCGAGGTGCATTTCCGCGAGGTCTCGGCGGGGCTCACCTTTGCCAAGCGCGTCAAGGTCTTGCACATTACGCCGTTCGAACTGCCGAGGACAGCGACCCGCAAAGTTAAACGGCCCGAGGTCGTTGAGATGCTCCAGACCCTTGAGGAACGCTCAAAAACAAAAACCGAAGCGGTGGTGGAATCAAAAGGCGATGATAACCTGCTTTGGATCCGAAAGGTCGTGGCGAGCGTCTCCAGCCGATCGCTCGGTGATGTGGCAGTTGATGACAAGCTGGCCGATCTCGGCTTCGATTCACTGATGTTTGTGGAACTTCAGGCTGCTGTCGAAGACGCTGGGGGACGAGTACTCTCGCCTGACTCACTGAACGAGGTGCAGACAGTCCGCGAACTTCTTACGGCGGTTCAGCGGGTGGATCGATCTAAAAAGCTGGTCGATGAGCCAAAAACACTCGAAAAAAAGGACGAAGAGGAGATCGTAATTCCGTCGATAGTCAGGCGCATCGGGAACGCGGCTGTCGATTTTGCTCAGACGACATTGTACGAGGGCGTCCTCGATACCCGAATCGAAGGTGAGTCGAATGTTCCGCAGCATGTCAAGTTCATTGTGGCTCCGAATCACACTTCGCACATCGACACCGGACTTGTGAAAAAGGCACTTGGCAAGGATGTCGCAGAGCAGACCGTTGCCGTCGCGGCGGCCGATTACTGGTTCGACACAAAGTACAAGCGGGCTTATATGAACAACTTCACCACGCTCGTCCCCATCGAAAGAACCGGGAGTCTTCGCCAGTCGCTGAGGCATGTCACCCAGATCCTCGGCGAGGGCTATAACGCTCTGATCTTCCCGGAGGGAGGCCGCCAGGAGAGTGGGCAGATTTCCGAGTTCAAACCGATAATCGGTTATCTCGCGCTAAACCAAAAGATCGGCATTTTGCCTATCTATATCTGGGGCACTTATGACGCTTTTCCTAAAGGAACTATCATCCCAAAAGGGAGCAGCATCGGGGCAAAAGTTGGTGCAAAGGTCGGTCGGTTTCTTGAGTACGACGAATTGCGGGCAATGACTGACGGAGTTCCTAATACCGAAGCATATCGCCTCGTGGCTGCCCGCGTGCAGCACGAGATCGAAAACATGCGTGACGGCACAAGAGGCAAATTTGATGTTGACGTGGTGCGAAAGAAATGGAAGGGCGAACGCCGTAAATCACGTAAACAGGAGCCGGTCATCGACAGTTGACGGCTAAAAATCGGTCAACTTTTCCGCAATTGATGCGTATTAATATTTAACCAAACAAATCGCTCATAAACTTAAATCGATTCCCTGAATTATTATGAAAATCGCAAAATCATATCTTCTTGTCACTTGTCTATTAGTATCGCTCCTCTCAGTAACCGGGCAGACGCCAGCAAACGGGCCTGTTTTTAAGCTTGATTACGAAAAATTCACGCTGCCAAATGGGTTGGACGTAGTTTTTCATGTCGATCGTTCGGATCCCGTGGTCGCTGTATCATTGACCGCACATGTCGGTTCGGCCCGGGAAAAAGAAGGGCGGACAGGTTTTGCTCATATGTTTGAACACCTTCTGTTCCTCGAGTCTGAAAATCTGGGCAAAGGTGGATTGGATAAATTGAGCGCACGGATCGGCGGATCCGGGGCGAACGGGTCAACGAACCGTGACCGAACGAATTACCTTCAGACCGTGCCGAAGGACGCCCTGGAGAAAATGCTTTGGGCCGAGGCTGATAAACTCGGCTGGTTTATAAATACGGTTACAGAAGCAGTTGTAGAAAAGGAAAAGCAGGTCGTAAAGAACGAAAAACGTCAGAGCTATGACAATAGCCCGTACGGCCATACTTCGTACGTTATTGACAAGAATCTTTATCCTGCGGACCATCCGTATAACTGGCAAGTTATCGGTTCTCTCGATGACCTGCAGAATGCCACTCTCGATGATGTGAAGGAGTTTTTCCGCCGCTGGTATGTGCCGAACAACGTGACCCTCGTTGTAGCAGGGGATTTTGACACGGCCCAGGCAAAAAAATGGGTCGAACGATATTTTGGCGAGATCAAAAAGGGCGAGGAGATCCGGCCGCTTCCCAAACGGCCCGGGGCTGTAAAGCAAACCGTCAAGCTTTATCACGAAGATAACTTCGCCCGTCTGCCCGAGCTTACAATGGCGTGGCCGACAGTCGAGCAATATCATCCTGATTCTTACCCGCTTAGTGTCCTGTCGCAGTACTTAACTCGCGGCAAGAAGGCGCCTTTTTACCAAGTTATTGTCGAAGAGAAAAAGCTTGCGCCGAGCGTCGTGATGTTCAATCGGGATTCCGAACTTGCCGGGCAGGCACATTTGTCTGTACGTGCTTTTAATGATAAAGATCTCGACGAAGTGGCAAAAGCCATAGAGGAATCCTTCGCGAGGTTCGAAAAAAACGGTATCTCGGAAAAGGACCTGAACCGTATCAAGGCCGGACAGGAAACGCAGTTTTATAACGGACTCTCGAGCGTGCTCGGAAAAGGCGTAGTCCTTGCTCAAGGAAATATTTTCGCCAATGACCCGGGTTTCGTTGAGAAAGATATTCAGAACATTCTCGCGGTTACGCCAGCAGATGTCGTGCGGGTGTACGAGAAATATATCAAAGGCAAAAATTACGTTGCGACTTCATTTGTGCCTAAGGGAAAGGTTGCTTTGGCTCTCGAAGGCTCGAAAATGGCCGAGGTGGTCGAGGAAAAGATCGTTCAGGGTGCGGAAGAGAGAGTCGATCCAACTACGGAAGCCAATTATGAACGGACGCCGTCGAGCTTTGACCGCAGCATCGAACCGCCATATGGCCCCGCCCCCAATGTCAAAATACCCCCGGTCTGGGAGAGCAGGCTCTCCAACGGAATGCGAGTTTATGGAATTGAGCACTCAGAAGTTCCCCTCGTCCAGTTCGAAATTGTTATCGACGGCGGGCAACTCCTGGAAGACATAAATAAGGTAGGTGTCTCGAACCTGATGGCGAGACTGATGACGCAGGGGACGGCCAAAAAGACACCGCAGGAACTAGAGGAGGCGATCCAGCAGCTCGGAGCATCGATAAATGTTTTTGCCGATACCGAGGATGTTCGGATCCGAGTAAATACACTGGCAAGGAATTATGACGCCACACTGACACTCGTCGAGGAGATCTTGTTTGAGCCCAGATGGGACGCTAAAGAATTCGATCTAATAAAACAAAGCACCATCAGTCAGATCCGTCAGCAGGAGGCGAATCCGAACACGATCGCACAGAATAATTTTGATCTTCTCATATACGGGAAAGACAATATTCGGTCACGCAATATTCTGGGTACTATTGAGTCGGTCAATTCGATCACGCTCGACGACTTGAAAGCATCTTACATGAAAAACCTATCGCCGTCGGTTGCCCGGATGCATGTTGTGGGGGCGATAGACAAGGGAAAAGTGACGGGATCACTGGCGGGCATCAATAAACGCTGGACCCCGAAAAAGGTAACGATTCCCGTCTTCAAGACACCCGCGGCGCCAGCCAGGTCGCAAGTCTACTTCTATGACGTTCCGGGAGCTGTCCAGTCAGTTTTACGATTCGGTTATCCTGCCTTGGCCGTGACGGATAAGGATTATTATCCGGCGGTTGTGATGAATTATATTCTCGGCGGCGGCGGATTCGCATCGCAGTTAACACAGCAGTTGCGTGAGGGCAAAGGCTATACTTACGGTATCAACTCGAGCTTTTCCGGCACAAAGAGTCCCGGTCCCTTCGCGATTTCGAGCGGCGTTCGCGCCAATGTAACACTCGAATCCGCACAATTGGTAAAGAATATCGTGCAAGATTATGGCAAGAACTTTTCGGATGCGGAACTGGCGACTACGAAGAGCTTTCTGATCAAGAGCAACGCAAGGGCCTTCGAGACGGCAGGCGCAAAACTTAATATGCTTGAGAACATCAGTAAGTACGGATGGAAGCACGGCTACGTAAAGGAACGTGAAAAGATCGTTAATGCAATGACCGTTCAGCAGATCCGCGAGCTTTCGCAAAAGTATCTGAATGCGGACAGGATGGTCTGGCTCGTGGTCGGTGACGCAAAGACGCAGCTCCCTCGATTGAAGGAGTTGGGCTTTGGCGATCCGTTCCTGATACAGAAGTAGCACTTCGATAAAAATAAACGGGAAATAATGGCAAAGACCAAAGCCCTGGCAAAATCTGAAAAGCGAATACTGATCACCGGCGGGACCGGTTTTTTGGGCACGCATATTGTTCGGCAATTTCTGGAGTCGGGCGAAAAAAAACTCAAGGTCATGGCCTCTCATGTTCCTGAGTGGATGAAGGATGCCGGCGTAAAGGCCGTCGAGGGCTCGGTGACCGATCGCGAAGATGTGGCCAGAGCCTGTAAGAATGTTTCGGCGATATTCCATCTGGCC
>JBGTCF010000082.1:0-5189 GCA_041748975.1 Pyrinomonadaceae bacterium
GTTTTCGGCAGCATACCGCGTACCGCGAGTTCGATGACCTTTTCAGGCTTTCTCTCGAACATCTCCTTGACGCTCGTTTCACGCAGACCGCCGGGATAAAGCGTGTGGCGATAGTAGATCTTCTGATCGTCCTTAGCGCCAGTAAATTTGGCGTGACGGGCGTTGATCACAACACAGTGGTCGCCCATATCAAGGAACGGGGTCCACGCGGGATTATTCTTGCCCGACAAAATTCTCGCGACCTCGGTCGCCAAACGTCCTACCGTTTTGCCCTTGGCATCGACGACGAGCCATTTCCGATTTTCTGCTAACCCCTTTCCGCTGGGAAAATAAGTACTCATATTCACACACACACTGATAGAAAAATCCGCAAAAATGCGAACTGATAGGATATCGAAAACGCGGAAATCGGTCAAGCCCCGACAACCATTAAAATGTAAAGCCGAATCGAGGCCCTGATAGGATAAGGCCGAGCATGGTTTTGGCGTCCTTTATGCCGCCGCCGCGGATCATCTCGAAAGCCTCAGGGAAGCTGTGCCTTTCAACCTCAAGGATCTCGTCGATCTCAAGGTTTTGTTCGGTTTTTGTAAGTCCCGTGGCTAGATAAACGAACATCTTTTCGGTTAGAAATCCCGGCGAAACATAAAAGAAGGTGATCTCCTCAAGACTATCGGCCACAACGCCTATTTCTTCTTCAAGTTCGCGTTTGGCACACGCCTCAGGCGAGGTCTCGCCCTTATCCAGCGAACCCGCCGGGATCTCGAGCAGATTTTCGCCCGCTGCATGACGATATTGACGCACCATCGCGATTGTATTGTCCTCAAAGACAGGTACGATCACGGCACTGCCCCGGTGGACGACGACCTCGCGCTTGTATTCATCGTCGCCGTTTCGAACGTCATCGACACGCACATCAAAGATCCGGCCCTGGTAAATTGGTGTAGAAGCTAGTATCTCGGGCATTGCTTCGAGTTTAACACGGTAGCCGTGGCGCCTGGCCAGAGTCTAAGATCCAAAGGCCAAAATCGAAGGTAAGCATTCAAGCTCCGAATTCTGCACTCGCCACTCCGAGCTCGGATCGCTCTGTCTCGGTGCTGTCTCGATCGATGGTGAAATGTTTCTAACAGCCAACGCCTGTAAATCCCGCTACTATTTCCACGAGCTTCGATCCGGGTTTCGCTTCTGACGAAAGGAATAGAGTTGGTTCGTAACTATTGTAGTGTCCGCTTAGATCCAGTAGGAGATCCAAATTGTTGTCGTGATCCAGGTCGCCGGCCCAGAGTAGTGACCCAGAGCAATCATTGCAGCCGTCGGGCAGATATCTTAGGACCTGTCTATCTATGCCGTCGCGTTCCAGAACAAGTGCGCTACCTTTCTGGAGATATCCATGGACTCCAGCATTCTCGACCCTTAATGTCCAAAAGTGCCAATTGAGCTTAAATCGTTTTGGATTCTTATTAGTAAAGCTGCCATTCTCACCCAATGCTCGATCAAAAACGGTCAATACTCCTCCATTAGACAGACCTGTCGAGTTTCGGAGCAGGAATACAGAATTGTTCGGATTCTTTGTTGAGACTTCCGTGTCCAACAAGTCCTCCTCTATTGACCTTTTCACCAGGATCGCAGTTTCCCCCAGATAATAGGTGCCTCCGTTTCGAAACAGACCCAGCCATTTTTCGCCCGAGCGGTATGGCACTTCGTCCGAATGGAAACTACCAGTCTGGATCAGCTTTACTTTTAGGCTTTCCCCGTAGTTCGTTGTCCCGTCAAACTCGACGTCAACGTCAAGTGGGATGACAGCGTTTTCAGTCTGCAAGATTTCGGGGGGCGAAATAGGTGTAAGGACGAATGACTCGAACTCGGTAGAGAGCCTAGAAATAAATAATTGAGATGAGATGCCAAGCGTCAGAGTAACGACCAAAACACTTAGTTTGATAAAGATTTTATTCATTCCCCAGGTAATCAATGACAAAGAAATTCTAGCATGGAAGTCCGTCTAGATAACAACAATTCTTGGCCGATGCAATCGGAAAACTCGCAGTCCCAAGGAAGATTTTTTTTTTAGAATGTTGCGGCGTCCTGAATCCATCTACTGCGATTCCCCGAATGAAATTGCTAGACAATACAGTGGAATGCATTTACGATAGGTGAAATCTATAAATTTGCGGCTCTTCATAGTTGGAGGCGAAGAACATGGGGCGATCAGAGTTTCTGGCAGAGGGGTTGGAAAAATGCAGGCAAATTACGCGGCATTACGGGACTAGCTTTTATTTTGCTACGCAGTTCTTTCCGCGTGAGACGCGCGACGGTATCTATGCGGTATATGCATTCGCGCGGATACCGGATGAGATCGTGGACGATCCGGATAAGGGCTCCAGGGCAGAATCGCTGGCGGAGCTAAATAAATGGCGTGAGCAATGGCTTGCCGCGATGGATGCGGGATCGAGCGATGATGCGGTGATGAACGCAATCGTTCATACTTTTCGGAAATACGAGATTCCGGTCGAACAGGGCGAGGCGTTTCTGAGGTCGATGTTTATGGACGAGGAGCGCTCGACGTATGAGACCTATCAGGAACTGGAGGAATACATGTATGGCTCTGCGGGCGTGATCGGGCTGATGGTGACGCATGTCGTCGGGTATTCGACGGACGCCGCATTCCCGTATGCGATAAAGCTTGGGTATGCTTTCCAACTCACCAATTTCCTTCGTGATATCCGCGAGGATTACGAAGAATTGGGCCGCGTTTATATGCCGCAGAATGAATTACGGCAGTTCGGCCTTAGCAACGGCGACATTTCGCGGCGTGTATACGATGACCGCTTTATTGCGTGTATGAAATTCCAGATCAGGCGAAATCGCGAGGTCTACCGCGAGGCTGTTGCGGGTATTCCGATGCTTGCGTGGCGCGGACGGTTGGCGGTCCGGGTCTCGTACGTACTCTATAAGGCCATTTTAGGCGAAGTGGAACGGGCAAACTACAATGTTTACAAGGGCCGCGTGAGGACAAACCTTGGTCAAAAGGTGTGGCTGTCTATTAAAGCTCTCGCCGGCGTCTGTGAATAAAAAGGTCGTAATCATCGGAGCAGGGATCGGCGGTCTTGGGGCCGCCGGTCTTTTTGCTAAAAAGGGCTATGACGTCACGGTCGTCGAGAAGAACGCGAATCTCGGCGGGCGGGCGAATATATTCTCGACGGAAGGCTTTAAGTTTGACATGGGCCCTTCATGGTATTTGGCACCTGACATTTTCGAACACTTCTTCAATCTCATGGGCGAGAAGGTCGAGGACCATCTTGATCTCAAGCGTTTATCTCCGTCATACCGCATTTTCTTTCGCAACAATGGCGAGCCGCTGGATATCAATTCGAATATTGATATGGATACTGCCACCTTTGAGGCGATCGAACCGGGGGCCGGAGACAAACTGCGGGCGTATTTGAAACAATCGGAATATCAGTATGAAGTGGCCACGCAGCACTTCATGTTTAAGAATTACGATCGCATCTGGGATTTTTTCAACAAACATGTGATGACCCAGGGGCAAAAGCTGTCGGTTTTCTCGACGATGCATAAGTTCGTGTCGAAATTTTTCACGTCGAAAAAGCTGCAGCAAGTGATGGAATACACGATGGTTTTTCTCGGGACCTCGCCGTACGAAGCCCCGGCCCTGTATAACCTGATGTCGCATATGGACTTTAATCAAGGTGTTTTCTATCCGCAGGGCGGTTTTTATGAGCTGATCAGGGCACTCGCGAATATTGCGGAGAAGAATGGCGCGGTCCTGCGTGTGAATTCGCCGGTAGAAAAGATCATCGTCAGAGGTCGAAAGGCCGTCGGCGTCAAGGTCGCGGGTGGCGAATTTGTCGAAGCCGACCTTGTCATCTCGAACGCCGATATGTGGTTCACCGAGACGCAGCTTCTAGATATTCCGCAGCAGACTCACAAGGAGAAATACTGGCAAAAACGCACGATGGCGCCGTCGGCTTTTATCATGTATTTAGGCGTCAGCGGAAAGCTGCCTTCGCTGATACATCACAATCTGCTGTTCAGTGAGGATTGGCGAAAGAATTTTGACGACATATATAAGGACCCGCGATTGCCTGACGAGCCGTCATTATATGTATGTGCCCCTAGCGTAACCGATCCGTCGGTGGCTCCGGAGGGAAAAGAGAATTTGTTTGTGTTGGTGCCGATCGCTTCGGGTTTGGAGATCTCGGATGACGAGAAGGAGCGTTACGCCGACCGTGTGATGGCGCTGATGGAGGCGGAAATGGAACTGCCGGGGCTTCGCGAGATGATCGAGTACAAGAGGATCTATACGGTCGCTGATTTTGGGGTTGATTACAATGCGTTCAAAGGCTCAGCGCTCGGTCTTGCTCACACGTTGCGGCAGACGGCGATATTTCGACCGAAGAATAGATCGAAAAAGGTTGAGAATCTGTTTTATGTAGGTGCGGGAACGAATCCCGGTATCGGAACCCAGATCTGTCTAATCAGCGCGGAACTCGCATATAAGCGTGTACATGGGATAACGTCGGCGGAGCCGATGGAGGCGCTTTGACGACGAGGGTTTTTCCTACGTGACCAAGATCAGCATTTTTCGAATTGGGTGGTTGTTAGGCAAAAGCGTCCTAAGAAGGACGCTGGCAAGCAGGGATGCTTGCGCTCCAGTCATTTTTGGAGAACGACTTCCCAAAATATGATGAATCCTGCGAGGATGTTAATTAACGGAAATGCCTTATAAAACTTAAAGAGTCTGCCCGTTCGATATGATCGAATAGAGGCGAGCATCAGAAGCACGTAGGCAGTTCCTAGAGAGACGCTGACAAAGCCGAGGTATTCAACCGAGATGACTGCGGCTGCTAGATACAATGCCGCACAGATCGCAAGGGTTAAATATGGCCCGCCGACGGTCGCGATAGTCTTTACATTAGCCTCTTTGTCAGCCTCGATATCGGGAATTGCAGAATATGCGTGCATCGCGGCAGTCCAGCAACCCGCGGCGATCACGATCGATGCTGGCGGGAGCTGGCCGGTAACGAGCGAATACGCAAAAACGCCGGGCAACACATAAAGGATATTGAAAGCCGAATCGAGAAAAGGTTTCGCCTTCGCCCTGATCGGCGGTGCTGAGTAGAAGATGGAGAAGAACAGAAATCCCGCAAGCCAAGGTAATGCCAAGGGAGCGA
>JBGTCF010000083.1:0-8039 GCA_041748975.1 Pyrinomonadaceae bacterium
GACCTATGGTTAAATGCATGACCGCTTCTCTCCCAAAAACTTGAGAATGACGCGATGCAAACGAACTTGACAATCAGGTTCGCCGCAGGGTTGGTCTGTCAAGAATAACCAAATTATAGCACAATTATACTCGACCTGAAAAGAAATTTCTGTTCTTGGGCCGGGAGCTTGTTGGCCGTCGGGTCTTACAAAACACCCGTCGTCGTTTAATTACTTGGCCCATTTAGCTTCAAGGCTTATTGACGCGGTCAGCACTTTGCTCACAGCTCATTCGGCTTCGCTATGCCTATAAATCTTGTTTCGCAGCCTCGTCTTTTGGCCGATAGATTGTAGTCAGCGTCCCGCAACCGGCACTTATCGCAGCCCAAGTGTCGATCTCCGTGTTTATGACCGCAAGAGCGGCAGTCGGCATGGCTTCCGTTTCATTGGTTAGATACCTGATGAATCCTTCGATACCCGGGTTATGCCCCACGAGCATCGCGGAATCAACAGAATCGTCAATCTCCGATACAACTTGTTTGAGTGAGTTGGGGCTTGCTTCATATATCCTGGCATCAAACTGGATCTCCGCCCCGATCCCAGCGTGCTCTTTCACAAGTTCAGCAGTCACCTTCGCCCTTTCCGCTGGTGAACAAAGAACTATTGACGGCTCGTATCCCTTTCCAGCGATCAGATCACCCATAAATGGAGCTGAGGAAAGGCCGCGGTCATTGAGAGGGCGATCGTAATCCGCCAGCTCCGGGTAGCTCCAACTCGATTTTGCATGTCGAAGAATGTAGAGGGTTTTCATATGCGGCATAATGGTCAGATTCTCCCATTCAACACCTAAAATCGACAAGCTGTTAATATAAAATTGCTAATCAGATTCTTTGGATTAGTCTAAGGGGGATGAGTCCGTTGAACGCGGCACTGCTTATAAATCTGATCGGTTTCGCCGTAGGGATCGCCTTATATTCCCTACTGGGCGCAATGGTCGTGCGCCATCGGGGGGCGCGACGCCCTGATGGTGTTAACACACTTTTGTTGACAACCGCGGCGCTCGGCTTGCTCTGGAATATTGGTGAACTCTACGTTTTTGTCCTGAGGGACTTTGGATATTCTGAGATCTCTCCGCTTCTGGCCGCGATATCTTATTCGGCGCTCGGTTTTTTGCCGTCGGTCGTCGTCCACTCCGCCCAGGCCGAAAGTCACGGCCGAAAATGGCTTTCGATCACGGCATACGGACTAAGTACGTTCGCGGCCGTGCTTCATTTTTATGCCGTATTTGATAGCGGTGTGGTCCCTTCGTATAGGGCCCTTCAAACTCTGACGCTCGGGTCGGCAACTTTGTCGATAGCACTCCTGATCTTTCATCTGCGGCAAACCCTTGAGAAAAAGGCGGTTCTCGCAAGTGCTCTCCTCGTCTTTGCAGTATCAGCTCTGCATCTTAGCGGCGAGCGGGAGGGCACCTCATGGTATGTAGAGCTCGTTGCTCACCAATCGTCACTGCCGCTGGCTCTGGTTATCCTGTATCAGAATTATCGGTTTGCCTTTGCGGATCTCTTTTTGAAACGGGCATTGTCATTGATATTTCTAACGGCGATTGCACTTGGGCTGTACACGCTCGTGGCAGTGCCGTTGCTGCGATTTCACGAATCGCATGACCGGGACGATGTTCAGGCCGCGGCGCTTGTCCTGGCTCTCTGGGTCGGTACCGCACTCACGTATCCTGCGGTGACGGGCTTTGCGTCGTGGCTCGTAGACAAGATCCTACTTAAGCGTAAGGATTATGCTCTGCTACAGCGGGAGCTCGCACGTGAGATCGATTCGATCGACACTATACCGGATCTTCTTAACGCGATCTGTCATAGGGTCGGATCGGCGCTGACGGCAAAGACCGCCGAGTGGTGCGAAGAAGCGGATCAGCGCGAAACAGAGCTGCCGCCGATTGCCCATACAGCCGATGAAGCTACTGTAGTTATTCCGACTGCCGAAGCACCGCAATACTGTTTAAAGTTAAAGGAATTCTTCGGCGGACGGCGGCTCCTTTCGGATGAATTAACACTGCTGGAATCGATCGCCCTTTTGGCTGCCCGGCGGATCGATGTGCTGAGGGTAAGCCACGAACGCCGCGCGCAGGAATCCCGCGAAAATGAATTCGCCCGTCTGGCGTCCGAAGCGCAGCTGACCGCCCTGCGGTCACAGATAAATCCGCATTTCTTATTCAACGCCCTTACCACGATCGGATATCTGATCAAGACGTCTCCTGACCAGGCTTTTGACACGTTGCTTCGATTGACGCAATTGCTCCGCGGAGTACTGAAGACCACGACCGAGTTTTCGAAACTTGGCGACGAGATCAGGTTAGTGGAAAGTTACCTAGATATAGAACGCGCTAGGTTTGAGGAGAAGCTTAATGTAAGCATATCGGTGCCCAAAGATCTCGAACAGGAAAAGGTCCCGCCTCTTATCCTCCAGCCGATCGTAGAAAATGCCATAAAGCACGGCATTTCCGAAAACAGGAAGGGAGGCGAGCTGAAAATAACCGCATCTCGTGTAAAACGAAATGGGGCCGAACATCTAAGCCTGAAGGTATGGGATTCCGGTGCGGGGATCAACGCTCCAAAGGCAAATGGCGGAACGGGACTCGGCCTGGAAAACGTTCGCCGCAGATTGGCCGTATACTACGGCGAAGGAGCAAAATTTCGGCTCACTCGGCGAGAGGGTCAGGGCACATTGGCTGAGATAACTATTGCTCTAGAGCCAACTTCAAAATATCGACATTGATGGTCCGACGCCCTTACAAAATATGAACAAGCTTCGAGTGATCATCGCCGACGACGAGCGGCCAGCACGTGAATATCTGAAAGCGATCCTTCGTGAGTTTGACCACGTCGAACTTGTCGGCGAGGCCGAGAATGGTTCCGATGCCATAGGCCTGATAAAGACGGTCAAACCGGACCTTGCGATCCTTGACATGAAAATGCCGGAAATGTCGGGCCTCGACGCTGTCAAAATGCTCAGAAAGTCTCAGATGCCGCTCGTTGCATTTGTCACCGCGCACGATGAATTTGCGGTTCAGGCTTTCGAGGTAAATGCAGTTGATTACCTATTAAAGCCGGTAGATCGTCCTCGTTTGGCTGAAACCATCGCCCGGGCAGCAGAGCGACTGGAAAATTCCGATTGGAGAAGTGTCGAGGCCCAAAAGATAAAGAACGTTGCCGACATTTACGCCGCGAACGTTGCGACCGGCAACCTAGATCGGATCCCAGTTAAGATTAAAGAAGAGATCGTGCTTATACCTGTCGCTGAAATAGTCTCGATCGTCGCCGACGGCGAGCTGTTGCGAATCACGACCGTTCATAACCAGAAGTACACTATTAATTATCGCCTGAAGGATCTGGAACTGCGGTTGGACGAGAAGAAATTCGTTCGGCTGTCGCGAGGAGCTCTTGCAAACCTCGATCTCATCGAACGCATAATCCCAATGCCCGGAGGCACTTATCTGATTAGCCTTTCTAACGGCGTCGAGATTCCCTCAAGCCGGCTGCAATCGAAATTGCTCAGGGACCGATTGCTAAAACTATAGTCTCGTTTTATACCTCACCAACCGATTGCGACCATCCATTCCGGAATTCCCCCCGTTTATTGAAAAATTAGTCCAGTGCGTTCTTAATCAGATAAACTTTTTAATTAAATTCGATTTACTCGTAAGGGGTTATTTAATGAAATTAATATCTTCGTTTGCCATCGTCATAGTCTCATCCCTGGCGATATTTGCACAGGCCGGTAGCACCATCAACGGAAAAATAACGTATGCGCGGGATGTCGCTCTTCATGGAGTCTCGGTCCAGGTAGTGCAGACCAGGCAGTCTGCGGTTACCGATGAGAACGGCAACTTTCGGATCGACAACGTGCGGCCCGGCCGGTATACACTGCTCGTCCATCAGGAAGGTTTTTCGGATGCGTCACGTATTATCGATGTAACGCCCGGCTCGGCTATTACCACGGATTTTAGATTGGAGATCGTCTCGCTCCAGGAGAATGTGACGGTTACGGCCTCGGGAACGGAACAATCTGTGTTCGATGCCTTTCAATCCGTGAATTCGGTGGGGTCGACGAGGATCACCGAGCGCGGGTCGACATCGATCGGCGAAGTGCTCGAATATGAGCCGGGAGTCGCGAAGCGAAGTTTTGGACCAGGCACCGCAAGGCCTGTAATTCGCGGTTTCGACGGAGACCGCGTTCTCGTGCTGCAGGATGGCGTGCGATCGGGGTCTCTCGGTTCGCAGTCCGGCGACCACGGTGAACCGATCGACCCGCTCACTGCGGAGAGGATCGAAATTGTTAAAGGGCCGGCAACGCTGCTTTATGGAAGCAATGCCTTGGGCGGGGTCGTCAACGTCATCAATAACGATGAAAACGATGCTCACGAGGGGTTTCGCGGTTACCTGACGGGGTTAGGAAGCACGGCCAACAGCCAGGGCGGTGCGGCCGGGGGGCTTGAATATGGCATTAAGAACTTTGTGCTGCGTGGGAATCTTAGCGCCCAACGAACCGACGATTACGCAACGCCAATAGGCAGGATTCCGAATTCGGCATCCTGGTCACGATCCGGCTCCTTCGGAGTCGGTTATTACGGCGAAAAGGGCTGGATAAGCGGAACTTTCTCAAGGGACGTTCGCCGCTACGGGATACCCTTCGCGGGGATGTTCCATGGTCACCACGACGACGACGATGATGAAGACGATCATGACGACGAAGACGATCATGACGAAGACGAAGAGGAACACGTCGTCGATGTAGATCTTCTTTCGAAAACAAACAACTTCCGGATCGCCGGCGGTCTCCGCAATCTCACCGGGTCCTTTCTAAGCGGCCTTCAGTACAACGTTAATTTATCGAAATATCGTCATTCCGAGATCGAGATCGAAGAAGGGATCGAGGAGGTCGGCACCATCTTTGACAACAGGACTGCGTCATACCGAGTACTCTTTGAACAGCAGAAAAGCGGGCGGTTAACGGGACGCTTCGGGTTTGAAGGTCTTAATCGCGAATACGAAGTAAGAGGCGAAGAGCAGCTGATCACGGGGCCTGTTAAGCACAATTCATTTTCATTCTTTGCCCTCGAAGAGCTCAATCTTGAGCGGGTTAAGTTCCAGTTCGGCGGCCGCATCGAGAACAACCGATACAGGCCGGCCGATCCAGCCTTACGGGACCGCAGTTTTAACGGCTTTTCCGGTGCGGCCGGGATCAACGTAGGACTGTGGAGAGGGGGAGCTTTCATCGTTAATTACACGCATTCGACTCGGGCTCCCGCTTTGGAAGAACTTTACAACAACGGTCCGCATATCGGTACTCTCACCTTCGAGATCGGGAATAATGACCTAGCTCGCGAGACGGCAAACGGTATCGACTTTTCGCTTCGCCATCAGTCAGATCGTTTTCGAATGAGGGCTAACGTTTACCATTACAGCATTCGGAACTTCGTCTTCCTGGCACCGCAGGACGAGGACGGGGATGGCGAGATCGATTTCGAGGACGGCTTGCCGGTTGCCGTCTTTGAACAGTCCGATGCACGCTACACTGGTGCCGAACTCAATTTTAATTACGATTTCAACCGGAATATTTCGAGTTTTGCTGGCTTTGACATCGTTCGGGCCCGGCTGCGGGATGGAAATATCAACCTCCCCCGCATTCCTCCCGCTCGTGCGAGGTTCGGGCTTGACCTACGTTACGGCGGATTGAGCGTTCGCCCTGAGGTCGTTGTCGCAGCAGAGCAGGACAGAATATTTCCGACCGAGACGCCGACAGACGGTTACGGGATCTTCAACGTAGGCGGTTCATATACGATCGGCCGTTCGCATGTGGCCCACATATTCACGTTCAATGCCTACAATCTGACCGACAAGCTTTACAGAAACCACGTCTCGTTCATCAAGGACCTGGCGCCGGAGATCGGCCGCGGTATTCGCGTCGGCTATACGGTCCGGTTTTTCTAAACTGACGGACAGTTCATAGTTCCCCCGAAAGTCGTTTATAATAAGAGAAAATAAACGATCCGGGGGAATTTTTATGAGTGAAGTTTTGAATTTCGAAACCGCGAACGGGCCGACCACCGCCTATGTCGCAGGTGCTGAGCACCAGAAGGGCAAGGCCGTAATTGTCATCCATGAATGGTGGGGTCTTAACGATCACATTAAAGACATCGCGGAGCGCTACGCTGCGGTGGGTTTTACGGCGATCGCACCCGACCTCTATCGGGGAAGGCTCGCGACAAGTCCCGACGAGGCTTCAAAGATGATGAACGCGCTAGCCATCGACGATGGTCTGGATACGATCAAGAACGCCTTGGACGCCGCTTCGCTTGCGTTCGATATTTCACACTTCGGCATAACCGGGTATTGCATGGGCGGGACGTTTGCTCTGCGGGCTGCCTGCGAACTTGAAGGCCTTAGCGCGGCCGCTCCGTTTTACGGTGATATTCCGGAAGAGGACGTGCTGAAGAAACTTGCAGTGCCGACCATATTCATCTCCGGCACCCGTGATGGATGGATAACCCCGGAGAAGGTCGCCGGCCTGGAGGATGCGGCCGAACGGTTCGAGCTGCCGATCCATTCAGTGAAATACGACGCAGACCACGCCTTTTTTAACGTCACGCGTCCTGAAGTATATGACCCCACCGCTGCATCGGACGCGTGGGCTCTCGTTACAGGTTTTTTCAAAGATAAGCTTTGAGGCCTTTTCACGATCTGTGGCGGCCGGCTTGACCAAGGAACTCCGTGAGCTCCTGTGAGTTGGGAAGGCTCGTTCGAGCCCCAAGTCCGCGGCACTTCAGTGCAGCTACGGCATTTGCCATTGCGGCGCTTTCCTCGACAGTTCCGCCATTTAATACTCCGTACAGGAAACCTGTTCGAAAAGCATCGCCGGCCCCCGTTGTATCAACACAGCCGCCAGGCACATCAAAACCGGGCGTTTCAACAAATTCGTCCTCGCAAAGAATTATCGATCCGGCTCCGCCCAACGTCAGCCCGGTAACCGCGCAGCCGTATTGGTTCGCGATCTTGCAAAGGGCCGTTTTGTGGTCAGAAGATCCAAACAGTTTTTCGGGAAATTCCTCCGACGCAATACAAATATCGACCAGCGGCAGCAGCTCATTAATACCGTCAAGGACATTATCAATATCCAATGAGACAATGACGCCATTCTGCCTGGCCACCGTCGCCATTCGTATGCACGCAGAGATATCATGAGCCGTCATATGCAGAACCCTGCAAATTGCCGCGGCCTCGGCCGGCGCGTCCCGACTCGTGTACGCCAGCCTTTTGTCACGCTGCCACATGACCGTGCGCTCACCGCTCAGTTCATCGATCACAATAAATGCGATCTGCGTCCGCGCGTCCGGAACGACCTCAGCGTACCTCGAGTCCACGCCTTCATCGGTCAGACTCCGTAACCCGAGGTCGCCTTCACTGTCACCGCCGAAACGTCCCGCATATGCCGTTCGCAATCCCAGCCTCGAAAGCCCGACCATTGTCGACGCGACCTCGCCGCCGACACCGTGCGAATACTCGCTTAATTCAATCTTCGAGCCAAACTTTGGAAAATGTGGAACGCGGATCAGATAGTCGACCGCATTCGTGCCAAACCCAACCACATCGAAAATCGCATCGAGGCGTAAGTTAAAAGGAAACTTCATAGATCGAAAACGGAATTTAGGCTGTTCGAAAAAAAATTGTCCGGTATTCTTGCCAACTGTTATGATTCAAGTTAGATTGATTTACGTTCTTATTTTCACGTTCTTTTGGAGTTAAATACAAACACTCTCTTTGGTTTCCGGAGATAACGAAAAATGCCCACATCAATTTGTCCCGAATGCAGCGAAGAAGTCTTTGTTGATGCCGAATCCGAACAAGGCGACGATGTGGTATGTGACGAATGCGGCTCAAAGCTGGTCGTTGTCGGTCTGGATCCGGTGGAACTTGACCTTCATGAGGAGCTTGATGGAGATACAGCCTCAGGCGGATTGGACGGTTACGACTTTGATGAAGAAAGGTACT
>JBGTCF010000084.1:0-2810 GCA_041748975.1 Pyrinomonadaceae bacterium
TCGAGATTTTTCGCGCCCGAGGCCGGTATTAACGAAGATCCGGTGACGGGCTCGGCACACTGCAACCTGATCCCGTATTGGGCCGAGAAGTTGGGTAAAACGGAGCTTTTCGCCCGTCAGGTGTCGGCTCGCGGCGGTGAATTGTATTGTGAGTTTGCCGGTGACCGCGTAAAGATCGGCGGGCATGCGACGTTGTATATGAAGGGCGAGATCTATGTCGGAACCGAGGATGAAATTGGGATCGGAGCTTGATGCCGTCGCGGTGAGGCTCGCAAGCGCGGCCGACTCTGCCGCGATCGCGGATGTCTTGTTCGCGGCGTTCTCGCAGTTTGAGCGTGAATATACAACTGAGGCATTTGCGGTTGTCACTCCGCCCGCTGATGAGATCGCGACGCGATTTGTCGAAGGGCCGATCTGGGTCGCGGAACGTGATGGGGTAATCGTCGGAACGGTGTCGGTAACGACCGAACCTGAGGGATTGTACATCCGCAGCATGGCTGTCCATCCCGATGTCCAGGGGCTCGGCGTCGGGCACAGGCTGCTCGATACGGTCGATAAGTATTTTCAGGCGAGCAAACTAGGCCGGATCTATTTGTACACGACGTACTTTGTTCCGGGAGCAAAGGAACTCTACGAAAAGCACGGTTTCAAATGGGTCCGCGACACGACTGCCGACGAATGGTACGGCACCCCGGGCATGGAAATGGAAAAATATGTTACTAGAAGTTAAGGATCTGCACGCCGGTATCGACGGCAAAGAAATACTGAAAGGCCTGAATCTTCAGGTCCGCAAGGGCGAGGTTCACGCGATCATGGGGCCGAATGGGTCGGGCAAGTCGACTTTGTCGAAGGGGCTGGCGGGGCATCCGACGTACGAGGTTATCTCGGGCGAGGTACTCTATGAGGGCAAAAACCTGCTCGAGCTCGAACCCGACGAACGCGCACGCGAAGGCGTCTTCATGGCGTTTCAATACCCGGTCGAGATACCGGGCGTGTCGAATTCGCAGTTCCTCCGGCTTGCCTATAACGAAAAGATGAAGCACATCGGCGAAGAAGAACTCGACCCGCTCGAATTCAACGACTATCTGAAGGAAAAGGCAAAGATCGTCGAGATGAGCAGCGAATTCTTTAAGCGTTCTGTAAACGAAGGCTTTTCGGGCGGTGAGAAGAAACGCAACGAGATACTCCAGATGGCGGTGCTCCAGCCGAAACTCGCGGTGCTTGACGAGACCGACTCCGGGCTCGATATCGATGCACTTCGCATAGTAGCCGAGGGCGTGAATACGCTTCGAAGTCCGGACAACGCGATCATTCTCGTGACGCATTATCAGCGGCTTTTGAACTTTATCGTCCCCGACGTCGTCCACGTACTCGCCAACGGCCGCATCGTCAAAGAAGGCGGCAAGGAACTGGCTTTCGAACTCGAAGCGAAAGGCTACGATTGGGTCAAAGGAGCGGCGGTTTAGGTTTCCCGACGAATTGCCGCTAGCTTTAGCTAGTGGACATCGAGCAAGAAAGGCCTGGGCTTTTAGCCCAAGTTATCGCACAAGGATTATTTTGATCACTGAGCAAACGCCAAGGATGTTTGGGCTAAAGCCTGAATTCTTGCCTTAGCGTATACCACTAGCTGAAGCTAGTGGCAGTTCATAAGACCAGATGACGGAGGCAGCAAAAACAAACCGAGGCAATGCCGCATTCCTGATCGCGATCTGGGCCGCGATACTAGTGACGATATTCGTCGCATTTCGAAGCACAGACCTCCTGCGTCTGCCTTCTCTTGTTGGTAATCTTGGTGGCGGGCCGTTGTTTGGGAATATTTTTATCGGAGCTCTCAGCATCGTTATCACTACGGTCACATTGGGAACAGCGTGGCTGGGTCTAGGGGCTCTAGTATTGTCTATTTTAGGCAAACTGAGCCAACGCACCATCGCCACAAGTACCGCCATTAATTTCACTTGTGTAGCCGCCGTGGGATCAGCCGTTTGGTCAATAATTTGGTTTTTCATTGGCATTGCTGGTGCTTTTTCGAGTGTGGTGGCCATAATTGCGGTTCTTTTCGGGTATCTGGCCATTTTTTTGGCGACAAGAATCGGGGGACTTGAAAAGGAGAAGGAACCGGAGGCGGTCGACGAAAAGGAGATCGTATCGATCTTTGATGCGCAAAGTGAACCATCCAAGAACGATAAGGAAAAGTTGCCGGTTTTCGATAGAGTTTTGCTTGGACTGATCGTCATTCCTGTGGTTCTATCGTTCATCGCGGCTATCGCCCCGCCGGTTGCCAAAGACACCCTGCTTTATCATTTTGCGTTGCCAAAGGCTTTTGTGGGTCAGGGCAATCTAGCGCACGTCGAAGGAAATATTGCGAGCTATCTTGCTCTCGGAAACGAGATGCATGTTGTATGGGCGCGATTATTTAGTCTTAACATATTTAGTCTTAACGGCGATGCCGCCGCGGATGCGGCCAGCGGAGCGATTACTTGGCTGTTCTTTCCGTTACTGCTTGGCGCTATCTACGGATGGGCTCGTGAGATCGGAGTTTCAAAACGCTCGTCGCTCGTTGCGACGTTAATGGTCGCGGCGGTTCCGACGGCGTTTCATGTGGCGTCGAGTGGATATGTCGATCTGGCGTTGGCGTTGTTTATCACTCTGGCGATCCGTTCGTTGTGTAAATGGTGGAAGTCGCAGGACACGCAGTCGATCGTTCTGATCGCGATCTTTCTCGGGGCAGCTTTGTCGATAAAGTTGACGACGGTGTTTGTGATCGCGGCGTTTGCGTTGATCGTGTTGCTGCGTGCTCGCGGAGAGAAGAA
>JBGTCF010000085.1:0-6505 GCA_041748975.1 Pyrinomonadaceae bacterium
CATCAGAGGCGAATTCGATAACCTCGTCAAAATTCTGCCCCCGCAGGCCGAGGCTGTGCAGCAGGCACTTAGCACCCGCACCGATCTCGCCGGGGCACGTGCGGTCGAGCGGCTGGCGGCAGCCCGTACCGATCAGGCACGTGCCGAGGGCCGCATCGATGGTGACGTTATGGTGGGCTACCAGCGGATGCGGTCGGGCTTTCCGCTATCGGCATTTGATGCTGCCGGGATGCTGATGCCGATCGATATGCGAGAGCAGTCTTTCACATTTGGCGTAAAACTGAGCTTACCAGTCAGGAACCGCAACCAGGGAATGATCGCGGCGTCCATTTTAGAGGAAGAGGCGGCTGCGAAACGCCGTGAATTCGGCGAGTTGACGATCCGCCGTGAGGTTGCCGCGGCATACGTTCGGCACAATCGCTCGGTGCGTGCCGAGGAAATATATCGCGTCGGCGTCCGCGCGCAGGCCGCCGAGAATCTGAACGTGGTGCGGCAAACCTACGAACTCGGTTCGAAAACTTTGCTCGACTATATTGCCGAGCTTCGCCGGTTTATCGATACGGAAAGCGGGTTTATTGATTCGCAGCTTGCGGCATATATTGCAGCGATCGAGGTCATGCGCGTAACCAACGCGCCGGAGTTGATCACAAGATGAACGAAAACGAAGAGATCGGAGAGATAGAGATCGTAAAAACCACGCCACAAAGACGCAGGATCCATCCCGGGATGATAGCCGCCGCGGGTGTCGCTGCCGCAGGCCTGATATTACTTCTAATATGGTTTTTTGCGATCTGCGACCCCGAGGTCGGCCGGCCGGTCCCGGCGCCCAGAATGACGACGATGGGCGAAGCACCGTCAGGAGAAATGCCGGCCGGGCAAACCCTTACGATCTCGCCGGAACAACTAGCAAGCTCAGGCATCGAGATCGAAACGATCGGCGAGCAAATGGCGGCCGAAGTTGGCCTGACAGCCGCAACCGGCGTGGTAGAGGCCAATGCTTACAAGAACACTCCGGTCCTGCCGTTGATAGGCGGGATCGTCAGGCGCGTGACCCCCGAACTTGGCGATAATGTATCACAGGGCCAGACTGTGGCGGTCATTTTCAGCAATGAATTTGCCGAGGCACAGTCGCGATACGTAGCTCTCTTAACCGAAACTGAAAACGCCCGCCGCAACTATGCCCGGACCCAGAACCTCGTCACGATAAATCAGCCCGGACGGACCGAGGTCGATACTGCTGCACGACAGGTCAAAGCGGCCGAGGCGCTGCTAGCCGAGATGCAGAACCGCTATCAACGCACAACCAGGCTTGTAACGATCGGAGCGGCAAGCCGCGAGGACTTAGAGCAGGACACTACCAAGCTTCGCACGGCTGAAGCCGAAGCTGCCGAGGCCCGCAGCCGTCTCGATCGAGCCAATCGCCTGCTCGCAATCAATCCCGAGACGAGGGCCCAAAATGAAGAAGCGCTGAACAAGTTACGGTCCGCGGAAACAGAATTGGCCAGGGTGCGGCAGCAGCTTATCCTTTACGGAATGAACCCGCAGCGTGTCGGGGTACTTCGCACCGCCGGGCAGATCACATCCGAGCTGGCCGTGCCGGCACCAATATCAGGCACAGTCACCGCCCGCACGGTCAATGCCGGCGAGGTTGTCGACGCTAACCGGGAGCTTATGCGCGTTACCGATCTTTCGACTGTCTGGGTGATCGCCCAGGCATTCGAAAACGACATGCAGCGTTTAAGGATCGGCAGCGGAGCAAGCGTGACGACAAGCGCGTTCCCTGAGCGGGTTTTTCGCGGACAGGTCACATATATTGACCCAAGCATTGACCCGGCGACCAGGACCGCAAAGGTACGAATAGAGCTTGTCAATCCGGGCCTTGCACTCAAGCTTGGTACTTACGTTAACATCAGCTTCGGATCACTCGGGCAAAGCGAGCGAACCGTACCGGTGGTTCCGGCGTCGGCTATTCAGAACATCGACGGAAATCCGATCATCTTCCTCGCGACATCGGATCCAACGATCTTTGAGCTAAAGCCGGTTCGGGTGGGCAGCGAGGTAAATGGCCGGATCCCGATCATCGAGGGAGCCAACGTCGGTGACCGTGTCGTCACGACCGGCAGCTTTATGCTCCGCGCTGAATGGCTGAAAATACGACAGTGATCGACGAAATGAAAAGGCAACAGGGACCGGAAAGGGGGATAAAACCGGAATACCTGTTGCCCGGCAGCTTATATAAGCCGCTCGATCTGAATTGCGTTCTTATGCGGAACGGTAGGTTGCCATTACAGCCCCGGCACGCTGGGGTTTTTCGGCCCTAACCTCCCGGCTGTGCTCCTTAACGGGGTGCGAAACCGTGCCCGGCAGGACACACATCATCCCCATAAATACCAGTCCGAACGCAATAAATCCAAATACCACACCAACCAGCAGCGAGAACACGCCTCCCAACCAAAGAATTGCCGCGACAACCGCCAGGGCAATCCATAACAAGCTGAACATTCTCGGTGACATTTTGTACCTCCGTTTTTACCTGATAGTCGCGATCTAGTCGCTCTGACATCAGACATCGCAAACTCCATGCCAATATTTGGGGCTGTTTTTGCTGCGAAATACGACTGTAAATGTGAAGATTCACGCGTTTTCAGGATGTAATTGCGGAATTTTACACGCTGCCGGACAGACAGACGGGCAGTCGGACAAGGGCCTAGTTAGGGATGTCCCGGTCACTTTTCCGTTGGGGAACTATGGTAGACGCTCCGGTCCTGTCGAGCGACCGGCGGCCGCTGGTGGCGGTGGGTTCGATCCGGTAAATTACCTCAATATTCTCTCTGACCCATTCGTCGAGCCACCTTATACTGACCGCCGGGGTCAGCGTGGGATTGACGGCTACGACGGATGTGAGAGCGAGGTCTCGTTCATCCCCGGGGCCCAATCTCTCGGCGGTGCCCTCAACAATGACGCTTTTCCAATTGCGGCTATCTGTAACAACCTCAACCTGAAGACAGACGGACGGATTTTCGGCAATGATGTCCGCTTTTTTCCCCTCGGTGGTATAGATGTAAACGACGCCGTCGTGGAAGGCATAGTGGACAGATACCACATATGGTTTGCCATCACGGCTGCACGCCAAGTGTCCGTAACCGACACGCTCCAACAATTCTGTAATCTCACCTTCTGAAAGGTCCAATACTTCGATCATATTTAAATCCTTTTTTCCCGTAATTCTAACATAGCAACTGATATGCCGATTTTGTGAAAATTCCCTGCCATGGTGTGAAATTGCTCGCGATCTAAATAGAGGGCAGGTATCCCGTGCCCTTTAAACTGCTGCATATAAAGGGATTTTACCTCAACGCCTTAAGGTACGGGGCTTGCGCTTAACAATCGTAAATAGGAGGACGAAAAAATGAAAATCATGATCGCGACTGACGGTTCGGAGCACAGCATGGCGGCTGTCGAGGAATGCTGCCGAATGATCATTAGGCCCGACACGGCCGAGGTGCTTATTGTGTCGGCTTACGAGAACGCATACCCGATGGCGGCTGAGCCATTTGCGATCTCGGCCGAATATTACCAGCAGTTGGATAACGCCGTAAGAGAGCAGGCGTCCGGGTTTATCGAAGCGGCAAAGAGCAAGATCGCCGAGGCTTTTCCGTCTGAGAATATCCCGGTGGCAACAGAGATCCTTCGAGGTTCCCCCGCCCAGCAGATCGTGGAGCGGGCAAAAGAGTGGGGAGCGGACGTGATCGTCGTAGGATCGCATGGCCGCGGGTTTTGGGGCCGGCTTTTGGGCTCAGTCTCAAATAGTGTCGTCCATCATGCGCCGTGCTCGGTGCTGATCGTTCGAAAGCCGGCCGATTGATCCATTCAGGCCTGCCGGTGCGATCTGTTTTATCTGCGGCAATTTGGTTGGTACAGCAGTTTTGGATCTTAAAACACTCAGGGAGAAACCCATTTTTATGAAACTCTTGATCGGATACGACGGATCGGAATACTCTAATTTTGCCCTTGAGGACCTTAGAAGGGCGGGCCTGCCGGATGACGTTGAGGCGGTGGTCCTTACCGTAGGCGAGGCGTGGGAGCTCCCACTCGTCGTCGACAACGTCGCGCCCGATGCTGAGAGGTTTGTGCACCCAAATGTCGCTTTGATCGAAGACCATCTTGCCGAAGTATCCGAAAAGGCAAGAGTTCTCGCCGAACCCGCTGTCGAAAGACTGGGGGCGATGTTTCCGGGTTGGAACGTTAGGGCCGAGGTGCGTTGCGGTCGTCCCAAGGTGGAGCTAGTAACTATGGCTGACGAATGGTCGCCGGACCTGCTGGTCGTCGGTTCGCAGGGAAGGTCGGCCATCGGCCGTGTTTTACTCGGAAGCGTTTCTCACAAGGTCCTGCATGACTCGATCTGTTCTGTTCGGATCGCAAAAAGAAACGAGAGCGTCGAGAACGAGAATCTGAGGATCCTCGTAGCCATGGACGGTTCTCCCAATTCGGATGCCGCGGTCAGAACGGCCGCGGAGCGCCGATGGCCGTCGGGGACTGAGATCCGCCTTATCGCCGTAAATGACCCTTTTGCGCGGCTCAGATCGCGTTAGATTAGCTGGAACATGGCGGATGACAAGCCCCAGGACACCGAAGAGGCGCGAGATTGGCTCGCTCAAGTGGCCGTCGAGCCGAGCGAGCTGCTGGATTCGACCGGCTGTGCTGTATCTAATACCCAACGCCTGGGTGATGCCGCGAATATGATCCTCAGCGAGGCCTCTGATTGGGGGGCCAATTCGATCTTCTTGGGAGCTCGCGGACTGGGGCCGGTAAAGAGATTTTTCATAGGCAGCGTGTCGTCCACAGTTGCTGCCAAAGCTGCCTGTTCGGTTGAGGTCATTCGTCAGGCAGAATGAATATCTAGCGACGAACTAGAATTTCCTGGAGAATTAAAGATGTCAGAAAAATATAAGGTTTTGATCGGTTTTGACGGTTCGCAATGTGCAGTGGCTGCCCTCGACGACCTGAAACGAGCTGGCCTGCCCGGCGAAACTGAAGCAACTGTCTTAAGTGTTTCCGACGTTTGGGAAGAGCCCGAAGTTTTCAACGAATTGACCCATCCCGAGCAAGGAGCAACAACCGAGGACCGGAATGCGGTCCAGGATTATCTGGCAGCTGCCCGCAAAGAGGCTCAGGGCCTTGCCGAAAAGGGAGCGGAACTGCTGCGGGCGTGCTTCCCCGCCTGGAGCATTCGGGCCGAATCGCGTTCGGGTATTCCGGCGTGGGAGATAATCGAAAGATCCGACGAATGGAAGGCTGATCTGATAGTTGTCGGTTCGCACGGAAGGACCGCACTTGCACGAGCTGTACTTGGGAGTGTTTCTCAAAAGGTGCTGCACGAAGCTAAATGTTCGGTACGGATCGCCAGGGAAAGGGTTTCAGAAGAAAACTCGGCGCCGCGGATACTGATCGCGTTCGATGGTTCAGAATTTGCTGAATCCGCGGTAAGCGCGGTCGCATCTCGCGATTGGCCGGCCGGCACCGAATTCAGGATCATTACGGCGGACGATGATCCCGGTTCGCGGCCTGAGGTGAGCCTCATCGACTATATTCCGGAGGGCAGAAGAGAGACTGAGGCTGCAAAAGAATGGATCGAAAAGGTGGTCGAAACCCCTGCCCAAATATTGAGATCGAAGGGGATCGAGTCATCACAGTTTATTCGGTGGGGGGATGCACGGGGAATTATTCTCTACGAAGCCAAAGATTGGAGGGCCGACTCAATATTCATGGGAGCACGCGGCGTAGGACGTTTCAAACGATTTCTGCTTGGCAGCGTTTCTTCCGGGGTCGCCGCAAAGGCAACTTGCTCGGTCGAAATAGTTCGTTAATAGATGTTTTTTGACGTGGCCGGTTTTCATACGTTTTCGTATTCGTAATTAGACACCAATTGTTAAATTCGGGACTTTCCAGCGAAGAAGCTCGTGAGCGGCTGAAAAAATTCGGGCCAAACACTCTGCCCGAAACAGCGCGAACCCCACTGTGGGCCCGTTTCCTACGCCAGTTTCAAAGCCCCCTTATCTACATTTTATTGTTTGCTCTGGCCGTCGATCTGGTGATCTGGGTGATCGAGGGTGCGAGCGGCATCATCCCGGTCGAATCGATTGCCATCGGGTTTATTTTACTTATTAACTCGGGTCTGGGCGTCTATCAGGAAAGCAAGGCTGAGGCTGCGCTTGCTCGCCTAAAGGCGTTAGCGGCTCCGCTAGTGTGGGTTTTGCGCGACGGGTCGCTGGTGCATCTTCCTGGTTCGGAGCTTGTTACGGGCGACCTTATCCGGATCGAGGCCGGCGACCGCGTTCCGGCGGACGGCATACTATTGGAAGCCCAAGGTGTATCGGTCGACGAATCGATACTTACAGGCGAGTCGGTGCCGGTCGATAAAAGCGATACAGCCGACGTTTTCAGCGGAACTTTATTCGTAAGAGGAAAAAGCTACGAGCAAGTGACCCGCACAGGCGAAAAAAGC
>JBGTCF010000086.1:0-8675 GCA_041748975.1 Pyrinomonadaceae bacterium
GCGCGTCAAATCAGTGTCATTAATTTGACTTATAGGAGATAGGAAAATGAACAGGATAACTAAATTCATAACGTTGTCAGCAGCAATTCTTGCTTTTTCATTCGTCAATGTAAGTGCGCACAACTATGTTCCGAGGACGGCGACGGTTTCGGACCGTGTTCTGGAGCAGCAGGTATACAAGCGGATCCTTCAGTTGCCGAGGTACAGCGTTTTCGACTTTATCAACTTTAGGGTTGATAACGGCACGGTGATCCTCGATGGCAAGACCATCTCGCTCGGCACCCGACGCGAGGCGGCAAGCACAGTCAAACGGATACCGGGCGTGGTCAACGTCGTCAATAATATCGACGAGCTGCCGCTATCATCGTTTGATAACACGATTCGCCGACAGCTATTGCGAACATATGCTTCCAGGGGGCTCGGAATGTATTTTCATCCGATCAGGCCTGATGTCCGAATAATCGTGGATCGCGGCCGTGTAACTCTCGAGGGATACGTTTCGAGTCGAGGCGATTTTAATGCAATGAACATTCTCGCCCATGGCGTCTTTGGCGTCTTCAATGTTCAGAACAATCTAGTCGTGGGCAAAGATGGCAGACGATAAATAGGCTGTTGCTGATATATTTTAACCAGGCCGGGCGTATGTCCGGCTTTTTTGTGTCCCGACGAGCCTTGAATTGCCATTCCCTGCCCAATCAGCCATTATACTTGTTTGCCTTTTGGCACGGATTTACAGCTATGATCACTAAAGAGAATATTCGCAACATCGCAATTATCGCCCACGTCGACCACGGAAAGACCACACTGGTCGACGCAATGCTGGCGCAGTCAGGTACGCATCGTGATAACGAGACAGTCGTCGATCGAGTTATGGATTCGATGGACCTCGAACGCGAACGCGGGATCACGATCATGGCCAAGAATACTTCGGTGCGATATGGCGACTATAAGATCAATATTCTGGATACACCGGGCCACGCCGATTTCGGCGGCGAGGTCGAACGCGTGCTCAAGATGGTCGACGGCATCGTCCTGCTGGTGGATGCAGCCGAGGGCTGCCTCCCGCAGACGCGATTTGTGCTGCGTAAGGCGCTCGAACTCAAACTTCCCTGCATCGCCCTGGTCAATAAAATGGACCGGCACGATGAGCGCCATGAGGAAGTCGTCGATGAGATCTACGATCTTTTTATCGATCTTGGGGCAAATGACCAGCAGATCGAATTCCCCATCCTTTATGCTATTGCCCGCGATGGTATCGCGATGGCAAAACCCGGTGATGACACGAAAACCCTGAAGCCGCTGTTCGATCAGATCATCGAAACCATTCCGGCACCGCATGCGCTCCGAGACGACAGCCTTCAGTTATTGGTGGCTAATATCGACTACAACCCGTTCGTGGGCCGACTGGCGATCGGACGTATTTTTTCAGGGGAGATCGCTAAAAATCAGGAAGTCGTCGTCGCCAAGCGTGACGGCTCGACAATAAAGACCCGCGTCAAGGAGCTTTTCGTTTTCGAAGGGCTTGAACGCGAGACAGTGACCCAGGCCGGAACTGGCGAGATCGTCGCTCTTGCCGGATTTGACGATATTGAGATCGGCGAAACGATCACATCTGTCGACAACCCAAAGCCGCTGCCGACAATCGCGGTCGATGAGCCGACCATCGCGATGATCTTTGGTGTTAACACTTCCCCATTCTCCGGCATAGACGGCAAATTTGTAACTTCACGACAGATCAAGGACCGGCTCGACCGCGAATTGCTGGGAAATGTCGCCCTGCGAGTCGAGCAGACAGAGGCTGCCGAGCAATTCAAGGTGTCCGGCCGCGGTGAGCTGCAGCTTGCGATCCTGATCGAGATGATGCGTCGCGAGGGCTATGAGGTCCAGGTCTCGAAGCCCGAGGTTATTACCAAAAAAGACGCGAAGACCGGCGAAACCCTCGAGCCGATTGAGCAGGTTGTCATCGATGTGCCTGACGAGTTTATCGGTGTGGTGACCGAGGCTCTCGGCCGTCGCAAGGGCCAGATGACAAAGATGGTGAATAACGGATCCGGCCGGGTGCGGCTTGAGTTTGAGGTTCCCTCGCGAGGCCTTATCGGATTTAGGGGAGAATTTCTCACTGAAACTAAAGGCACTGGCCTGCTTAATACACTTTTTCTTAGATTTGATAAATGGCAGGGCGATATGAGATCGCGGCAAACTGGTTCGCTCGTATCCGACCGTATGGGCGAGACCAATACATACGCGCTCTATAACCTGCAGGAACGCGGCGTGCTGTTTGTAAAACCGCAGATCAAAGTCTACGAAGGAATGATCGTCGGCGAAAACGCCAGGGCGGTCGACTTGGATGTGAATCCGATCAAAGAGAAAAAGCTGTCGAACATGCGAACAACCTCGGCCGACGAAGCCATGCGGCTCGTTCCCCAGCGTGAGATGTCGCTCGAACGTGCTTTAGAATTTATCGCCGACGACGAGCTGATCGAGGTCACCCCCAAGGCCATTCGTTTGAGGAAGCGTGTACTGAAGGCAAACGAGCGTCCGAAAAAGTAGCTCCATTCGTCTCATTCTTTTTTACGGATTCTGCGATAGGTCCAGAAGCCAAATGTCCGATTCGCTGGTGGTCGCCGTGTAGTATAAGAGCTTGCCGTCACGGCTAACGAACGGGTCGCGGAGGTGTTCTTTCGAGTCCGAGACCAGTTCCCCGATTACGCGGGTTCCGGTGTCAGCGATGAGAATTTTATTGTCAAGACCGTAAATTATTCGGCGGCTATCGGACAGCCACGACGAAAGGGAATCGTTGTTTTCGACTATTTTCTTGTAATTTGCAGTTTCAAACGAATAAAAACCGATAAATTTGAGACTGCCATCGTAGATCGTTCCTGCGAGCTTTTTGCCGTCAGGCGACCAGTCCCAGGCGACAAAGCCGGTCACACCCGGCACGAGTTCAAGCTTTTGCGGTGTTTGCTCGTTCCAGTCCTTCGACAGATCCAGAATGTAAGTTTGCCCTCCCAGAAAGTAAGCGAGACGTTTGCCGTCCGGCGACCATACCGGAAACCCGGAACCCAACTCTCCGCTGGTCGCAAACGTAATTTGGCGCAAATTTGTGCCGTCGACGTTGCACATCCAAATCTCGGTGCCGCCATTTCGGTCTGAATAGAAGGCAAGTTGTTTGCCGTCTGGCGACCAACGGACGTAGCGGTCAAATGGCTCGTCATCGGTAACATCGCGCCAATCACGCCCGTTCCGGCCGACGGTTACTATATCGTCCTGAACGCGCCGAATCATTCGCATCGCAAATCTCGATCCATCGGGTGAGAGTTCTGCTCTGGCTATTTCGCGGTCGCCCTGTGTTATCCAATACGGTACTCCAATCGTTTTTCCCGCAGCTGCATCAAATGAAACGCCCTGAATATTAGTTTGGTTATTCGTTTGAACGTAGATCATCCGCTGGCCGTCGCGAGAAAAGTTCAGGTGGCGGCTGAATTTCGACGGTGTGCCGATCCGCTCGGGTTCGGACAAGGCCGTTCCGGTCGTCTCGTCGAGCCTGACGCGCCAAAAATTTATGCTGCCGTCCTTGCTGCTAACAAAATACAGGAACCTGCCATCGGGAGACCAAACCGGATTCCAGTTCGAGACGGAAAAGTCCTTGGCGACAATGACAGGTTCACCGCCTTCCGCCGGAATTGTCGCGATCTCGCGTTTCCCAAATGCCCCCGCATAAAACCAATAAGCAATGCGTTTTCCCGAGGGCGACCACGCCGGAAAAGAAGCGAGAGCCTTTACCAATTCACGTTTTTCTGCAGTCTCAACATTGATGATCAAAAGAGACTGTTCTCCATTGGGCCGAACGGTTGGCTGATCGCGGCCAAAGGTGCTTACAACAATTTCGCGTCCGTCCGGAGACCACGCAGGATGAAAGCCGTCATTCGCAATATGACGTAGATTTTCGCCGGACGCACCCATAACATAAATGCCTTTCGGCTCACGCTCCGATCTAAAAGCGATCTGCTCGCCACTCGGCGAAAAAGCAGGCTGCACGTCATCTGCTGCTGAATCTTTAGTTAGATTGGTTGCATTCTTGCCGCCGACTCGCTGAATGTATAGATCAAAATTTCCCGCAGCGTAAGATGCATAGACAAAAGTCTTCCCGTCCGGCGAGAGCGACGGATAAAATTCTGTTCCGGGCTCGCTGGTTAGCTGAATATTTGTCGCCTTGCTCCAGTCGGCACCGGCCGGTTCATTCTGGCGAAAAGCTAAAAACCACCCGCCAACGCCTATCAGAGCGAGAATCAAAATCCCGAAGGCAGGAACTAAGAATTGGTATCTCGATTTTCCCCCCGCTTCGCTTTTCGGCGCCAACGCCCCGCTCCGCAGGGACGGCGATGAATCTATCTCGCGCCGGACCCGCCTGAGATCGGCGAGAAGGTCGGCGGCAGTTTGATAGGAAACGTCAGCGTCTTTTTCGAGAGCTTTACTAATGATCGAATTGATCCCGGCCGGCATATTTTCAGGAAATGCGCCGGCGGCCGGTTCTTCCGACAATATCTTTTGAAATGTCGCCTGCCTCGACTCACCCTTAAACGGGTTACTGCCGGTCAACATTTCGTATAAAACGACCCCGACACTCCATAAATCGGTGCGGTGATCGACCCGTTCCCCGGTCACTTGTTCGGGCGACATATACGCTGGTGTACCGATGATAATTCCTTTCATCGTATAGTTTGAGAGGCTTTGTTGTAATTCGGTTTGGTCTCCGAGCTTTGCCAAACCAAAATCCAAAACCTTAACAAACCCGTCTGGGCGGACCATAATATTCTCTGGTTTGATGTCCCGGTGAATGATCCCGGCTTTGTGAGCCGCGGCGAGAGCCTCGCAAGTTTGCGAGATCACTGAAAGCGTTTGTTTGAAGCTGCTGCCATTGCTTATCAGCTCCCTCACGGTTACGCCCTCAACGAATTCCGTCGCGATAAAACTGATGCCGTTCGATGCCCCAACGTCGTAGATCGTAACGATATATGGATGGTTTAATGCTGAAATGGTCCTTGCTTCCCGCTCAAATCTTTTGGTTCTTTCAGCGTCCGCGACAAACTCGGCGGGCAAGATCTTCAGCGCGACCTTGCGGCTCAACTTTGCATCGTGGGCGAGATAAACTTCGCCCATTCCACCCGCCCCGAGCAGCTTTTCAATTTTATAGGTTGCGATCGTCTGGCCAGCTAACGACCGGGATCTGGCGGACGGCGAGTCTTCCGCCATCGCCTGCGCGGCAATTTTCATGGCCGACTGCTGCAGAAAAACGCCAGTATGCTCTTGAACAGCTAACAGATCGAGTACGGCTTTTTGCAGGTCGTCGTCACCTTTCGAGTGCGACAAAACGAAGCCTTTCCGCTCCGATTCTGGAAGATCGAGTGCGGCATCGACGAGTTTATCTATTTGTTTCCATCGGTTGGGATCCATGAATCGGCTAGGGTTGTCAGGCGTCAGTTGGAACTCAGCTCCAAATACAACCATGCCTTGGCTTTTTGCCATTCGCGCATGACTGTGATGGGAGCCACCATCAAAACTTCGGCTATTTCCTCAACGCTAAGGCCGCCAAAGAACTTCATTTCGACGATCTTAGCTTTCCGCTCATCAAATTTTGCAAGTTCGGTGAGAGCTTCGTCCACAGCGACAAGGTCGGAATCGTTGCCTGCCGTCACAGTGAACGCCTCATCAAGCGAAACCAGCTGCACAACGCCGCCCTCGACCTTGGGGCGTTTGCGGGCAAAATCAACTAGTATTCTCCGCATCAGCTGAGCTGAGACGCCAAAAAAATGTGCACGGTTTTCAAATTTTGCAGATTTCCAGTCGATCAGACGGACATACGCTTCATTGACGAGTGCGGTCGTCTGCAACGTGTGGCCCTCCCGCTCGTGATTCATATATCGGCGGGCAATCTTGTGGAGTTCTGCGTAAATGATAGGCGTCAGTTCCTCAAGAGCGGCGCTGTCGCCCGCACCCCATCTCTGTAGCAATTCGGTTACTTCTGGTCGGGGCTCTGCAGTCATCGTTCTTAATGGGTTGGACCTACCTAATTTAACACAAACGTCGAATATCTCTCGATAAAAGTCCAGCCGGTTCATGCGTCAAATTTTCTGGACGAACATTTCTTTAGAACTCGTGATAGTATTTTCGATTGTCAAACGCACTACTAATTGAGCGGCAATCATTGCCGTTAATACTATCAGGAGAAATAACATGAAGATCAATCACATTCTAGCAGTTGCAGCCTTGGTGGCTGCGTTTACATTCGCTCCGATCTCGGCCGCGTTCGGATATGAGCTGCCGTTGCGTGGCAGCGATCTCAAGACGGGCGAGCGTTACGATACGTTCGTACACGCAGCCGGCCGACAGGCCGAGGGCAAGGACATTGGAGCTCGTCGCTATATTACTGATACCAACTGGTCATGGCTGAAGTCCGACGGGGCGGACAGCAAGGTGCTTAGCAATTGGGTGGTTTACGGTAAGCCATTTTACGCTATGGCTCCGGGCACGGTTATTGGCTGTTGGCGTAATGCACCGGAAAACACGCCCGGTAGTTTGCATCCGAACATCCTCAAGAATGCGGGTGGCGGCAACCATCTTTGGGTACTCCAGGACGACGGGGTGATTGCACTGTACGCGCACGCGCAGCCCGGCAGCATTCCTGCGTCCCTCTGTCCGAAAACTGCCACTTATATGACAAACACAAAGGGCCCAGGGGGCTCAAAACCCGACATCGCCAAAGACGCTGAAGTAACGAACGGGGCCCGCATAAAAACCGGACAGCTTTTAGGCGTGGTTGGAAATTCGGGATCGAGCGCGGGCGGTCCGCATTTACACGTTCACATGGAAAAGGACGGTAATCCAGTCGCGATGAAGTTTGCTCGAGGTCTCACTGCCTCCTTCGAGGGCTTCAAGGCAAGCATCAACGGCCCCTGGTCTGGATTAAACGGCAAGAAAATGCCGGAGGAGCGTATTTTGTTCCTGCCGCCGCGGCCGCAGGGAAACTACACATTTAACGGCAGCACCCCCGATGAGTTTCAAAGGCTTGCAGCCCATCTTCGCGATTCGGATGAAGTTGCAAATATAGTGACGTGCAAATCTAACGGATCAAGTTACAACTCAACATGGGTTCCGTCGAAGGGCAATTGGGCCATGCACCACGGCATGAGCCCGGCGGTTGCGGCCGAGAAACATGCTTACTACACGCAGATGGGCTATAAGCGTACATCCTCCTACACGTGCGGGAATGTAAGCGTAGCCGTCTGGCGAAAAATCTAACCGGTCCCACGTAATTCCATTTGGAAGGCTATGTGCCGCAAGCGCATAGCTTTTTTTCATTTCCTTCATTCGCAAATGATAGTTTTTCGGCGAAATCTCCGCATTCATAAGTGAGGCCGAAATTTCGGCGAGAGAAGTTTGGAGAATCAAAATGAAAATACAACGGTTACGTACACTCATTCTACCTATAATGGCAATCATCCTTATCGGCATAGCGTCGGCGAACGCGGCGACCTGGACGGTTACAAAATTTACGGACAGCAACGACAATGTCTGCAATTCGGACTGTTCTTTGCGCGAAGCGGTGTTTAACGCCGATTCGGGCGATACGGTGGTTTTCGATTCGAATCTCTTCGGACAGCAATTCGTGCTCGGTGGTTCGGAGATCGTGATCACAAAGCGAATTACAATTGACGGTGCTCTCGACACCCTTAGAGTGGCATTTATATCAGGCGAAAACACGAGCCGCATCTTCTTGATAGAGGCGGGCGGCGCATTGGATCTAAGAAACGCGACACTTCAAGGCGGTAATTCCGCGACAAGCACTTTCGATGTCGGCAGAGGAAGTGCGATCAACGCCAAACCAAATGCTTCGTTGTCGCTTAACCGCGTATGGATTCGCTTTAACACGGCAACCGTTGGCGCCGTTGTGGTACGAACAGGAACCCATCATATTATCAACACGTCATTCACCACCAACTCGGCGTCAACCTGTCTGACAATCTACAATCACGACCCCGATGCCAATCTTTTTATGGCAAATGTTACGCTCACCGGCAATTTTGACCCGGGCAATGACGGCACTTCTTCTGGCGCGATTTGCAATAGCGGAAATTTGACAATTCGAAATTCGACGATCGCCTACAATACGAGTGAACTCGGCGGAGCCGCAGGCGGAATTCTAAACATCGGAGGCGGAATTCTAAATCTGGGCAATACAATCGTCGCTCAAAACACCGCGGATTTCGCGCCGGACATTTATTCAATCAACAGCACGGTTACGTCAGTCGGCGGAAATTTAATCGGCAGCACGCAAGGCACGCCCGGCGGAACTTTTACACAGCCAAACGACATCACGGGCGTAAATCCTTTGCTTGCGCCGACTAATTCCGGTCAAGCCGGATTTCCGGTTGTTTCGCATCCGCTGCAAGCCGGAAGTCCGGCGCGAAACGGCGGTTTGAATGCAAATGCGGTTGACCCATTGACCAATCAGCCTTTGACAAACGACACGCGCGGCACGGGATTTCCGCGAATTACCGACACGACCGTTGACATCGGAGCCTTTGAAGATCAGAGCGGCAACACTTCGCTGATTGTTTCAAAAAACGCGAACAGCAACGATCTGGTTTGCGACACTGATTGTTCGCTTCGTGAAG
>JBGTCF010000087.1:0-15174 GCA_041748975.1 Pyrinomonadaceae bacterium
TGCCGCAATTTGCAAAAACAAGTGGTGAAAATTAAAGTTATTGTTTTGCCGCCACGGGGAAGTACTTATTTATGTTGATCGTTATGAAAGCGGACGCCTCGGCGTCTGAGATTGAAAGAGTTCTTGAGGTTATCGACGCTCTCGGATACCGGGGCCACGCTCTCCCGGGCGAAAGCCGCACCGCCATCGGCGTGACCGGAAATCCGGGAGCTGTCGATCCCGCGCATTTTGAGAATCTTCCCGGCGTTGCTGATGCCATTCGCGTCACAAAACCGTATAAACTGATTTCAAGGGACTTGCGGCCGGAAAAATCTGTAGTCAAGGTCGGCAATGCCACGATCGGCGGGCCAGAGCTCGCGATCATCGCCGGGCCGTGTGCCATTGAGAACGAAAAGCAGGTTTTTGCCGTTGCCAAAACAGTTGCCGAGAGCGGATCTCGGTTTTTCAGAGGCGGGGCTTTTAAGCCGCGAACTTCGCCGTATGCGTTTCAGGGGCTCGGCGAAGTGGGACTGAAAATGCTGGCCGAGGTCCGCGACCAGTACGGACTGAATATCGTAACCGAGGCGATGGACGAACACGGGGTCGATGCGGTCGAGAAATACGGCGACTGTATTCAGATCGGTGCCCGTAATATGCAGAATTTCTCTCTGTTGAGATATATTGGCAAAACCCGGAAACCAATCCTGTTAAAACGCGGACTGTCCGCCACGCTCGATGAGCTGATGCTGGCCGCAGAATACATAATGGCCGAGGGAAATTATGATGTGATCCTCTGCGAACGCGGCATTCGCACTTTTGCCACTCACGCTCGCAATACAATGGACCTCTCGATTGTGCCGGCACTACACCGAGCTACACACCTGCCTGTGATCGTCGACCCTTCGCACGGTACAGGACATAATTATATGGTGACTCCATTAGCTCGTGCAGGAGTCGCCGTCGGCGCGGACGGCCTTATAATCGAGGTCCATCCCTGTCCGGAAGAGGCTCTTTGCGACGGAGCCCAGGCCTTGACGCCAGGGCAGTATCTCGAACTTGTTGAGCAGGTTCGAAAGATTTATGACTTAAATTTAGAATTAGAGTCATCGATTTCCGAGCCAGCTGCAATGCATTAACATCATTGCTCAGCGTCGAACTTCTCCATTCAAACCAATTCGATGAGGTGTAGCCGAACCCAGTGGACAAGTTCGTCCTCGTTAAGGCTACCATCGGCGAGACTTAGGAAAGTGATGTATTTATCCTCCTGAGAGGCTCTGAGGTCATACCCATTGACACTGAGAAAGGTCCGCATTACTACCAGAGCAGTGCGTTTATTGCCGTCTATGAACGGATGATTTTTTGCGATGCCAAAGGCATAGGCCGCAGCCAATGCAGCTATGTCCGAATCATCAGTATAGGCCAGCAGATTTTGCGGTCGAGCCATAGCCGACGAAAGTAACCCTTCATCGCGCACTCCGTCGCTACCGCCGTGCTCGGCGATCTGACGCTTATGAAGCGCTAGAGCCGTTTCAAGTCGAACCCACTCAATATCCATTTTATTCCGCGAGTTTACGTAAAACGTCCCGGTCTTCACGCATCACGCGTTCGGCTATTTCAATCTGTCGTGCCACGACCGGGTCAAAAGTAGTTAGCTCCACCCCGTTTGGCGTTTCGATGACTAGAACGGAATCGCCCTTCGTCACGCGGAGTTTTTCAAGTATCCCTTTTGGCAAAATAATTCCAAATGAATTTCCGATCGCCGTTATTTTCAGTTTATTTATCATAATTTTCCGCCGCTAATCATTCTCAAAATAAATATAACATATGTTATAACACACGACAAAGAAAATCCGCGGACGTTCCCGAGACGTCCGCGGATCCCTTTCAACTGCCGCCCGGCGCCTTTTGCCTAATTTGCCTGGCGGAGTTTCATTAAGCCGTAAAACTGGATATAGCAGCTCACGATTGATGCCATTATGAGCAAGGTCATCGGGATAAACCCGGCGCCTTCAGGAAGTAAAACTCCTGTTGTTTGACCCAGGACGATCCCGGCCGCGACCCCCGCGACAGCGACTATCCCGCGATATACCAGCCAATTGGAGAAGCTCGGCATTTCATACCGGGAAGGGAGAAAATACGGAAGGACAAGTATCATGATCATGGAAATTCCCATGACAATGCCGTCGAGCGAAAGTGCATAACCCGCACGTCCATATTCGAGAGCCAGAAAAAACAACACAAACTTCGTGTCAATACCTGCCATGCCGCCAAGGCCAAATGCTGAGCTTTTCTGTTTCATTTTAGTAGGTTCGTGCCCGTACCGATTATTTCTTGCTGCCGCGATCACTAAATTGCTCATACGCCACGCGGAAAAGCTCTGACAGAGCATTTGCGGTTTCGGGCGTCAGGTTCCGGTCAGCCCTGAGATGGGCCTCGATGATCTCGGGCGTTGCCTCATGCGGGTAATAGATGACCGGTTCGACGCTGTTTCCCGAATGCTTTGTCATAAGACGATCGACCGGCATATCCAGCCATTGCGTCAGTCGAGCGATGTTGTCAGCGTCGGGCCTGCCCGTGCCGTTTTCGATCCGCGACAGAGTCGATGCCGATACCTCGGTAACATCGGCGACATCACGCAAGCTTAATTTGAGTTCCTCACGACGCCGTTTGATGGCCTTTCCCAGCTCGGCCGTGCTGATCAGACTTTCGTTTTTGAATGCCATAATTTGTTTTTATCCTCCATGAATTCTAAGTGCCACTGATGCACTTGCTATTTCACAGATAAAACATAACACATCATTTTTTTAAATGCAACACCTTGTTTCTTACTTGCAACAAATAAATTAAATTGATACGCTGTTTCACGGCTGCAACATATTCGATATATTTGCATCTATTGAAGTCCACAAGCTGAGTCGCGTTATTTGTCTGACGCGCGACGAACAGGAGACCGACGCGGAAATGGTTATCCGGAAACAGACAGCCGGTATACGTCCTCACCTCGTCGATCTGGTACAACATAGGAGATAGAAATGAAACGCATTCTAAACGAAACGAAAGAAACCGAAACGGTAGAAATGCCCACTGAGGCAAATTCGAGCAACATCCTCGATTTTTCAACGACACTGCGGGAACTCCGCAAGACCGTCGATCCTAATCTCGTCCGCCAGCGAGCCGGACGGCGTGACCGGAACGGAAACGTCCATATGGTCGAATATGTCGAATGGCACACCGTTGCAGACATCCTCGACGAGAACGCTCCAAATTGGGGACACAGCGTGAAGGACATTCGATCGATCGGCGAGATCGTTACAGTGACAGTCGCCATTACGATCGACGGCGTGACACGGGAAGGCATCGGTACCGGAAGGGCCATAAACGAAACAGGAATAAAAAAGGCCGAACACGATGCTCTCAAGAGGGCCGCGGTTAAGTTTGGTATAGCGCGCGAACTTTACAAGCGTGAGTTCGATTCGATCGACCATGAAGAGACTGCCATTGTCGCTGAGCCATTGCCTGCCGCCGACCCTATCGCAAAGAGCCTCGGTGATATGGTGACGGGTAAGCAGCTCAACATGATCCGAGCTCTTGCACGCGAAGCAAAATTAGACGCCGAGCATGAATGTGCCCAGATCCTGCGATGCGGCGTCACTGAGCTTTCGAAGCGTGCTGCATCGGACCTGATCGAGCATTTACAGAATTTGCAGCGAAACGTCGTAGGCTTGCGGCGTGCGGGATAGGAATAACCCACAGCTGCAACCGGTGTTTTGGGCCGCGATTCGTCACGGCTTTACTCCATGGAGCCTCACCGGCGGACCGCGGCCCGAAACATTAAATTAGAACGAAAACTTGCCCGCGAAATACGCGAAAATGACGAAAAGTTGGGGATTAGTCCTCATTTCGTATATTTCGCGTATTTCGCGGGCTAATATCTTGTGATCTAGGCTTGTCTTGAACCGGAGAATGAAAGCGGGTCGGGAACGATCGGGGCAGTAATAGTGCCGCTCATTTCATTGCCGTCCGCTTTTCCTGAGATCGCGAATTCTATCGGACTTCCCTGCATCTCGGCCTGGGCGGTTGCAACGAGTTTGCTCCCCGTGATCTTGCCGTCTGCGATCTTTCCATTACCGAGCATTGTTTCGAGTTCGCCCGTCACTTCCGTTCCATTCTGTGCGAGTGACATCGTCACCGGCAGCCGCTGGCCTTGGAAATCAATATTCAGCAACCACTTCCCTGCCACATCGGCCGTTTCAGCTTCATCACCGACCACATATTTTGCTTCGTCCTGCATTTTTCCCTCCGTGTCGAATATTTCAACCGAGTCGGCATACTCCCTTGCCTGCGGCAATATCTCTTCAGCATCGCCAACTATGATAACAGCCATTTCCTCTGGCCTAATGTGTAAATTAGCGACCCGTTTAACGTCGCGGACAGTTACCGCCTCTACATTTTCACGATAAGTTTGAAGATAATCATCCGGCAGGCCGTAAAGGTGCTGATTGACGATGAGGTTTGTCAGGCCCTCCTGAGTTTCGGCCCTGAGCGGGAACACCCCCGTCAGGAAATTCTTCGCGTCGGCAAGCTCATCGTCACCAACAGTTTCATTTCGTATACGGTCAAGCTCGTAGAAAAACTCCTTGATCGAGGCTCCGGTCACTTCCGTGCGAACCTCGGCCGTCGCCTCAAAGTCGCCGGAAAGCTGCTTTGCCCCCAGGCGTGTATATGCACCGTAAGTGTAACCCTTTTCTTCACGGAGGTTCATGAACACCCGCGACGATGCGCCTGCACCGAGCACCTGGTTCATCACTATTGTCGGAAAATAGTCAGGATCGGTCCGCTTAATGGCTAGATTGGCAATGACGATGTTCGACTGCGCAGATCCGGGCCTGTCGACAATGGTCAATGTTCTGGCACTTCCGGAAGGCGGTGTGGCAAATTTCTCCACCGGCGGGTCTCCCGGCTGCCATCCGCCGAAGAGGTCATTCATTTCAGCCAAAAATTCCGGACGATCAACCGCCCCTACAACAATAAAGATCGCGTTATTAGGCACCAGGGTTTTGGCGTGAAACTCTATCAGCGTCTGCCGGTCTAGCTTTTCGACGTCCTCTGCACGCGGTGAAACCTTTGAATAAGGATGCTCTCCGTACAAAAGACGAGCAGCTTGTTCGCCCGCAAGGAAATTTGGCTGTGACCGCTGAAACTTGAGGTGTTCGACCGTGTTTCGCCTGTATAGGTCCAATTCGTCTTCAGGGAACGTCGGCGTCAGCACGATCTCGGCAAGCAGCTGCAGAATTTCAGTCCTGTAAAGTGATAGGGACGAAGCCGCGACGATCATAAAATCATCGGACGAATTCGTAGAAATACTCGCGCCCAAACGCTCTATCTTTTCAGCGAGCTGCCGACTCGAGTAGTCCTGAGTACCTTCAGAAAGCAAAGACGACATCGCGGACGTAAGCCCGGTTGCATCAACAGGGTCGTTTATATCACCCAGATTAAAGGCGAGCCTGTAACTGATAAGCGGAAGCCGATCATTCTCGAAAATGATGATGCGCAGACCGTTGTCGAGAGTCGTCTCGAAGGGTCTCGGAATATCGAACGGTATCGGTTCGAGAGGTTCTGGTGGATTACACCTAAATTCTGTATTCATATTTTCCACGTCGGTGTTCGATTACCCCTTTCCGGCGGGGACGACGTCGAGTAGTGCCCGATTATCGGTATTCAGATACACACCCACAGCGTACCGAATCTGGTCCGGCGTCACGGCCAAAAGGTCAAATAATTCACTATTTACCAGCTTTGGATCGCCATCGTATAAAGCAAATTCTGCTATCTGTTGGGCCCGCGACATTGACGACTGCCTCATCCGGACGGCGTCGTTGACGAGCTGGTTCTCGATCTTTTCCATCTCCTCTGATGAAGGACCGTGGGCCGCCAGATCGTGGATCTCCTTCATAATGGTTTCGCGGATCTGACTAAGGTCCTTTTCGGGTTTTGGGATCGCTCCGACAAAGATGCTCGAAGGGCCGCGCCGCTCATCGGTAAATCCAAAAAGCTGAATTACAGATTCCTCGCCCTTGACGAGTTTTTGATAGAGACGCGAGCTCTCTCCGTCGTACAGTATCTTTCCCGCCAGATACAAGGCGTAAAATTCCTGCGAACGCCGCGGCGGTATCTTCCAGCCGATCAAGAACGCGGGGAAAGGAGCAAGATTGTCTTCCCATTCCCTGTAAGTGGCCGCCACCTCGGGTGGCTCGCTGACGTCGAGTTCAGGCGGCAGCGGCTGTGACGGGATGTCGCCAAAATACGTTTCGATCAGGTCCTTTGCCACGGCCGTTTCGAAAGCCCCGGAGAGCACGATCACGGCATTATTGGGAGCATAGTAAATTCGAAAAAACTCCTGTACGTCCTCCACCGTGGCATCATCGAGATGTTCCATAGAGCCTATCGTAGAATGCGCATTGGCAAAATTCTTAAAGATCATCTCATTGATCAAGTCGAAGATCTGCCCATACGGCTGATTGTCATATCGCAAACGCTTTTCTTCCTTTACCGCCTCACGCTGGTTATCGAGATTTTCCTGCGTGACCGCGAGCGATCGCATGCGGTCCGATTCCAGCCACAGCGCCATCGGAAGCTGGCTTGCCGGCAGCGTTTCGTAATAATTGGTTCGCTCACTCGATGTGGTGCCGTTCATCGTCCCGCCGCACTTCATTATGTGCTGAAAATGGCCTGCTTTCGGAACATTCTCAGAACCCTGAAACATCATGTGTTCGAACAAATGAGCAAACCCGGTGCGGCCCTCGCGCTCGTTACGCGAACCGACGTTGTAATAGACCGCTATCGAGACCACAGGAATTACAGCGTCCGGATTCAGCACAACGCGAAGGCCGTTTCCGAGCGAATATTCTTCGAGCTCAAGCGGTGGTAAATTAAACATTTCTGACATAGATATCTGCGCCTATTCCCCTTCTTAAATCAGCCTCCAATGGCATTCGATGCCGACCTTATTAGAAGTTAATGCTAACTTTTATCAGAACATTTTGGTCTTAAAAAAGCAACGATGCCAAAGTCCCTAAGGAAGGGCTTTGCGGGCAATTATACGCTTCGTCGATATCGCCCGATTATCTGGAATCCGGTCTTCGTTCGATATATAACTTAGTCAAACAAGGAAATGACCGGTGGTCGTCGGGTGTCGCCAACGCCGCCGGTCTTATTTTATTTAAGGCGAGGTGCGTAAGTCTGTAATGCCGCCCCGTACAGGATATCTGCGTATTTTTTCCAAATGGGCTGTTTGCGATCTTTATTATTTTTTTTAGTATTGCTTGCCGCGGCGGGTCAGATCACAGCGCAGCTCCAAACTCCCTTGACCGGCGCATCCGAGCCGTTTCGAATAAAGCCCGGCAGCACGTTCTCCGCCTCAGGAGGTTCGAACCGCAGCAATTCCGCGGCCGCGAACAGGATCGCAAACGATATTCGCGAGGCCCAAGCAATCGTATTAACTCAACATTTTGACGCAGGTCGAATAAAGGCAGATGCGGTCACCAAATCAGCACTCGTCAGCATGCTCCATTCGCTCGACCCGCATTCCAATTTTCACGACGCGGCCGAGTGGAAAGAGCTTCTCGATGAACAGAAAAGCGGCTATACCGGCATCGGTGCCTCGATAGGAGAGTTTAACGATGGCCTTTCGTCGGATACGTTTATTTTGTCAGTGGTTCCCGGATCACCGGCGGCAAATGCAAGGCTAAAGTTTGGAGACCGTATAGTCTCGGTCAATGGCCGAAAAACCACGGGAATCGGTCTTACAGAGGTGCGAAACATGCTCCGAGGGGCATCCGGAAGCAATTTCACACTTAAGGTGGAACGTGCCGCAACCGGAAGGATCGAGGATCTTGTACTGACGCGAAACGTTGTAACGCAGCCATCGATACCCGACGCATATATTATCCGTCCCGGTGTCGGGTATATTGATCTTACCCAAGGTTTTAGCTACACCACCTCGGACGAATTCGACCGTGCATTACGGGACCTAAAGCGGCTAGGAATGAGATCGTTGGTTCTCGATCTTCGCTGGAACGGCGGCGGTATTCTGGATCAGTCAGTTAAGGTCGCCGAGAAGTTTCTGCCCGCAGGCACCCCTATCTTGTCACAGCGAGGCCGCTCTCTGATCGACAGTCGAGAACACCGGTCCACGAACGCCGCCCCCGAGACAATGCCACTAGTCGTACTTGTGAATGAACGGACCGCATCTGCATCCGAGATCGTTGCCGGAGCATTTCAGGATGACGATCGCGCCTTGATCGTCGGGGAAAAAACCTTTGGCAAGGGCCTCGTCCAGACCGTGATCGACCTGCCCGGCGGAGCTGGGCTTACTCTGACGACCGGACGATATCTGACACCCTCAGGCCGGTCGATCCAGCGTGATTACTCGAGTGTTGACCTATACGATTATTACAATCAGAAAACACCGAGTTCAGGAATTGACAAAGCCTATTTCGAGGCCCGGACGGTTACCGACCGAAAAGTCTTCGGCGGCGACGGCATCCGCCCAGACGAAGCGGTTGCTTCAGTTTCGCTCACCGAGGGACAGCAGGCATTAATGGATCAAGTATTTCTCTTCACTCGCGAGTTGATTCGCGGACGAATTGCAGGACTCAATGTGTATAGCGGGACGGAGAAGGGTTATACGAAAAGGATCAGCCTTACCGATGCTGTTATTTCGGCTCCGGCGTACGAGGAATTCATTCGGTTTGTAACCGCTGGACCCAGGCATCGTTTTTCAAAACCCGAACTGGACCGGCAAGCGTTGTTCGTCCAGGAACAATTCCGCTTTTATTTGGCAGTGGCCAAATATGGGCCGGTAATGGCAAACCGGGTATTAGTTGACTCTGACCCGCAGGTCTTACTAGCGGTAGCCTCGATTTCCACCGCTGCCGGCCTTCATCGGATGGCATCCGCCGTTCGGAATTCTTCGAAACGTTAAAAAGGCATTCTGCACCGGGATCCGCTGGTGAAAAACATATTGCCATCTGACAATCCGTTGGTGGATGCCTCTTCGCATACGCGTCGGTGTTTAACTGATGCGGCCCGACGAAGTGGTTCGGCCTGTTTCTCCGTTTTCCAAGGTTTCGGTCGTAAGTCCGGCAGTTTTCAACTCAATGCCCCATTCGAAGAAAAATCTCCGAGGCCCTTTCGAGGCCACGGAGATTCGCTATCATTCCCTATCGCTAAAAGTTGAGTTTTGCCGACCACTGAACGCGTCTGGCCGTGTTTTGAACATCGGCATTGATCCGACCAAAGAGGGTGCTCGACGCAGTGGCTGTGGGGGCCGCCAGCACAGGATGATTGAACGCATTTGTGGCATCGACCCTGATGTCGAGGCTCCAGCGCTCGGTCAGCCTGAATTTCCGAAGGAGGGAAAGGTCCGTCTCCCAGTAACTCGGAGCAAGGAAGTAATTCCTGGGAATGTTGCCATTCTCTCCCGGGGCAGGGTTGCTGAATAATGCTCGGTCACTAGCATCGAACCAGAAATTTCTACCATTTTCCAGCACGTGTTGGCCAAGGTCTCTCGAGCAGTTGTTGCAATTCGCCAATGACTGGACGATGTCAGTGGAAGTGTTGAATCCTGAATATACTGTGAACGGGCGTCCGCTTTGCAACCTAAAAGTGCCTGACAGCTGCCATCCCCCAATCGCATAATCGAAGACAGATTTGCCAGTCCTAAACTTTCTTCGCTGACCAAACGGCAGTTCCCACACCCAGAATGACTGAACCACATGACGGCGGTCAAAATCCGACCATGAGTAATTCAGGCTGCGGTCAAAGATGTTGAACGGCGTACTGCTTGCCGACTGTGCGTTGCCGGTAGAAACGGTAGTCTGGGTAGGGTCGAACGATCGATTGTCCTTGGACTTGGACAGTGTGTACGAAGCCTGGAAGCTCAACCCTGCACTCAGCCTGCGTTTGAGGATAAATTCATACGCCCAATACTTTGAATAGTCACTGCTGTCGATCACGTTCAAGCCGCCAGAGAATTGAGGATAGTTCTTAAAGAAGAACGGACTAAAACCTGCAGACGTCAAAGAGCCGCTTCCGGTTCGGAGCGCAAGGGTGGAGGCAACGGAGGCTACATTGTTATTCAATAAAGCCGTATTGAACTCCGTCCGGAAAGTCGCCAGTGTATATTGAGCTCCGGTGGTTCGCCTGAATAGCGGAACCAAACAACTAGCATTGTTTGCCTGTGCGGCCACAAACGCTTGAAGAAACGTTTCATTCGGACATCTCGAATCGATCTTGTCCAAATGAGACTGATTAACATTGTAACCACCGGAAAGGTGAACAGCCTGCTTCCGGATGGCATTGAATTCAAAAACATTTCCACCGAACTCATGTTGGAAGCTTGCCACGAATGAATGGACCTGCGGATACGTCAGATCTGGGTCGATCACCGTAAGCGACGTCGAGCCGAATGCCGTGGGCTGGCGAAGAGTGTCAGGACTCGAGGCGGGGAACAAAGCGTTGAACTCCGGGGCCGCGTTTCTGAGGAGGCCCCCGCCTTGGCCATACGCTGCATTGCTCGAGCCAATGTTATTACCCGGAGTGCTCTGGAAAATATTTGATCCGAAAAGGAAGGTTGGGAATCGATCCGTCGCCATCCGGTAATTAGCCCGGATAGACGTTTTTCCTTTTTTAAACGGATCCCACGCAAATCCGACGGACGGCATGATAAGGCCCCATGCGCTATCAAAGAGATCTCCTTCAACCCACTTCAGCGTATTCGAAGGCGGAGCCCCAACCTTGACGGGCTGATCAGGAACGAGTATCGGCCGTCCGTTAACGCTTGGCTTCAACTTTATTTCCCAGCGAGCACCCACGTCCACGAGAAAGTTGGGGCGTATTCGCCAACTGTCTTGGATGTAGAAGTCAAACTCATCGTAATGCGCTTCATTTATCCATCGCGTACCGCCAGGAGCAAACCGCGACGGATCGCTGGGATCGAGGACGAATGCCCGGGTCATAGTTCCGACGTGGCCGATAAGATCAGAAAGCATGGACCGCAGACGAGGCTCGTCGTTTGAGTTGATCGAATTAGGCCCGGCCAGCGGAAGGCCGTATGCCGTGAAACGCGAAGACAAATTCGACAATGGAATAGATCCATTGATATTTGCGCCAGCCACACCTTGCCGATCATCGACATGCTTAACAAGCCTGAAATTAATACCGGCCTTCAGGGTGTGGGGCGAGAAGTCGAAGGTCATGTTGTCAACAAACTGATATGTTAGTACATCTCGGGCATTAAAAGTGGTATTTCCGTTGAAATTAGAGACATTCAAGAAACCAAAAATGTACGCAGGATCAGGCTCCGGGGTATCAAAACTAAAACCATAGGTGCTACGGCCCCAAATGAATTCGTTAGTAAATTTTGGAGTCGGGGAAAAGCGCCAGTTTGCCGCAAGGTTTCTCGGTGAACGAAATGTGTCGACAAGCCGCGGCGAATTCGGAAATATCGGCCGACCACCGTTCACCCCGTCACCAAGACTGTCTTGATTCCCATATCCGTATCGAACATAGAACGCATTCTTTTCATTTGCTATGTAGTCGATCTTAGTGACAAAATCCATATTTCGTTCCTTACCCGAAGTCGCCCACGAAAAGCCCGCCGTATTAAGACCGTCTCCCGTAGACCAGTTGTTTGGGAGCGGCATTGAATTGATCAACCCGTGCAGGTATGGGTCAATTGTATTCGGAGCCTGCGTAACTGCGTTGTAGGAGCTAATGCACGGCTGATTAGTAGCTGGACTACCTGTACAAGCAGGGTAGACGGCATTTCCGCTCGAGTCTATTGAGGGAGCAGTCCCACCGCCGGTCGGAGCATTCTGGCCGCCAACGACATACCGGAAAAGCCCCGCTCGGGCTTGCGGAGTATACACGATCCGCGTTACGCCCACCGAATCGGCGGCACGCAGTAGTTGCAGATTAACAAAAAAGAAGGCTTTGTCACGAAGCCATCTAATCGGCCTTCCTTCTCCAAAGCCGGGATCTAATATAGGGCCGCCAACGCTGCCCCCAAAAATGTGCTGAACGAATTGTCCCCTCGCAACGCCGTTGACATTATTGCTATAGCTGTTGGCGTTAAATCGAGGGGTTTGGTAATACTCGAATATGTTTCCATGAAATTCGTTCGTACCCGAGCGAGTCACGAAGGTGACCTGTGCACCGCTGCTCCGCCCGAGTTCGGCTGTGGTATTCGACGTGACAATTTGAAACTCGCGGATGGCTTCCGGATTGGGCTTCAACGGCGTCGAATTAGAACCCCCAAAAGTTGATTCATTGATGTCGATACCGTCCAGCGTAAAGTTGAATGCACGGTCCCGCGAGCCGTGGACATGAACTCCGCCGCCAGTGTTCGCACCTACGGTAACCCCAGGCTGAAAATTCAGCAGTTCGAGCGGGTTCCGTCCGCGCGTGCCGACAATCGGCAGACTCTCAATCGTCCGCTCTTCGATAGTTGTCCCGATATTCCCCGACGAGCTGGTCTGTACCTGCTCGGCAGAACTCTCGACCGAGACCACAACCGAAACGTCGCCCACATTGAGACTCACATTGACTGTCGCCGGTTGATTTACTAATACGGTATTCCTGGTCGTTATAAATTTGTTGAACCCGGCCTTTTCAACCGATACAGTGTACCTACCAGGCTGTATAAGATCGAACACATATGCGCCGCTGTTGTTTGTCTCGGTGGTCAGGCTGACATTCGTGCCTTCATTCGTAAGTGTCACTGTCGCGCCAGGTACTACGGCCCCCGAAGAGTCGGACACAGTGCCGGTCACGCGGGATGTTGTTCCCTGAGCATATGCCGAGCCAATGACTGTAAATAGGATGGCTAGACAAGCCAACGCGTACAAAAGTGGTCTTTTCCTCATAATTCTCCTCCCAAACACAAGGGTGTCGTTATAACGATCTTTGATGCGAAAACGGTGGTTTGACTAAAATTGCTGATGAAATATACCACAGTTTTACGAAAGTGTTAACGCAAAACTGCCGGAAACTTGAATATTTTGTACCTTTACTTTCTAAATTGGAGAATAACGCCCTTTGCACCGACCGCCCAGCCGTATTTTTTATCAATGAAAATGCCGTAAAGGCGCTCGTTTGTTCCGCTGTCCTGGCGAAACCAGGTCTTGCCGCGGTCGTTTGTCTGCAGGATCCTGCCGGAATAGCCAATGATCCAGCCATTCTTGTCGTCGCCGAAATCTACCCGCTTAAAAGTTTCGCTGTACGCCGTATCCACCGCCTGCCACGTGGCCCCTCCATTTTCTGTCCGAAGCACTGTACCGCCGCCGCCAACGGCGTATCCATTCTTTTTACCTCGAAAACGAATATCGAACAGAGCACGCGTGACGCCGGAATTCTGCAGCTGCCATGTGCGGCCTTCGTCAGTTGAAGCAAGAATCACTCCCTGATCACCAGCGATCCAGCCGTGAGAACTCCCGTTAAAATCGAGATGGAATAGCTCGAATTTTGTAGGCACATTTATCCGGGTCCATGTTTCGCCGCCATCCTCAGTCCGCATCAGCAGCGAATCAACGACGACGTCTTCATTACCACTGCGCCGGAGCACCGAGCCGACGACGTATCCACGTTTTTTATCCGAGAAACGTATACTTAGAAATTCCGGTGTGCCCGTGCCGAATTCGCCCGCGCGGTAAATACGAGTTTCCTGCCACGATTTTCCGCCGTCGCGGGTAATGAAAAGCTTTCGACCGGCGATCAGATAGCCGTTGTCGTCATTGCGAAAATAGATCTCGTTTATGTCCTCAGTGGCATTGAGCGGATATTTTCGCCAGGTCCTGCCGCCGTCTGTGGTCGACGCCAAATAGCCTCCGTCGCCGGCGATCCAGCCTTTATCTGAAGATGTAAAGTGGACCGCCACGAGGTCGCCGGCTGAATCGACGCGTTGAAGCGTCCAATCGGACTGGGAGAACCCCGATACTACCGCGAAAAGAGTTAAAAGCAAGGTAAAGCCAAATTTCGTCAATGCATTCGCCTCCGGAGATCATTATTGGTGCTTTCAGGATAATGCTTCCAAGGCTAAAAATCATCTCATCGCTCGCGGATGTTAAAGACTATGACCGAGCTTCTGGTCAAGAAGCGTGACTCTATCCTGGGCAAGCCGGCTTATCAAATTGTAAAATTCTTATTTTATTTCATTCGAGACGAAGCGGCGGGCGAGCCCGCCCCTAAACTTGTAACTTTTCTGTTAAGTGGCGGGCTTGCCCGCCAATGCGGTGTTTGCCCGCCCAAAAGCCACTAATGAATTATTTTATAGACTCTGTTTTTCCAAATGACCGTTACTTGTTCACCGAGCGATAAATATTGCCCGATGTTTCGGTCCTTCTCGATCAATGCGAAATACTCATCTGACGCAAAGCGGATAGTCGTTACCGGCAGACGCGAGGTTTCACTGTACTCAGCATCGACCCAGACACCCGATTCGTTAACGAAATTACGGTTCCCGATAAATTGATTATTTCTTGTGTTGCGGACCATGACATTATCGGCATCTGATTCGGAAACAGCGGCTCGTTCATTTGACTGCATCGAACGCTGCTGCACACTTAACCCAACCGCGTCGGCTCCACTTATTACGGCCATTTTTTGTCTTGCAGAACTTTCCAGCCTCCTAACCATCGGGGCGTCACGGCGAACATTCGCCATCGAGCCGTCAGTCGCGAGATACGAAGTATACGGCGTGACCAGCCCATATCGCGTACCGAGGTCAACGACCTCATCCTTGACTTCTTTGGTCTCGCCATTGGCCCTGATCTGTTCGAGCAGCCAGCCGACACGACGACTTGCCCATAGTCTTGGTAGGAAATTGTTTTCATCGGACCTGACGGGAAAATCTAGATTCGTATAATTGAAAGTCCTGACTTCCCTGCCCGTCTTGCCGGTGAGCTTCAAAGTAATTTTATTTAGATCATTTGTATTGCGATAACGGCCAACGACGATCATCTGCATTCCACGGAAAAGGTCTGACATCTTTCGCGGATAAGTAAAATCCGCAAGAACCGGGCCAAAATCAAGATCGAGATCCGAAAGCACAGGCGAGCTGACGCGAGAGAAAAAGTTCGAAACCTTGATCTCAAGATCTTCCTTCGGCTCGACATAGTCCGACATACCGGAATTCTC
>JBGTCF010000088.1:0-14513 GCA_041748975.1 Pyrinomonadaceae bacterium
CAAGGTGTATCGGTCGACGAATCGATACTTACAGGCGAGTCGGTGCCGGTCGATAAAAGCGATACAGCCGACGTTTTCAGCGGAACTTTATTCGTAAGAGGAAAAAGCTACGAGCAAGTGACCCGCACAGGCGAAAAAAGCGCCATGGGAAAACTCGCGGTGATGATCGGCGGGATCGAGGCCGGAAAGACTCCGCTCGAACGCAGGCTGGACGTATTCGGCAAACAGATCGCCTATGCAATTCTGGTTCTTGCGGTATTTCTTGTTGTTGCCGGGCTTTATATCGAAGGCCTCGACCGCATCGGGCATGTCCTGCTTTTTGCCGTCGCCTTAGCGGTGGCCGCTGTCCCGGAAGGGTTGCCTGCCGTTCTGACCCTCACGCTTTCTCTTGGCGTCGAACGAATGGCAAAGCGAAAGGCCGTAGTCCGCCGTCTGAGCGCCGTCGAGGCACTTGGCTCTGTAACCGTCATCGCCACAGACAAGACCGGTACGCTGACCGAGAATAAGATGTTCGTCAAGGACCTCGACAGTCCGGAATCCAGTATGGCTCTCCGTGCGATGGTCTTGGCGAACGATGCCGAACTCGGCGCCGGGGTCGGTGACCCGCTCGAGATTGCTCTGCTCGAATTCGCGCAAAAGCAGGGCGTCGATATCGCGACCGCGAACGAGCGTTCCGTCCGCGTTTCTCTCCTCCCGTTCGACAGCAAACACAAGTACATGCGTGTAACCGTCGAGGAAAAAGGCCATCAGATGAGCTACCTGAAAGGAGCTCCCGAGGTGATCTTGCAGTTGAGTGTTCTTTCGGATGACGAGCGAAGAAACTGGGAAGAAAAGGCTGACGGGTACGCAAGAGAAGGTTTCCGTATTCTGGGGCTCGGTTGGCGCGAGGGGGAGGGAGATAATAATCTTCATTTTGGCGGTTTGGTACTGCTCTGGGATCCGCCGCGTGCGGAGGTCCCCGAAGCGATCCGCCTGGCGCAAAAAGCCGGGATCCGCGTCTTGATGATAACCGGAGACCATCCGGCCACCGCTCTCGCCATCGCCCATGAGGTCGGAATCCCGCCGAGTCGGGTCTTGACGGGCTATGACGTTGAGATGTTGACCCCGGCCGCTCTCAGCGAGGCTGTTTCAAGCACCAATGTATTCGCCCGGGTTGCGCCCGAACATAAACTTCGGCTGGTCGAAGCCTTGCAGGCGAATCGGGAAGTGGTCGCCGTCACCGGCGACGGTGTGAACGACGCCCCTGCCCTCAAACGCTCGGATGTCGGAATTGCTATGGGCGAACGCGGCAGCGACGTTTCGCGCGAAGTAGCCGATCTGATACTTCTGGACGATAATTTCGCTACGATCGTCGCGGCCATAGAAGAAGGGCGAAGCATATACGAAAATATCCAGAAGTTTATCCGCTTTTTGTTCTCAACCAACCTCGCCCTCGTCCTGCTGGTCGTCGGGGGTTCGATCGGTTCGTTCATGCTCGGCCTTGAGGATATTGGCGGTGGGCTTTTGCTGCCGCTGACTGCGGTTCAGCTTTTGTGGATCAATATTATTGCGGACGGACCGCCGGCATTGGCGCTCGGGTTGGATAAGAATGATGGCGTAATGCTCCAATCGCCGCGTGACCCGAATTCTCCTCTCCTGGATCGTGCATCACTCATTTTTTTTATATTTACAGGAATTATCAAGGCCTCCGCGGGCGGCGTGTTGCTGGTGGTGCTGCCGCTATACGGTTATGGCGTGGCTGCTATTCGAACCGCAGTGTTTATTTTTGAATCGATCGCTCAGTTGTTTTTTGCCTATCCATCGAGACGCGTCTCGGTCATTCCCCGTTTTAATCTGGCACTTCACATTGCTGTTTGGGCCGGTGTGGCTTTACAGGTACTTACCCTGGGTTTTCCATTTTTGCGCGAGATGCTCGGCCTGACGTTTCTCGATGCTCAGGCCCTACTGATTGTCACAGTGACGGTTCTTGTTACGTGGGCGATCGCCGAGATCTACAGCCGGATATCTCTAAAGCTGAAGAAGGCTACTAATTAAAAGCCTCGTGTTGGTTTAGACTGTAGATATGGAAGCAACAATTAGATTGGGAAGCATCTACGGTATTAAGATCGGATTGCACTATAGCTGGCTGATAATTGCGGTGCTTATCGTGCTTTCCTTGTCGAGTTATTTCTCACAAGCACATCCCGATTGGAGCAGCGGGACTATCTGGCTGATGGCGGTTTTTAGTGCGCTGCTCTTTTTCGCTGCGATCATCGTTCACGAACTCTCTCACGCGGCAGTTGCCCTTTCGAAAAACCTGCCAGTCCGTTCGATCACGCTTTTTGCCCTCGGCGGTGTGGCGCAGATCGAGAAAGAATCGCCTGACGCAAAAACGGAATTCTGGATCGGGATAGTCGGGCCCATAACAAGCGCCGTTATCGGTTTCGCTTGTTTAGGCATCTCGTATCTGCTCGGCTGGACGCCGATGAGCGAAGCAGATACACCGCTGATGGCGATGCTCGTATGGCTAGGTTATATCAACATCGCTCTGGCCGTTTTCAATATGATCCCGGGTTTTCCGATGGACGGTGGACGGGTCTTGAGAGGGATAATCTGGGCGGTTACCGGCGACGGCCCCAAATCGACCCGCATCGCCTCGGTATCCGGGCAGTTCATGGCTTTCATATTCATAATCCTCGGTTTGTTTATGTTTTTTAGCGGAGCGGGCTTTGGCGGGTTATGGATAGCTTTCATAGGGTGGTTTCTTCTCAATGCCGCCAAGGCAACATACGCCCAGGTCGAGATCACCGAGGGGCTGAAAGGCGTTAGTGTCGGCGATCTAATGTCGCGCGACTGCGTAATGCTCGACAGGTATCAAAATCTCCAAACCATCGTTGACGACCACCTATTAAGATCGGGGCAACGGTGCTTTATGGTCGAAGAGGACGGCTCTCCAGTGGGGATGATCACCGCTCATGAGATCAAATCTATCGAGCGTAAGCTTTGGCCCTTCAAGACCGCGGCTGATGTGATGCGCCGATTCGAAAACCTTCACGTGGTAGGTCCCGATACACCCGCGACAGAGGCCCTGGAGCTCATCGGACGGCATGGCATCAACCAGCTCCCCGTGGTATCTGACGGCAATCTCCTCGGAATCATCACGCGCGAGCGAATAGTAAATTACCTGTTTACCAGAAAAGAACTGAATTTATAAAAGGCATGATCAAAGCTGGATTTTTTTAAGATGATCGTTTGGCTTCAGTTTATCTTATGCACGGCCGTGATAGTTTACGCCGGGATCCGGCTGGCAAAATACGGTGACATTATCGCCGAAAAGACGGGTTTGGGACGGACGTGGATCGGTATCGTTCTGCTCGCTTCGGTTACTTCCTTGCCGGAACTTATCACGGGGTTCAGCTCAATCGTCGTATTTGACGTGCCGAACATCGCCACGGGCAATGTTTTGGGCAGTTGTATGTTTAATATGCTGACGATTGCTTTGCTCGATATGAGAACACGAACCGCTCCGATCTCTTCAAGGGCGCATCAGGGACAGGTTTTAGCGGCTGGTTATGGCATATTTCTTTTGGGGATGGTCAGTTTATCGGTCGTGATCGGCGACCGCCTTCCGATTGTATCCTGGATCGGAGTAAATAGTATCTTCTTTATCCTTACGTATTTATGGGCCATGCGTATGATCTTTATATATGAAAGAAGAAGAAAACTTGCCGCGATCAAAGAGGTTGTCGAAGAATTGCAGTATAAGGATATTTCAAAAAAGAGAGCGTATCTGGTGTTCGCGGCAACAGGGTTTGTCATCATCGCGGCAGCTCTATGGCTGCCGTATCTAGGCGACAGGATAGCCGAAATGACCGGACTCGGGCCGACTTTTGTCGGTACTGTTTTTGTCGCTTTTGCAACCGCCTTACCCGAACTCGTCATTTCATTTGCCGCTTTGCGAATCGGGGCGGTGGACCTGGCTCTCGGAAATCTTTTCGGAAGTAATTTGTTTAATGTCGGGATTTTAGCCTTTAACGATATTTTGTATTTCAAAGGTGCGCTTCTGTCAAATGTTTCGACAAATCATCTGATCAGCGCCAATGCCGCCATGATGATGACGGCGATAGCCATCGTTGGTTTAACTTACCGAACGCGCAAAAAGACCCTTTTTCTCGCTTGGGATTCGGTGGCGATCGTGCTTGTTTACGCGATCGCGACCTGGATCTTGTTCGACTTGAGATAAAGGAGAAAAGGATACCAGGTTATGAAATGCTATTAAGTTGGTTGAGAGTGGCGTGAAAATACCAGAAGATTAAGGTTACGCGATTTTGTAACAAAACATTTTAAGCGGGATCAATACTTTACTATGAGACAAGATCGGATCGACATCTGGCTGAAACCCGTCAACCGTTTCATCAAGAACGAGACCGCCGGCGGCATTGTCCTTTTTGGGGCGGCCGTTCTGGCGATTATTGTAGCTAATTCACCTCTACAGGACATCTATCATCAGCTTTGGCAGTATAAATTCGGCTTCACATTTGCGGGGATCGAAATATCGAAAACTCTGCACCATTGGATCAACGATGGGCTGATGTCCGTTTTCTTCTTTGTCGTCGGTCTGGAGCTTAAACGAGAGATCATCGCCGGAGAGCTTTCCAATCTTCGAAAAGCTGCGCTGCCCCTTGCCGCGGGTGCGGGTGGAATGATCTTTCCGGCGGCGATCTACGTCTTTTTCAATCTGGGCACCCCTGGTATTAATGGATGGGGTATCCCTATGGCGACGGATATTGCCTTTGCGCTTGGCATCCTGTACCTGCTCGGGAGCCGGGTCCCTCTCTCTCTAAAGGTCTTTCTTACCGCATTGGCGATCGCCGACGACATCGGCGCCGTCCTTGTGATCGCTTTCTTTTACACGTCCGATATTTCTTTACTCAGCCTGGGGATAGGAAGTATTTTTATGGCTGTCCTCATAGGCGGCAACCTGGCAGGAATTCGGACCCCTCTCTTTTACGGAATTATAGGAATCGGCGGCCTTTGGATGGCGTTCCTGCTTTCAGGCGTACACGCGACCATCGCGGGCATTCTTGCCGCGCTGACGATCCCGGCCACAGTGAAGATCGATTCAAAGAGCTTTCTATCAAATCTTCGAACGCTCGCCGATAAGTTTGGCAAAGAAAAGCCGGGCATCAACAACCTGGTCAGTTACGAGCAACTCCATATTATCGATAATATAAAACGCTATACGCGCGCGGTTGAGTCGCCGCTTCAGCGACTTGAGCATGGGATGCACTCCCTCGTGGCGTTTATCGTACTGCCGGTCTTCGCTTTTGCTAATGCCGGTATTACCGTCACCAGCGACCTTTTCGCCCAGATCGCGAGCACGGTCACTCTCGGAGTGTGGGCCGGCCTCACCGTTGGCAAAACTGTCGGCATAATCCTTATGAGCAAATTGGTGGTGTACTTGAATCTTGCCGAACTGCCCGCGGGCAGCTCGTGGAGACAGATATATGCGGTCTCTTTCCTGGCATCGATCGGGTTTACTATGTCGATCTTCATTACTGAGCTGGCCTTTGATGATGCTCAGCTGATATTGCAGGCAAAGCTTGGGATATTCATCGCCTCCGCGATCGGAGGGGTTGTGGGGTACTTGATGCTTAGGACCACCCCAGAAGAGGTGGATCATCCGAAGGTTAAAAAGGAGATGGACGTTTAGCGCGTTAACTATTACGGGGCGAGGAGGCCCCGTAAAGTTGTCAGAAGAGTCTCCGCTGTATAGGGCTTTTCGAGTCGCGAATCAACACCGAGATTCTTAAGCTCCGCCGTTTGTCTCTCATTGAATAGGCCGCTCACCGCTATCACCTTTATGTGAGGGTTCATCTTTTTGAGCGCTCGGATAAGCGACGGGCCGTCCATGAATGGCATTGCCATATCCGTCACCACAGCCGCAATCTCTGTCCGATGCTGCGAATAGACGGCTAGTGCATCGGTCCCGTCAACAGCAGTCATCGATCTAAATCCGAAAGTCTCAAGCGTGGCTGCGGCGACATTTCGTATATTCTCCTCATCGTCGACGACCATGATCAATTCGCCGTTACCGCGGGGGAGATTTGTGTCGGCATCGGGCAGCGATTGGTGCGAAGCCTCGGCAGAGGGTAAATGGATCGAGAACATCGATCCCTTTCCAGGCTCGCTATACACGTGGATAAACCCGCCATGACTCTTAATGATCGTTAGCGCAGTTGAAAGCCCGAGACCTGTACCTTCGCCAATATCTTTTGTCGTAAAAAATGGGTCGAAAATTCGTTGAACAACATCCGGTGACATGCCTGTGCCCGTGTCGTTAACCTGGAGCAGAACATAATTTCCCGGTACAGCGTCAATATTCATCCGGGCGTAATTCTCATCAATAGAAACATTGGTGGCTTGGATGGTGATACTGCCCCCCGAGGGCATTGCGTCACGGGCGTTGATGCACACATTCATCAGGATCTGGTGGATCTGAGTCGGGTCGGCTGAGATCATCCAGAGTTCGGGGTCGACATCGTAGGTAACACTGATCGACTTTGGCAGCGTCTGAGTAAGAACACCGACGAGGTCTTTGATAATGTGTTTGAGCTGCACCGGAATGCGGTCGCCGGACATGCCGCGTGCAAAGGTGAGAACCTGCCGAACCAGTTCGGCTCCGCGTTCCGCATTCTCCTTCATGATCTTAAGCCATTTCATCGATTCTTCGTCTGTCGCTTTTAGTCGAAGCATGTCGATGGCCATCATTATCGGTGAAAGTATGTTGTTTAGATCGTGGGCAATACCGCCCGCCAGAGTGCCGATCGATTCCATGCGCTGGGCCCTGAACAGGTGTTCCTCGGCCGTTTTGCGCTCCGTGATGTCAGTATTGATCATCAGGATATAATCCGGCTGGTCCATCTCATTTCTGACAAGGGTCCAACGTCGCTGAATGATAATAGGCCGCCCTTCGCGGGTCTTTTGTTTTGCTTCGGTGAGCCACACGCCCGTTTCGTTAACTATTCTGAGCCCCTCATTTATTTCGGCGGGATCGCCATCATATAGAATGTCCGCGAGGTCCCGGCCCAACACTTCGCCGACGGCCCATCCGTAAATCCGCTCCGCCCCCTTGTTCCAAAAGAGGATCCTGTGATTTAGGTCGCAGACAAAGATGGCATCACTGGCCGTACTAATGAGCGCGGCCTGCTGGCGAATGCGGTCCTCAGCCATCTTGCGCTCCGTGATATCGAAGCGAATAGCGACGTATTGAAACGGTTTTCCACCGTCGTCCAGAAACGGAACTATCGTGGTATCGACCCAATAGATCGACCCGTCCTTGGCACGGTTTCTGAGTTCGCCGTGCCACGTTTTCCCGTTTGCGATTCTCGTCCAGAGATCGCGGATAAACTCCTTGTTGTGGTAGCCCGAGTTGATCAAGCGATGGTCCTGGCCGATCAGTTCCTCACGACTGTATTTAGAGATCTGGCAGAATTTGTGGTTGACGTAGGTGATGCGGCCGCGCTGATCTGTCTTAGCCACGATGGCCGATTCGTCTAAGGCCCGGTTGATGTCTGTGAGTTGTTTTAGCGGGTCGTTTTCGGATGCTCCGTCTACGATTTGCCGAGCTTCGGTCATGAAAGTTATTGTCCGACCATGGCTTCCGGTTCATAGCCGGCCTTTCTGAGTTTGTATCTAAGCTGGTCCCGGGAAATATCGAGCAATTTGGCTGCACGTGTCAGGTTGCCTTGCGTGCGCTCGATCGCCTGTCGAGCGAGATCGAACTCCACCGTTTCGAGGGGGACGCCCTCGGCCGGCAATGCGAAGATCGAGCCGGAGCCAGTTCCCGCCGCCGATTCGGGCGTCAGCATATCGGCCGGCAAATGCGCGGAAGTTACCGTGTCGCCGTCCTCGAGTATCGATGCCCGCTCGATGACATTTCGCATCTCGCGGACGTTGCCGCTCCATCTATAATTCCTGAAGATCCTTTCAACCTCCGGCGAGAGTCCGATAAGCGCCTTGCCCCGGCGTTTGAGATTCGCCTTTTCAATATAGTATTTGGCCAGCAGGATGAGGTCGTCCTTTCGGTCGCGGAGAGGGGGAATGTCGACTTGGATGATAGACAGGCGAAAATACAGATCGAGCCTAAAGTTGCCGGCCTCGCTCTCTTGTTTTAGGTTTCGGTTCGATGCGGCGATGACCCGGGCATCGAGGCGAATATCCCTCAGCCCGCCGACCCGGCGAAACGCCCCTTCCTCGAGGACACGCAGCAGCTTTGCCTGCAGGGCCAGCTCCATTTCGCCGATCTCATCCAAAAAGATCGTCCCGCCGTGCGCCTGCTCAAAAAGTCCCTCTTTCTTTGCCTTGGCGTCGGTGAACGCACCTTTTTCATAGCCGAAAAGCTCAGATTCGATCAAATTAGCGGGCAGCGCCGCACAGTTGATGGCGAGGTATGGGGCATCGGCCCTTTCAGACTCAAAATGGATCGCCCGGGCAAACAGGTCCTTACCCGTACCGGTCTCGCCATTCAGCAGGATCGAGCCAACATCAGACCGCGCTACGCGACGCCCAAGCTCCATCGCCTTTTTCATAGATTCGGATTCGCCGATGATCTCTGAAAAACTAAAGCCGCGTTTGCGCTCGTCGCGGGCGTGTCTAACCTCGCGCCTTAATTCACGGGTCTCCGCGGCATTGCGAAGTGTGACCTTCAGTTCCTCGACCCGGACCGGCTTGCCGATAAAATCGTGGGCCCCGCCGCGAAGTGCGGCCACGGTGTTCTCGATATCGACATTTCCCGAGATAATCACGGCGATCGTATCAGGGCTCTGCTCTTTTATCTCTCGCAGAACATCGAGCCCCGAACCGTCCGGCAAGTCGATGTCGAGCAGAACGATTGGCGGTTCTTCGGCGGCAAACGCCTTACGGGCGGACGCGACGCTGTCCGCCTCAATGGTTTCATAGTCCCAGGACCGCAGAGCCTCGCCGAGCGCCATGCGGACAAATCGGTCATCGTCCACTATTAGAACCTTTGTACCCGCCATATGTGATCAAGAATCTGAGAAGAAACACAGTATAATTCATTCATCAGAATTTTGAGAGCATAGCTGCGAAATTTTCCGCGCACACTTACGAACTGATAAGCGAAAAATACCTCTATTGCTAGTAATCGCGGGCGATTTGATGGCATGCTCATTGCATCGTGAGAAATAGCGGACGCAGATGTCTCAAATGCCAATTATGAAGATCCTAATTGCCTACGATGGCTCACAATGTTCCGAATCAGCTCTGGACGATCTAAACCGCGCCGGATTGCCGCCCGAAGGCGAAGCCGTAATCATCTCGGTCGCCGAAGTTTGGCTTCCCCCGCCGGGGGACGCCGAAAACGAACAGGTCGACCAGTATCTCGAACTTGCCGTTAAGAAGTTTCGTGACAAGGGCCGGCGGCTCTTGAATCATGCAGCAATGCTGGCCGAACATGGTGCCGCGCGTGTGCGAAAAATTCTTCCCGACTGGAAAATATCTACGCACGTCACTTACGGTTCCCCGGCCTGGGAGATAATTTCCAAATCCGAAGAATTAGATCCCGACCTTATAATTGTCGGCTCGCACGGGCAATCGGCGCTGAGCCGTATGGTGCTGGGTAGTATTTCGCAAAAGGTCCTGACCGAGTCTCCTGTTTCAGTGCGAATTGCGCGCGGCAGAAATGAGGTCGATGCAGCAGCGGAAAGGGTGATAATCGGCTATGACGGCTCAGCAGGAGCAGATGCCGCCGTTCACTCAGCGGCAAAACGCGCCTGGACGAAAGGCTCCCAATTCCGCATAATCGCTGTTACCGATTCGCTAATACCGAGGTCGATAGGACGATTCATAGTCCCTGAGGCCGATTGGGCCGGTGAGGAATCGTTGGCCGATCGCCAGTGGATCACGGATTTGACCGAAAAGGCGGCCACCACGTTGAAGACGGCGGGACTCTCGGTTGAGCAGCTCATTCTAGAGGGAAATCCGAAAGAGGAGTTGGTGCGCGAGGCTAGCGGCTCGGGCCCATTGCTCGGTCGAAGTAGTGCGGGGGGGTGGAGAGTAACGTGTAAATTTCGGCTGAAGCGAAAACGCCCCCGCGATCATTGATCGAGGGGGCGTAACAATCAAACGCCGCTGTTATTTCGGAGTCGACGACAGCGTTTCGAGATCCGTCTTGAGCCTGGCCAGGGCGACATTTTGGGGATCGACGCTCTCTAGCTTGGCGAGTGTCTCTTTCGCTTTGGCAGCGTCGCCTTTTTTGGTATAGGCCACGGTCAGGTTTTGCAGAGTCTGGATATGGTTGGCATCGATAGCGAGGGCCTTATTAAATTCCTCGATTGATTTGTCGTAATCCGCCGGTTCGCGAAAGACGTAGGTCAGGCCGAGATCGGTACGGACATTTACGTCGTCCGGTTTTTTCGCTAACGCCGCTAAGTACCATTTTCGAGCTTCGTCATAATTGCTGGCGTCAAAATTTGCATTGCCCAGATGGACAATTACGTCGCGGTCGTCGGGCCGTAATTTATTTGCGGCGGTCAAATATTGAATAGCTTCAGGGAACCGCTCGATCTGGTAATAAGCCTCAGCGGCCCTGAGCTGTGCCTCGAAATCCGAGGGATCCTGCTTTGCCTTATCGATCGATTCGAGCATCTGAGGCTGCATCGAGCCCTGGGTGCCTGCCGCGCCGATATCAGGATGACCGGGCGGCATATTCGAGTTCATCCGCATATCGCCGGATGTTGCGGGCGACATCGCGGCCCCGCGCTCGTTAAGGGAATTTGCTACGATGAACCCAACGATCAATCCAGTAAGAAGGCCGACGATTGCAAATAGAACATTGTCTTTATTCATATTGGTATTAAGCGTTTGAATGTAGTCCTGGCAGCAAGTAGCTGACGCCGAGATAAGTAAATATTACAAATAGAAAGGCCAATACTGCAAAGTACGCCGAACGACGGCCGCGCCACCCATAGGCTATTCGCGAATGGAGGAAACCGGCATACGTGAGCCACGCGACAAGCGCCCCGACCTCTTTTGCATCCCATCCCCAGTATCTTCGCCACGATTCGTCGCCCAGACGGCACCCGTGATCAACAGCAGCGCGAGCCCGGCGAAAGTTACACTCGCGAGCTTATATATAAGGCTGTCGAGCAAGTTTCGCTCGGGAAGCAGCGATCCTGCACCTCCAACCCGTCACCTTCTCCGTCCGCGGTTAGTTTGAACGATAAACTTACGGCGTCGGTCACAGCATGAGACAAGGTTCCGATCGAGATCCGGACTTCCGGAAGCTCACCTTGGTTATCAATGCCGACACCGACAAAAGGCAATCCGTTTTCCAACCAATAATCGGTGGTTATGTTGTGTTGACGCTCGAACAAGCCGAGTCGCGTTGCACGTCCATTGTATTTCTCGTTGAACACCTCGGTAAATTTTGCCCACTCCGGTCTTATTTTCAGATTTTTCATTGATATTCCTCTTTGAGCTACGTCACCCCGGCTAATCGTTCCTCAAAAAGCTTCGCCGACACAGTGAGAAAATCGTAAGCTGTGATCAGTCCAACCAATTTATCGTCCTTTATGACCGGCAGACAGCCGATCCTTCGCTCACGCATGAGTTCCAATGCTTCGAGAGTCGGTGTATCTGGCCTAACGGTCACGAGATCAGTCTTCATAACATCGCGGATCACCAACTGTTCCTCTCGACTGATCTTGCCAAGGGCAAACAGTTCGAGAAGGTCGCGATGGGACACAATTCCGATCAGATGCCCGGCGTCATCCTCAACCGGAACATGCCGAACATGTCGCCAGTGCATAAGATTAGCCGCAAGATCAAGAATGTCCTCAGGCCTGACCGTATATAGGTCTACTGCCATAAATTGCTCGACCGTTTTGTAATTATCGATCCACTCTGATCGCTCCGGTATTCCTGCCAGCGGCCACAAATGCATTGGTTTGTCACCCTCCTGATGTGTTCTCATCGCTGCTGTCAAAGTCCGCATCCTGACATTCGGTTTAGCTCGCTTGTCCATCGCCGCCAGCGAGTCGATCATCCAACTTGCCCCCGTTTTTTCGGCTGTGACGCGTTCCTCGATGATGTTTAGCAGGCGATCGGCGTCGCCTTCATCGATCCCTGCTCTTGCCAGGCCGCTTCGTGCCCGAGGCAACAGCTCTTCAAGGATCAGCCTGCCTACCCGGCGGCTTCTGCCGTCCAGTCCACGGATCTGACCGTTGAGTCCATAACGGGCAACGTTGTAAAAACTATTCTTTGCGTCGTCGAACGACATGAAATTACTGATATCACCGAATTCCTCGGGAAGTTCAGTCATCAGGCCCAAGAAAAATGCTGCGTTGGCCATTTCATCGACGACGGAGGGCCCCGCGGGAAGGTATCTCGCCTCTATCCGCAGGCCGGGTTTTCCGTCAACGATACCGTAACAGGGGCGGTTCCACCGCCAGATCGTCCCATTGTGCAGACGCCACGAGGAGAGACTGGGAATTTCGCCCCGGGCCAGGACCTCTAGTGAATCTTCGTCAACGGCTTGTGTGAGAAGGACCCTAAATCGCACGGCGTCCTCCCTAAGTACTTCCAATATTGATTCGTCAACCCATCTTTCCCCGAAATTCACCCTTGGCGGCTGGTTACGCTCCTTATGGACCTGCGACCTTGTATCTATGGCAGACTGAAATAGTGCAACTCGCGTTTCGTGCCACAGTCGATGTGCGACAAGCAGTGGCGAATTAACGGCCGATGCAAGCACCGGGGCAGAAATGGCTTGGGCCCAATTGTAGTAGCGGACGAAATCACGGGCGCCTACCTGAAGATGGACCTGAAAGCTCGTGTTACAAAATTCAATAAAGGTATCCTGAAGCGTCAGCTGCAGTTCATCGAGGCCCTTTATCTGGATCACTCGATCCTGCCCGTGGAGCATTGTCACTACCCTGTTTAGCTCATGATAACGGGGCATCGGTGTCATGTTTTCCCGGGTAAGGTCCGATAACTGGATCGTCGGAAGAATTCCCGCGAGGACGACGCCACCACCCAATGCCCCCGCTGCCTTTCGGACGATCGTGAGGACCTCTTCGAGCTCTTCTTCCATTAGCTTCAAGCAATCGCCTTGGAAGTTGCGTGGTGTGAGATTGGCTTCAAGATTGAATTTAGCTAACTCGGTCGTCAATCGTCCGTCCCGGGCGGCTTCGATGATCTCGACGGCAATTGGAGCGGGCCGCATCGCAGAGTCTACAAGAAACATTTCCTGCTCAGCTCCGATGCGAAGTACATCCTCCTCGAACATCCCATGGTCGAGCATCGTCTGCAGGGCCTGAAGATCATTCAGGACACCGAGCGTAAAGGCCCTCATCTGAATATCGTCGTATTCGGTTGAAACTTTATGTTCGCCCATCAGTTTTCCCGCCTAAAAGGACTTGTCGAATCGTGCCGTCGTCGGCTAACGATGAGTTTGTCGCCGACCCAACGCCGTCGACGAAACCCCAGCAAATGGAATACCTGCAGCGGGAAAAATCGTGCGACCCGGGTGTTTACGATTAGCGTATCGGGTTCGTTTGGCTCGCGGCGCACGCCGGGAAGGATCGGAACTAGATTCTGGACGCCGATGCGGCGAAGAAAAGCGGAGACCGCCAGCCAGAACGGAGCAACACGACGGCCGATGAAAAATCCGTCTTCGCCCAGTTTCTGGTAGAGCGGCATAAGCAGCAAGCCCGATTCGATGGCGGTGACTGTTCCGGTTTTGTCGCGGGCCAGAACCTGACCCGCCTTCACGGGATCGAAATTGTTATAGCCTGGATCCATCTGAAACTGATCATCTGCGTCGATAGCGTGGCGATAGCGAACCTCAAAGAAACGACCAGATCGCGATCTTCCGAGCTGTTCCAGATAGGCGGCCAGGCGATTTTCCTGGCGCAGAATGCTTGTGAAATGCAACGCAGCCCATATGAGTGCTTCGTGATTATCGATTGTCTCAACCTCCTGGTGTTGGCCGCCTTCGAACCCGAGCGTTACGGCCCCGGCATTGTTCAGGTATTCGAGCAGTGTTCCGTCAAGCTGCTCCTCAATTCCCAGAAGGATGGAGACCGGAAACTTTTGTGCAAACGTTCGGTTTCGCAACGTGTCTCCTACGGTTGCGAATGGCACCCCCTTCGCCGAGGTCGAATGGAGATCTAGTACATAAACCTCGTCGCTGGCCGTCACCAATATGCCGTCGAGAAGTTCAGATAATTCGGTTAGTTCAGTCCCTTCAGAGGTCGATAGAAAAGTACGGCATCCGGCGCTCGACAGATTCCTTGGGGTCCACGACCGGTTAAGGTCCGCATCAATAAACCGTACTTCTCGGGCGAGAGCTCGGGTGTTCCCCGCTAGAAAATATACTCGTCCCTTTAGCGGTTCTGAGTGATCGCTTAGCTTAGCGGTAACAGCATGCATCGCGATCACGCCGCCACCCTCGTTGCCATGAATGCCGCCGATCACAATTAGTGTCGGCCCCTGTGTTCCCGAAAACGCGG
>JBGTCF010000089.1:0-9277 GCA_041748975.1 Pyrinomonadaceae bacterium
TTGAACGGCGTTTCGGTTGCACGGCGGAAGCGCGAAAATCCGCCTTGTGATGCTACGTCGCGAAGCCGCGACTCTCCGGCTTGTGCACCCAGACATGCTCCAACTTCCTGTGAACGTGACGCAGGCGTGCAGATCATCGTCGAGGCCGAATAATAAACTCGTCCGATCGGGTTATGGTTTTCGGCGGCGGCGTCGTTCGCAAACGGCTCGACGATCATCCATGTGCCGTCTTCGTGAAGAGCGTGTCGGACGTGAGAGGCCGCTCCAACAGGGTCGCCCATGTCGTGGAGGCAGTCAAAGAACGCTACGAGATCATAGTCCGAGCCGGGGAAATCTTTTGATGCCGCAACCTCAAACTTAACGCGATTGCCAACACCCGCCTCGTCGGCCTTTTTGCGGGCAGTTTCGATAGATTTGTTGTGATAATCGAAGCCGACAAATTCAGACTCTGGAAAAGCCTCGGCCATGATGATCGTAGAGGCACCGAGTCCGCAGCCGACGTCGGCAACCCTGGCACCGGATCTTAGCTTTCCTTCAACCCCATCGAGAGCCGGGATCCAGGCACTGACGAGGTTGGCGATATAGCCGGGGCGAAAGAACAGCTCGGTCCCGCGAAAGAGATCTTCGTGATGCTCGTGCCAGCCAAAGCCTTTGCCACTGCGGAATCGGTCGACGAGGTCTGGCACAGCCCTGAGTGCGGATGTCGCGAGAATGAAAGCCCCGGGCAAGTAAGCCGGATTATTTTCATTTGTCATGACGAACGACTGTTCGTCGGTCATATAGTAGCTGTCGGCGTCACTGTCATATTGGACGTATCCGCTCGCGGCCTGAGCGTTTAGCCATTCGCGGACGTAACGCTCGTCGGTGCCGGTATGCTTAGCGAGTTCGGCCGGAGTGATCCTTTCATTCGGCTCAGCCATCGCCTTGTACAGCCCAAGGCGTTCGCCGATAACAATCGAGCCAGCGTGCAGCGTGGCTCCGAGATCGCCAACAAACTTTCCGAGAAGTTCATTCAATTTATCTTCATTGATGTTCATAGGTTCCCCCAATTTGTTTATTTAGTTCTAGATAGCAGTAACTCATGGGCAACCTACGCCGTGTCTAATTAAGCATCAAGTTGCCGCGGCATTTTGAATTTTGCAGGTATAATAGCGCAATCTGATAGAAATGCCAGAAGAATATGACGATACGACGGCCTTTCAATTTCAAACAATGGATCGACGAGCACCGGCACTTGCTTAAGCCGCCTGTGGGGAACCAGTGTGTTAATCAGGACGAGGATTTATCGTGATGGTCGTAGGCGGCCCAGACTCGCGCAAAGATCATCCTGAGCCGAGGCCTGGTCGGAAAGTGCAATAGGTAACGTTTGCAACCTGTAACTGGCAGACTGTCGAAAGGCTTGTTCAATCTTTGAGTGGCTTTGTTGAGTATTGACTATGTGTATTGCAGGTGTGTAGCATGAGTGTATGAAAAGAAGTTCTCATGTTCGTATTAACATTACGCTTCCCGAAGAAACCGTCGCGTTGTTGGATGAGATCGCGGATAAAGGGATGCGGAGCACATTTATTGATTCGGCCATCAGGGAACAGATCCGGCAGATGAAAAAAGAGGGCTTGCGGACGAGCCTGAAGCTCGGTGCCATCGCTCGGAGTGAACGTGATCGTGCGCTTGTTTCGGAATGGGATGAGTTGGAGGATGATCTATGGCAAGATTGACTTCGCCCCGACGAGGTGAGGTCTATCTCGTCAATTTCGATCCAACGATCGGTTCAGAGATACGAAAGACGCGTCCTGCTTTAATCGTCCAAAACGATATCGCCAATGAACATAGTCCGATAACAATAGTTGCAGCGATCACTTCGAAATCTGACAATAAGCTCTATCCGACGGAGGTCTCGATCAGGAAAGGCGAAGCTGGATTGACTCAGGACTCTGTCGTTCTGTTGAACCATCTTCGCTCGATTGATCGGGCACGTCTGGTCAAGAAGTTTGGGAGAGTGTCTGAAACGACGCTGAAGCGAGTTAGGACGTCGATAAAAATAAGCTTAGGCTTGATCGACGTATAAGATTTTATTCATTTAATGACGATACGACGGCCTTTCAATTTCAAACAGTGGATAGACGAACACCGGCACTTGTTGAAGCCGCCGGTAGGGAATCAGTGTGTTTACCAGAACGAGGACTTTATCGTGATGGTGGTAGGCGGGCCGAATTCGCGCAAAGATTACCACTGGGACGAGGGCGAAGAACTGTTTTATCAGCTTGAGGGCGATCTGACGGTGCATATTCAGGAAGACGGCCAGGCGGTCAAGGTGCCGATTCGCGAGGGCGAGATGTTCCTGCTGCCCCCGCGAATTCCGCATAATCCGATCCGCGCAGCGAACACCATCGGCCTTGTTATCGAACGCAAACGCCGCGATGGCGAGCTCGACGGGCTGATGTGGTTCTGCGAGAGCTGCAACACGAAGCTCTACGAGGAATACTTCCAGCTCGAGGACATCACCACACAGTTCCAAGGCGTCTTCAAGCGGTTCTACGGGAGCGAAGAATTGCGTACCTGCAGTGAATGCGGTGCGATTATGGAACCGCCGCCGGTCGTATCATGAACTTTTTGCTCGACGAATTGAACAAGCTGCTAAAGGCCTTTGACAAACATTGTACGGAATATGCCGTTTGCGGCGGTCTAGCAATGGCGATACAGGGCTATCCGAGGGCGACAATGGATATTGACCTACTTATCCGCGAAGAATCACTTGACAGTGCCTTTCAGATAGCAGCCGAACTGGGTTTCGACATTCCCGGACTTGATATATCGTTTAAAGAACCACGGCTTGAGATGCGGCGAGTATCGAAGATCATTGACGATGTTGTGCTTTGCCTGGATCTGCTATTGGTTTGCGATGAGATCGAAGGCGTTTGGGAAACAAGGCAACGGCTGCCTTACTGGGGAAGTGAAGTTTCAGTCGTCTCGCGCGAGGGGCTCATATTCCTAAAGCGACGTGCCGGCCGGCCGCAAGATAAGGCTGACATTTATCGCATAGAAAATGAAGAAGATCGATCTAACTGAAAAAGCTATAGAATCCAGGTTGCGTCAGGTTGACGAGCTTCACGCATTGTCGGTCGAATTGCTTCGATCGGGCATGAAGCATTACGAAAAGTTGATCGCTGACGGTAAAGCAAATGAAAGTGAGCTGGAGCGTTATAAAAAGTATCTGATCCGGCCTCAGGGCGAATCCGAATGCTAAAGATCGACGTCCACACCCATATCCTTCCGAAAGACATTCCTGCCTGGAAAGAGCGGTTTGGGTATGGTGGGTTTATTTCGCTTGAACATTACCAGCCGTGCTGTGCCCACATGGTCCGCGATGACGGCAAGCAGTTTCGCTATATCGAGGAAAACTGCTGGGACCCTGCCGCACGGATCGTGGAAATGGACGCGACGGGTGTCAGCATGCAGGTGCTATCGCCCGTGCCCGTGATGTTCAGCTACTGGGCAAAAGCAGCCGATGCCGCCGAGATCGCACGCTTTCTCAATGACCACATTGCTCGTGTAGTGAGCGAAATGCCGCTGCGATTCGTCGGCCTCGGCACCGTGCCGATGCAGGATACAAGCCTTGCGATCACCGAACTTGAACGGTGCCGCTCTATCGGACTTCGCGGGGTGCAGATCGGCACGAACGTTAACCAGCTTAACCTGAGCGAGCCGAGGTTCTTCGACTTTTTCGCGGCCTGCGAGCAGCTCGAAATGGCCGTCTTCGTTCATCCGTGGGACATGATGGGCGAGACCGATATGCCCAAATATTGGCTGCCATGGCTCGTCGGAATGCCGGCCGAAGTTTCGCGTGCGATCTGCTCGCTTATTTTCGCCGGAGTGCTCGAACGGCTGCCGCGGCTTCGAATCTGCTTTGCACACGGCGGAGGGGCATTTCCGTCGACGATCGGGCGTATCGAGCACGGCTTCGAAGTCCGCCCCGACCTCTGTGCCGTCGATAATCCCCACAGCCCGCGTAAATACCTGGGCCAGATGTATTTCGATTCGCTCGTCCACGATCCGGCCGTGCTCCGCCACCTCATCGGCCTCGCGGGTCCCGACCGCATCATGCTCGGCAGCGATTACCCCTTCCCCCTTGGCGAAGCCCACCCAGGCAAAGTGATCGAATCCTTAGACCTCGACGAAGCGTCCAACGAAATGCTCCTCTCCGCCAACGCCCTCGAATGGCTAGGATTGTAGTCAGTAGCACGTAGCCACGGCTTTTGTGCCGCAAAACGGGCCGGAGAAACAGGGAGATTTCACTGTTTTTTGCTTAACCAAGTCTTTATAAATCAATCACTTACAAAAGTGTTTCTTGAGAGATAATTTGATGCTGATTTTATCTCCGCGGCCTCAGCGTCTCTCTCCGTGATCTCCGCGTTGAAAAGCTGGTTGAATAGTAGGCGAGGCCCGTTTAACGCGGAGGTCGGGGAGTAAGACGCGGAGTTCGCCGAGGAAAACGCACCTTGTTCGCCATAAAATACCTCTAATGCGTAATCTGGGTTTAAGCATAATAAGGTGTCCTATTAACTTGAGTTTGGGGTTCATCTCCATTCGCCCTGAATCGTGAAGGCGGCCCAATAATAGGGTGACCGCCACTGTGTCTGCTGTGCCATTTCAGCCTGGGCTTTGCGGAGCGCGGCGGCGGGGGTTAGATTTTCCCTGAGCATGCCGCGGTAGAAACGCTGCATTAGATCGGCGGTGGCCTTGTCGTTGACATTCCAGAGACTTACGACGACCCGGCGTGCTCCCGCGTACATAAATCCGCGGGTCAGGCCGACGAGGCCTTCGCCTTTTATTTCCTTGCCGAGACCCGTTTGGCAGGCGCTTAGGACGACGAGCTCGGCGGGCAGATCGAGGTTGTAGATGTCGTGGGCGCGTAGGAAACCATCCTCGGGCTTTCCTTCCTTGTCCACGAGAGACAGAACAAGGGCCGAGAGATCGGGCCGGGCGCTGTCGAGGTATCCGTGGGTTGCAAAATGGACGTAGCGATACCGGCTCAATTCGCCCGATATTGCTGTGGCCCGGTTGGCGTTAAAATCGAGTGCCTTCATATTAGATGACCTCGGAGCCATCGCGAGGATCTGATCCGCTTCGTCGCGGGTAAAACGAAGTCGACGGATCGCCATTTTGGCAAATGTGCCCTCCGTAATGTGTTCGATCTTTCTCATGGCGACGCTTTCACCCGACGGCTGAGGACCGCCTGATATAATCCGGACGTCATCGGCGGAGAAAACCGGATCGGCGATGACGGCTATGGCATTTATCCCGGGCTCGCGGCCCGCAAGTGTTTTCCTCTGTACCGCGAGGGCCGAAACGGACGGCAGGCTGACGATCTCGTGGTCGAGCATCAGCGGCCTATACGTGCCAGCGGCACGCGTTGCATGTTTGCCCGCGACCGCCGGTAATATGCCGAACGGCACATATTGCAGGGCATCATCGGCTACAATGACGAGCCGTCTGCCGCGTAGCTCTGCCGCTACCGGAGCGAGGACCATGCGGCTGAGATCTGCCGCCGTATTTTGGAGAGCACCGTCTGCCTCGGCAAGGCGCGCCCGCTTTTGCGCGGTTGTTTCGCCTGGTTTGTCGAGAGTGCGGGCGGTCAGTAGGTCATAAACTTTCCGCGCACTGTTCTGTATTTTCCCCCGTCCGGGCAACTCATAGCTCTTTAGGCCGCTCTTGCTTACTGCCCACAGATAGCTGCGTTCATCACCGAGCGAATATTCGAGCAGCAAAGAATCGTGGTCGAGCTGATCCTGTATTTCCTTCAAAGTAAGGGGCTGAGGCTGGGTGAGACCCGCATATGCTGGACTTGCTTTCCGGATTGAGGCCTGTACCTGCTGATACTGGATCTCGAGGTCCCCGACTTCCTTGTCAAGGCGAACCAGTTCTTCGGCGTTGCCGCCGCCCTTTTGGGCACGAATCTGTATCTGCCGCTGTGCCTTGGCATTCAAGGTGTTTCCCAATTGACGCTCGCGGGCGATCAGTGCCGGATCGACGCCTTGGCGAATATCTACGCGAGCCTCGCCGAGAAGCTCCATTAAACTGCGGGCACGGACGCGTTCGCTGGTCTGAAGAGCTCTGGCGTCAAACCCGGCGGCTGGATCCTGGCGGTGCAGCTGCATCAGCAAGTCAATGTAAAGCTCATACGCCCCATGCCGCGATGCAAGATAAGATGAACGGGCCTGCTGGGCGCCCGCGGTCGAGCGTACCGACTCGATCAGATTTATGGCTTGTTCAAGATGTGCATGTGCCTGGCTGAAACTGCCGAGACTGCGTTCGGCACGAGCTATGCCCTCAAGCGCTTTTGCCTCGTTCTGACGATCGCCGATCCTTCGAAAGATGGTTAACGCCTGTTCATATAACTCCAGGGCCTGCTGCGGCTGCTTAAGTAGGTTGCGGACGTGGCCGATATTTGCGAGCGCGATGCCCTCTGTGCGGGGTGACTCGGCCGTCCTGTGTCGCTCGAGAGCCTGCTCATGATATTCCAATGCCCGAGCGGGTTCGCCCATTGCCGCATACGCGATACCAATATGGTCCAGCGTCGTTCCCTCGGTTCTGCGATCTCCGACCTCCAGCCGAAGCGGCATGGCTTGGTTGTAGAATTTCAACGCTTCCTCAGAACGCCCTAATGAATTTAGCACCCAGCCGATACTCGTCAAGGTGTCCGCCTCGCCCGCCTTGTCTGTGACCGCGCGCCGAAGCGGCAGTGCCTGATCGAACATTGCAAGCGCTTTATCCGAGGCTCCCGACACTGCATAGGCCACACCTATGTTGTGAAGCGTGATCCCCTCGAGACGCTTGTTCCCGTTGGCGCGAAAGATCGGCAGAGCCTGATCGTAATATTCGACGGCTTTCGGCCATTGGGCCAGGTCATTGTTGATCTTCCCGATATTGTTGAGAATCGAGCCTTCGACACTCGTGTTCCTCGTCGCTCTTGCTCCCGGCAGCGCCTGCGAGTAATAAACGAGTGCCCCTTGCGGGTCGCCGAGCACGTCTGACATCCCGCCGAGCAGGTTAAGGGCTGAGGCTTCGCCCGCAACGTCCTTGACCGAGCGAAACATCCCGAGTGCCACGTCGGCATATTCAAATGCGGTGCGAAATTGAGCTGATTCGGCATAAAGAAGCACGAGAGCATGCGTGATCCACGCCTGGCGGTACTCTTCGCCGGCGCTCTTGTAGAATGCGATCGCCTCCTGCATTTTTTCGATCGCCGAGCGTCTTGCGGGTGCCGTTCGTTGGGGCCGAAGCTTCATATATGCTTCAACAAAAGCCGCCTCGGCCGCAACACGCTGGCGGTCGGCATCAGTTGGCAACCGTAACGCGATTATATTTATTATGTAATTGCCAGGTGCCGCGGTCTTGTTTCCAGACACGACCTCCAGCTTGTGATCGCCAGAAACCGGCGCAACTACGGCGATTTCTTCGGGTCCATTAGCCCCATTTGGCCCGTCGATAGAAACCAGGGTAGTTCCGTCCGGTGCGAGCAGGTTGACCTTGACGTCGATTCCTTTTTGAACAACCGCGAGGTGCAGGAACTGGCCGGTGTCAAGCCTCAGTTTATATGCTTCAGTTTGCCCGCCTTTGAGCTCGCCCTCGATGTGTTTTCCCGGCTCGATCTCCGGCAGCATCTGAGCGGCCGCAGAAACGGTCGTCAAGATCAACGAGCCGATAACGATCAGGTGCCGGGTTAACGATGGTGTCTGACGTCTGTTTGAAGTATAGGTCACGATTTTGGCTCCTCCCGCGCGGTGGGAATTGTGCGGGTGCCTGCGGCCTTTCTGGCCGTAGGCACCGATTGTTTTATGGATAAATGGCCGCCGCGAGATTTCTACGCTTTTGGCACTTCGGCTTCCGTTGCGGTGGCCGTCCATGTCTCGACTTCTGCCCCGGGAGAAGGGGCTCCACCAGTCCCCCTCCAGCCGCCATTCCCGTCAGGAGCTGCAACTACCGGATAGACCCGTGGATTTGTACCAAATTTAACATTGAAATTCAGACTTGTAGAATTTGGATTGTTGTTTCTAACCGTTCCTGTTCCCTGACTTGTGCTTGTATAACTTGTGACGTCGCCGGTACTTGTATCAAGCACCATCGATCCGTTTAGTATGCCTCCGTTCGCTGTGCAGCTTGTAGTGTAATTAGCCATGATTTTTCTCCTTTTCGTTTTGTTATTCCAACAATATCACGGGAACTTACGAACCCGATTTTCGATCTTCTTTGTCAGGTGTTGCTCGGATAGACAAAGGTATTGTGAGAAGCAAGGGTTGGTCCGGCTTTGCCAGGACCTGATATATCGTTTGCGGCGTGGGGTCGCTGCGTGTGAGCGGCGCTTTACCCGCGGCGGCCGCTCTTTCCGCCTTGCTCATCGGCTTGCCGGCCCCCTTGTCGAGCTCCAGCTGGTGGGTCATTGCTCCCCACCGGGACTCGTATGAATTAAACTTATCGGCCGACACGGTAATTGCGTTTCGCCCGATCTCAAGGTTGTCCAGCGGCTTTTCTGACACGATGACCGTCAGTGCCTCTCCTTCATGGTCGGCGCGGCTGCGAGTGAGGGTATAAAAGGGCGGCTTGTCATCAGCCGACGGTATCTCGATTATCTTGCCCGCACTAACCTTGTTATCGCCGCCGTTGATCCGCAGTGTCGGGAATATCAGGTACGGTTCGCCGAATGTTTTATCGGCGTACATCTCGCGGTTAAAGATGTAAAGATACCCGGAGCGAGGAGATTCGATCGTGAGTTGTATACGGGAGCCCTCGGTCAACGGAGATCCGCCGGTCACGCGCTCAGGCGTCCACTCTCCTTGTTGATGGATGATCTGTCTTACTTCCTCGTCGTCGGTCTTTTTCGAGGGCCGCAGTCGCCATACAGTCACGCCGACGACTGAGGCCAGCGTAGTATTTGACGGAACCGGCCGCTTGCCGATCACTTTGTAGCGGACTACTGGCTGCACGCGTTTTCTAGCGGTGGCCTTTCCTGCCGGCCGCTTTTGCATGAATGCTGTGTCCCAAAGGTCGCGTGTTGCGTCCTGGTCCTGTTGGGCGTTCGCAAAGCATGGAAACGCCAATAAAACAAAGGTGATAAGAATATATTTGAGCATAATAGTGTCCTATAATTTGAGTTTGCGGTTCATCTCCACTCGCCTTGCATAGTAAATGCCGCCCAGTAGTATGGCGACTGCCATTTCTTTTGCTTCCACATCTCGATCTGGGCGGCTCTTAGGGCGGCGGCGGGGCGTTCATTGTCTTT
>JBGTCF010000090.1:0-4540 GCA_041748975.1 Pyrinomonadaceae bacterium
GGAGACCTTTATCGGTGATGAGCGACGAATCACGTTCAGAACTTTGGAAGAGTACCGGCAACATCAGAATGATTTCGGGCTGGTCGTCAAAGCTATGGGCCGCTTAGAAGGGGAGCTTCGAGTCGAACGGGTTCGTAAGCACCCGCGGCCCATTCGCGCATTTCGGCCGGAGGACTTTAGAGTTTATAAGGAACCGAATCGAGGGAAATTCTTTCGTTTTCCCAGTTCTACACGGATCTATCAAGTCTGGCCGGATGACTTGAATTTCATAGTCGACATGACCCGGGAAAACGGAAAATTGAAAATCATTGCGATTTACCCACCTATCGATTGAGCAATGCTAAGACCGATCAGCGACACGGGAGATAGCCCGCATATTGCATAACTGACCCCCAGATTTCCAGGCCAATTAAAAGAAATGGGGTCAGTAAAAGAAATGGGGTCAGTGTTGCAACATTGCGATTCTTAAGAAGCTGGGATTTTCGCTGGCTAGGTTAGATATTAGAAAAGACAAAACCTGACCTGAAACAAGCCCAGGAGTGGATCAATAGTATGAGGCAACTATGATACTTATGACAAAGAGCTATGAAAGACTGCAATATCGCATGACTGACCCCAGATCTTTTCTAATTTGTTTGTTATCGAGTTTCCTCCTCGTAAGTGTGGTTGTCTCCCAGAGTATTGTTATGAGACAGCCAAAGAGCGTCTTGCAATCTGCTACCGGAGCAATTGGGTTTAGTCCGGATGGGGTTTTTCTAGCAGTTCGGGGGCTAGATGGCTCGACTGAATTGAGGGATGTGAAGACGGGCCGACTCACAAGAATTGTAGCAAAAAGTACGAAATTAGGAACCATTACGTTTTTTAGCCCTGGATGGCAAAATGTTGCAAGGTGGGATTGGGGTAATAATTCGGTCAAGATATGGCATGTTCCGACAGGTCGGCTAAAGACATCAGTCGCACATCAAAAACCTGTCACTTCAGTATCTTTCGATCCTGGTAACGAATTGTTCGCGACCTCAAGTTCTGCCAGTCTGGAGGCTAAAATTTGGGACGTCGAGACCGGAGAGTTAAGAGCCACTTTTCATCATCCTAAGCCATATGAATATGCAAACGGCGTAGGTAACGCTGTTTTTTCGTCCGATGGCAAAATTCTAATCACTTCGAGCGAACGAACAATTTTTTTGTGGAACATAGCGGATTTAAAGCTATTGATGAAGCTAATAGATCCAGATGTTGCATTTTTCGAATCTACTTTGAGTTTTAGGATGCTCAAGGGCTTTTCGCACGGGGATACCATTTATGATATTGTCCTAAGCCCTAATGGGCGAAACATAGCGAGCGTAAGCCGTGACCACACAGCAAAAGTTTGGAATTTGGAGACGGGGGAATTACAAACTAAACTCCAAGGACATAAACATAAAGTAATTCGAGCGGTATTTAGCCCGAACGGCAGGTTGCTGGCTACCGGCAGCGAAGATCGGACAGCACGTTTGTGGGATATCGCTACGGGTAAATTGATGGCAACATTGCAACATCGTGGAACGGTAGCGTCACTTGCCTTTTCTCCCGGTGGCAAACTGCTCGCAACGGCGAGCGATAATGAACGGAAAGTAAATTTTTGGGACGCGACAACGGGACGCCTGGTCGCGGAACTGGCAGGCGGACGCGGCCCACTAGCCTTTAGTCCAGACGGGCGAACGCTCGCTACCGCCAGCCGCGATAAAACCGTATTGTTGTGGGATGTTCCCGTTAGATAAAATAGGGAAAGGGGTCATCTATGAAGTTCCCTATTAAGTCAAGCGCACTTCTAGCTCTCGCACCGTTTCTGGTGCAAATGATTGGGCTGAAATTGCTCTGACAATAAACAAACCCGGCCTCCTTTTAAGTAGTTAGTCTATTTCAAATATCGCTCGCCTTGAGTTTTTAGGCGATGCCATCATCTATTCGTGCAAGGGCTGTCCCTGCTACATAAACCCGAATCGGCTCATTCTCGACCTACTCGGAAATGGCGGGCCGTGCCATCAGGCGAGGCGTCCAGAAACGTCGGCTTGACATCCATCGGTAACTTTCATCGAAGGTCCCATTCATTTCCGTCCGGAATGAACAGGGTCACGTCCGGGTATTTCTTAGCGAAAAGTTTCGAATGATCTCGACTAAGGCCGGCAAGATAAACGTCGCGCATGCGAAGCCGAGGATCAGCCCTGTGATAAGGCGTGAAGCCTGAGTGTTTTCCCAGATCCCGAACGCCGTCAAAGACCAGTCAATGCCAACCGGGATAAGTGAGAGAAAAAGCCAAAAACGGGCGATGGGCTCTATTGTGTCAACACCCCGCCAGAGAGGATAGACCGCAACGCCGATCACTAGCCCGAAATAAATACCAAAACACCGCGAACAAACACCGAATTGCTCGCCTAGAATATGGAATGTGCGCTCCGGTAATTGGTGACAAATATAGCCAAAAAATGTGTAAAGCGGGTTTGAGATACTCTCGATGCCAGATGCCCTGGCGACAGGTGCGGCGATGATCGCGAGGGTCCACAGGCCGACAACGACAAGTGTTACGCTCCAGACACGAAACGCCTGCCTGCGATTGGCTTCTGCAAAAGCCACGGGGATGTAGTTATCTCCCTTCTGGGTCATGAGATGCAGGGCGTCTAGGCGGACGGCTGGCTGTTTACGAGCTTTTCTGTTTCCAGGATCTGATGGGTCGTCTGGATCACCGTGTCGGGATTCAGGGAGATCGAATTAATGCCTCGTCTCACCAGAAACTCCGCAAATTCGGGATAATCCGACGGTGCCTGGCCGCAGATACCGATCTTTTTGCCCGCAGCTTTTGCGGCATCGATGGCCATAGCGACCATTTTTTCGACAGCTCCATTGCGTTCATCGAAGAGGTGGGCGACCATTTCCGAATCGCGGTCCAGGCCGAGAGCTAGCTGGGTGAGATCATTCGACCCGATCGAATACCCGTCAAAGACCTTGAGGAATTCATCGGCAAAAACCACGTTCGCGGGCAGCTCGCACATTGCGTATATTTCGAGTCCGTTCTCACCCTGGACGAGCCCGTATTCCGCCATCAGTGCGATCACCTTTTCGCCTTCCTCGACTGTTCGGCAAAACGGTATCATTGGCGTAATGTTAGTCAGCCCCATTTCCTCACGAGCCTTACACAACGCGAGGCATTCGAGTCGAAATCCCTGCCTATACCTGTCGTCGTAATATCGCGAGGCTCCGCGAAATCCTATCATCGGATTTTCTTCGATCGGCTCGAACTCCTTTCCGCCGATCAGCATCGCATATTCATTCGACTTGAAATCCGACATGCGAACGATCACAGGTTTTGGGTAAAATGCAGCCGCGATACGGCCCACCCCTTCTGAAAGCGAACGAACGAAAAATTCTTTCGGATCCTCTTCAAGAACCCGGGAGGCTATCATCTCTATGTCGGCTCGATTTCTAAGATTTGGATAGTTAACGAGCGCCATCGGGTGGATCCCGATGTGATTGTTGATAATGAACTCAAGCCGGGCGAGGCCGACCCCGTCATTCGGCAGCCGCGAGACGGCAAAGGCATTATCTGGATCGCCAACATTCATCATGACTTGCGTTGTCGGACGCTCCTCGTCAGTGATCTCAAGTTTCTCAACCTTGAAATCGATCTTTCCATAATAGATATTTCCACGATCGCCCTCGGCACACGACACAGTGACGTCAGTAGCCGTGCGGATCTTCTCTGTTGCGTTGCCCGCACCTACGATACATGGAATACCGAGTTCCCGACTGATGATCGCACTGTGACACGTTCGCCCGCCTCGGTCGGTAACGATCGCCGAAGCTCGCTTCATGATGGGCTCCCATGCCGGATCTGTCATGGAGGTGACGAGGATCTCCCCCTGCTTAAAATTGCGAAGTTTCGACGAATCGAGCATCACGTGGGCTGGGCCGTGACCTATCTTTTCGCCAACCGCAACACCGGTAGCGAGCGGGGCCCCGTGAATTCCCGTAAGACTATATTTCTCGTAAAAGTTTGTTGTGTTTTGCCCGTGGACGGTTTCCGGCCTTGCCTGAAGAATAAAAAGCTCTCCGGTCACACCGTCTTTGGCCCACTCGATATCCATGGGCTGGCTCTTGCCCGCTCGTTTTGAATAGTGATCCTCGATCTTGCAGGCCCATTCGGCGAGCTGATGCACTTCAAAATCAGCTAAGCAGTAGCGCATTCTCTGCGATTCGACTACGTCACGGACCTGCGTGCCATTGTCATCGTCGGCGAAAACCATTTTCACCTCTTTTACGCCGAGTTTTCGAGCGACGATTGGACGGAAGCCGAGCTTAAGCGTCGATTTGAACACGATCCACTCATCGGGAGTCGCCATTCCCTGGACGACCGCTTCTCCCAGGCCCCACGCTCCATTGATCACTACAACATCGCGAAATCCGCTCTCGGTATCCAGCGTGAACATCACACCAGAACATGCCAGGTCAGACCGCACCATCGGCTGAACGCCTATAGCTAGAGAGAGGTCAAAATGGTCGAATCCTC
>JBGTCF010000091.1:0-5225 GCA_041748975.1 Pyrinomonadaceae bacterium
CAGTTTCCGCAGCCCGAAGCCCGGTCATAATGCCCGCGGCCACGCCATTGTTTGTGTCATGCCGCAGAATTCGAACATTCTCTTTCATCCCGAAGAGAGAATGGAGAAGGGCAAAGGTTTCGTCTTTGCTCTGGTCGTCGATAAATATGAAGTTCGGCTTATATTCACGTTGGATCAGATCAGTTTCAAGCGCTCGAAGAGTATTGCTCAGGTAAGGTAAGGATTCCTGTTCGTTATAACACGGAATAACGATCGAGACCGGTATCTGCGATTTTGAGCTCGAGCTTACTTTCGCGGTTGGGATCTCAGTCAAAACCTCGCGGTCTAATTCTGGCCGGGATTCCGATCCCAGCTTCAAATGATCTGCGGCGCTGGTCCAATCAAATAGGGAAAGATTCTCATTTAGGATCCACTCCATCTTATCGAGCTTCCGGTAGTGGCGGACGCGATTATATCGGGATGCGGCCGAGATCCGGGGCTGTTCGGGATCTAGTTCCCAAACGTGTAAATAGAATACGAAAGGGTCGTCGTGCCGCTTGCGCCAATTCTTAACTGCTTGACGCATCAACGTGTAGGGGACTTGACGATAATAATTGCCTCCCGAGATCGGCAGCAGGCCAACCCCAAGACCAATCGTCGAATAAGGAAATTCCCATATCGGCCCGGCCTCGGTCTGAACCTGATGTGCTACACGTTTTTCTTTGTCGGTACGCGACTCCGGCAAAAAGGATGCATCGTACGCGAATCCTTCTTCTGCAAGGATATCAAGGACCCAACCGCTTTTCTCAAACGAAAGTTTTTCGGCAGCCCGATATCCGACGACCTTTCTTCCGCACGCATTCTCAAGTACGTCATTGGCCCGTCGAAGGTCCTCGCGAAACTCGTCCGGCGTCAGGTTGCCAGGGCTGCGGTGGTAAAAACCGCGGCTGGCAACTTCGTGCCCGCGAGACGATATTTCACGGACCAGTCCGGGATTAAGATCGGCGATCCATCCGAGAACAAAAAATGTCCCTTTGGTGTTGTGACGGTCAAGCAGATCCAGCGCCTTCAGAGTATTTTGTTCGTATCGCGGTTCGAAGTTTTGCCAGTTACGCTGCTGGATCAGGTTGCCAAATGCACCCACATGGAAATAATCCTCGACGAGAATAGTCAGAAGGTTACTCTTTTTGGGGTCCTTTAAGTTCATTTTCGCAGATTGGGTGGATTCAGACGACGTGCTCTCGTTCGGTCAGCCGTCTTACGGTGACTATACACTCGTAAAAACGATGGGTTTCCGGGTAAGCGGCTTGATCGCGAGTATTATGCCTGGGATGCCGCCGCCGTTGCTGTGGGCCCGGACGGCGTTTGAGAGGTGGATCTGGCCACAGACGGTAAGGTTTCTCGATTAACTGCCGATGAGTTTTTGCCGGCGAGCTTGTCCTCGATGATTCTTACAATACGTTCGGCAGACCTGCCGTCGCCAAAAGGGTTTGCCCTGTGTTTGACGGATTCGATCCATGTGTTGACAGCATACGTGTGTTCAAGGATCTTCTCAAGTGAGTCGGTTCCGACAAGACGAGCGACACCGGATCGGACCGCCTCCGGCCTTTCGGTGTTCTCGCGGAGCACCAAAAGTGGTTTGCCAAGGGTTGGGGCTTCTTCCTGAACTCCGCCGGAATCCGAAATGATTAGCCATGCGGCCCTCATCAATGTTAGAAAGTCATGATAATCAAGAGGCGGCAGCAAATGCACCCGATCGAGCCCGCCCAGAATATTGCCCGCCATTTTTCGCACATTAGGGTTGGGATGAACTGGGAAGTAGACGCAAACATCATCGTGTTTGTCGACAAAATTTCTGATAATTCGCAAATTCTCTTCCAGCTTGGCACCGAAATTTTCTCGCCGGTGGGAGGTGAGAAGAATACGCCGTTTACATTCCGAAAGCTTGATAAGTTCGACGAGCTTGGGATCCGGATTAAGGTTCTGAAGGATCTGATGAAGCGAATCGACGACGGTATTGCCCGTGACGAAAATCTTCTCGTAAGGCACCCCCTCGGATATAAGGTTCAATTTATTATTTTCCGTCGGGGCAAAGTGGAATGACGCGATCTGAGAAACAATACGTCGGTTCATTTCCTCAGGAAATGGGCTCATCAGGTTACCGGATCGGAGCCCGGCCTCGACGTGGGCCACAGGGATCTTTCGGTTGAAACCGCTCAACGCCCCGGCAAGGGCAGTGGTTGTATCTCCCTGAACGACGATAAGGTCGGGCTTTTCGGCTACCAGCACCTTGTCTAGTTTCGCCATCACCCGGGCAAGGACCTGATTAGGATCCTGATTTCGCCGCATAACACGCAGATCGTGATCTACATCGATTTTAAGTGTTTCCAAAAATGGTTCGAGGAGGCTGGTATGCTGGCTGGATGAGACCACGAGTGTTTCAAACTTCACTCGTCGGAGTTCATGGATCACCGGCGCCAGTTTGATCGCCTCCGGACGGGTTCCAAAAAGGGTGAGAACCTTAGCCTTTGAACAGACATCGTTCTTTACATTACCGTTTTCGATAGGCCTGGATTCGAACATATATTCTGGGTAAGCGCGGGAAACCCCTGTGATAACATAGTTTTAAATACCCGAGAATTCCGTTTTTTGCGGTTTTATGAGGCCATATTTCCGTATATTCATGATCTTTGCCGCCTGTGTGCCGTCCCTTGGCCAACAGCCAGCGGCTACTCCTGCGGAGATCCGCGAGGAAGTGTTGGTAACCACCGATCGCATCGATACACGAATCGGCGACACGCCGGCCAGTGTGGTGTCACTTTCGTCAAGGGATATCAGATCCACGGCCTCGCCCGTGCTCGATGATATTTTACGTCAATCGGTCGGATTTTCGATATTTCGGCGCTCAAGCAGCCGGAATGCTAATCCTACAACTCAGGGCGTCAGCCTGCGCGGCGTCGGGTCGAGCGGCGCGAGCCGGTCGGCTATTTTCTTCGACGGCGTGCCGCTAAATGATCCTTTTGGCGGCTGGGTACAGTGGAACCGTGTTAGCCCTATTGCGGTTGAGAATGTCGAAGTTCTACGCGGCGGTGCGTCGAGTCTATACGGGAATGCAGGCCTAAGCGGAGCTATCAACGTGAAACCGCGTGAACTGGACGACAAGTACTTGTTTTCCGCCGACGTGTTCGGCGGAACACAGCGGACGCTGTCAGGCTCAATGTTCACGGGATTTCGAGCTGACAAATGGCAGGCAGACGCGACGGTCGCGAGTTTTCAAACGAAAGGTTATAAACCTGTCGATGAGGCGGTCCGCGGGCCAGTTGACGCTTTCGCGGGAGTTCGAAGCACGAATTTGAACGCTACACTGAGACGATATCTTGGTCAAAATTCGTCGGTTTTCTTCCGACCCTCATATTTCGGCGAAGTTCGAACGAATGGTACCGGCCTCCAGACGAATCGAACTCACATCAGGCAGGCTGTTGCGGGAGGCGACATACTTCTGAAACCATCGCGCGATCTTAAGATCAGTTGGCGTGGATTTGCGGGAACACAGGTCTTTGACCAGGTTTTCTCGGCCGTGAACGCCGCAAGGACATCTGAAACTGTTACTCGAGTGCAGCGAAGCCCGTCACAAAACGCGGGATTATCGGCATATGGCTCTTTTATTACTGGTAAACACGTCATTCTCGCAGGAACCGATATCCGTAAAGTGCGAGGATCGAGCGATGAGATCGCTTTTACAAATGGCGTGTCGACAGCACTTGTCGATGCCGGCGGCCGCGAGAATAGCGCCGGCGTTTATGTACAGGATTTTGTACGCCTCCGAAACAGGTTTATCCTCGCGGGGCGGGTCCGATACGATCGGTGGCGAAATTATGCAGGGCAGAGTTCGAATCGGCCTTTGTCCGTCAGTCAGGCTGCGACAACGACATTTCCCGATCGAACCGAAGACGCATGGAGCCCGCACCTCGCGGCCCTTTATCATTTGACGGATGAATTCACTTTTTATGGTTCCGCGTCGCGAAGCTTTCGTTCGCCGACCTTGAATGAGCTTTATCGGGGATTTCGCGTTGGCAATGTCGTAACGCTGGCTAACGAGAATCTCTCTGCCGAAAGGGCAATAAATGTTGAGGCCGGTGCAGCCTTTTCTCGAAAGCGAGTGTCGATTCGGGCCAGTGCCTTCCGGACCGAGATCGACGGAGCGGTCGGCAACATAACTCTCATGGTGACGCCCAATCTAATAACGCGGCGGCGACAAAATGCGGGAAGTACACGTTCCAGCGGCGTAGAAGTTGAAGGCGAGATGAGGTTTCGTGGGTTCGAGGCCTCGGCGGGCTATCTCTATGTTGATTCCCTTATGATCAGGTTTCCCACCAATCCTGCGATCGAAGGCTTATGGATTCCTCAAGTGGCGCGACATCAATTTACGGCTCAGTTCCGCTACTCGAGTACGCGGTCAACACTGGCGATCCAAACCCGCGCGGCCGGCGCTCAATTCGACGACGATCTCAACCGGTTTCGGCTGGAACGATATGCCCAGGTCGACGTTTTTCTGTCGCGAAGCCTGAGCGAGAACATAAGAGTCTATGCCGCGATCGAGAATGTATTTAACTCCCGGTATTCGATAGGCCGCACCCCGTTGCGGACCGTCAGCTCACCGGTAAACGCCCGGATCGGTATACGGTGGAAATAGAATAGATAACCTGCGTCTATTTGCCGCAAAGGGATAGGTAAGCGGTTTCCTGACGGACCCCGCGTCGGATGTTGCAGCCGAAGGCGGGGGGCGGTCGTTCGGATGATCGATCTGCCGGCTAAGGAGGCGTCGAGGGCGGTGGTAAGGTCCCTCTCGGTTACGGTCAGGAAATCTTGATCGCATGAATACTGGCGATTCCAGCTAGAAAGCCGCCGATGTGAGAGTCGGCGGCTTTCTACTGAATTAAGATTGGTGGAGGCGGCGGGAATCGAACCCGCATCCAAAGGTTGCGACCAGTGCGATCTACACGTTTAGTCAGTTCACTTAATTTTCGCCGTCGAAGAGCAGATGAACCGACAAGACCTCTTCGAAAACTAACCCGACTAACTTTAAGCCGCGCCCGCAGGTGGTGAACGCGCCCGAGCCTGAACTGTGTTATGCCACGGCGGATCGCATCAGGCGGACTTACCGTGTGACATTGCTGTAGCTAAAGTTAATTAGGCAGCAAGAGCTAATTCTTGATTAGCATTTGTTTTTGTATAGTTTTGTTAAC
>JBGTCF010000092.1:0-9680 GCA_041748975.1 Pyrinomonadaceae bacterium
TTTTCGCCGCTCTTCTGGTGTCCGGAAAATGGCGGGCAGCACGTCTTTATTTATTACTCATGGCCGGGACCGCGGTCGCATTTTTCCCTCTTTTTCTCGAAACGGTTCGTGAGTTCCGATCAAAATCAAGCGGCTATCAAGAGGAGAGGTCTCTGGTGGAGGGGTTACGCGCGTTATGGAATCATTTCCTTACCTTCGTTTTGCCCACGGAGATCTTCCCGGGTACCGAGCAATCCGCCGCATCCTTCTATCGACTGTGGATAATACGGGTGGCCGTTGTCGTTACGGCTGGACTGGCAATTTGGAAAAGAAACTTCCTAAGTGCTCAAACGATAGGGCTCGCCGCTATCAACATAACGACCGTAGCATTTTTTCTGGCCGCTTATTTCCTTGTCGGTGGTTCATACATTCAGATCCGGCACGCATCCGTCCTGTTTGTGCCGTTGATCCTTCTGCTAGCCTCCCTCGCGGCCGATCTGACCCGCGAACTTCGTCCCGAGCGGGCAAGAGCTTTATTGATCGCAACCGCTCTGTTTGTGACAGCGTCGTTCGTTTATTCGACCGGCGTTTTGTATCCCAACATGACCAAAAGAGGGGACTGGGCACGGGTGGCTGAATTTATTCAGCAGAACGAATCGCCCGGCCAGCCGATCGTGTTGTTCGACGCGTTCGACGCATTGGCTTTGCCTTATTATTATCACGGCGTCAACCCCATTTTCCCCGATGAAAACCATTTTGATTTCGGGCTGCAAGCCCCCGCCGGTTCCGCCGGGAGCATGGCTCGCCAAAATGAATTCGTTATCTCCGAGATCCCGGCCGGCACGACCTCTTTTTGGCTGGTGGTGAATGAGAGTTGCATTGCAACAGAAGCCTGTCGTCCGTTGGAGAATTATGTGCGGGCGAACTACACTATTGAATTACAGCATGAGTTTTATATCAGCAGAGTTATGCGTTTGAAAGCAAAGAGCCAATGATCGAATCAACCGACCCCAAGAACGTGACCCGGCCGATGGCCCGATGTTCGGAATGCGACCGTGAGGTCGAGCATTACAATACGTTCCTATCCCCGACAAACGATCAAAGAGTCGTATGCTGGGAATGCCTACAGCGAGAGGAGAAGGGATTTATCTCAAATCGCCCGTTTTATCGTCAGTCCAGGTCGCACACTATCCCCAGATAATGGCCGTAAGGAATATCACAGAGTACCCCGAAAAGGTGCTTGGAGAGGTCGGCCAGCCAGTCACCAAATTCGACGACGAACTTGCCGAGCTTTGCGCCGATATGTTCGAAACGATGTATGACGCCGAGGGCGTAGGGCTTGCTGCTCCGCAAATCGGCTTAAGGTTGCGCCTATTTGTAATGGATTGTCACGGAATAAAATTGATAGCAGCAAATCCGGAAATTGTCTCATCTGAAGGCGTGCAGTCCGAACCTGAGGGCTGCCTGTCGGTCGGCAAGGTGCCAGCCGTCGTAAAGCGGCCGATGAAAGTCCGGCTCAAAGCCCAGAACGAGAAGGGCGTTTGGTTCGAACACGAGGCCGAAGGTTATGCTGCCCGTGCATTCATCCACGAAACGGATCATTGCGACGGAAAGCTATTTATCGATCACCTCCCACGCCTGAGACGCAATATGGTTATCAAGCGGTTTCAAAAGGAAAAGAAGTGGAAGTAACGCTGGCCAGCAGCCCCGGCCCAATACGTGCGAATAAACGGAACGGACGAGGTGACGTTCAGGTGATTCAGCAGCCTCGATGGTAAAGGGATCTTGGGAATTGTCCAGGTTCGCGACCCAAGCGGCGGTTCGGACCAGTACGAGATAGACATCAGCTGGTAAGATCTTGGCCTCGCCGCCATCCGACGGCGGGGCCCTTTTTATTTCTTCACAAATATTGCTCGATGCACAGGAAGTTCTTTGGCTTCCACGGCGATCTCCCTTTCCGTCTTGACAGCAAAAGGATTCCGATCGGCAAGTAACTCATCGTACACGTTCGCATCCCTGAACTGTACAAATATCTCATCAGCCAACGGCTCAATATCAGTTTGAATAAACACCTGGCGGCTCGCTGAGAGGTGGTTAGAAATAGTTTCGACCATCTCGCTATTTACCATCCGTCGCTTGGCGTGCTTTTTTTTGAACCATGGGTCGGGAAACTGGATCGTTACGGCCTGCAACACGCTATCGGAAATATCGCTCAATAAGCGGTCAAGCCAAAGCATCGCATTACAAAAAACGTAATGAAGATTTTCGAGTTCCGCATCGCGGGCAAGCCTGTTCGCCTCGATCACTAGTGGCTCTCTGATCTCGATTCCAAGATAATTCCATTCCGGCTTCGCCAAGGCCATTTTAAGCAGGAACCGTCCACGGGCGCAGCCGATATCTAAGAGCAGCGGCCTTTCTGGATCTTTAAATACTTTATCGAGTTTAACGGGTTCCGGTTCCTGGCGGTAATACGGCGAGAGCGGATTGACGTGCTGGTGAGTTCTGACGCGGGGCATTAAGCTAAACTATCCGCAAAATAAGCAGTATGGCAAAGCAGCAGGTAGCGAGATAGATGCCGACAGCGGCCAGGCCCGCGATCTGGGCAGTTTGGCCGGCTTTGCGCGGATCCGTGTGAGCATCGCCGGGTATCTGAATCAGGCCGTAAACGGCACCGGTGATCAACCCTCCGATATGCCCGTAGTTGTCTATCACCTGATAGAGGACCAGGCCGAAGACGATAATAAAACCGATATTCATCAACAGGCTTTTCCTAAACTCGGGCGTAATAAACTGCCGCCTCCGAAACGTATACACAGCCAAATAGCTGATCAACCCGACGATGCCGCCCGACGCCCCGACCGACAGGCCGTCGGGTACAAATAGCAGGCTAAGCAAGCCGCCGCCGACAGCCGACAAGAGAAAGACGATCGCCAAGTGAGCACGATTAGAGAGTATCTCGAAGATCTTGCCAAAACTGTAAAACGCAAACGAATTAAGCGCGATATGGGCCAATCCGCCATGAACGGCAGCACCCGTAAGTATCCGCCAGTATTCGTTTTGGTTCAGGAATGCGGGTTTATCAAAACCAGCGGCGATGATCGACGGTTCGAGGCCCGTCGACATTTGGACCGCGCCGACAACCAGTATCGCCGCGACCAGAATGTATGTGTAATAGGGCGGGTCGAGCGCGGGCAGTTCCTGATGTGACTGCTCGTCATCGGCTTCCTCTATTCGCGATTCGTCTTCGCGCGGTTCGTCGTTCGGTTGATATGAAACTGACATGAGATTACATTGCGAGGCCGCCATCGGCCTGAATTACCTGGCCCGTTATGTACGCAGCCGAATCCGAAAGGAGAAAACAGGCTATCTCGGCAACTTCGCTGACGTTACCCAGCCTGCCCAGCGGGATCTGCGCGATGATCTTTTCACGATACTCGTCGTTCATCTCGCTCGCCATATCTGTTTCGATCAGCCCGAGGGCGAGAGCGTTGACGGTGATCTTGCGGCTCGCGATCTCCTTAGCAAGCGATTTGGTAAGTCCGATCATTCCGGCTTTTGATGCCGAATAATTAGACTGGCCGAGCATTCCGACAACACCGGAGATCGAGGTAATGTTAAGAATAGATCCGCCATTCTCATTTCGCATCATTGGACGCACGGCGGCCTTTGAGAAATTCCAGGCTCCTTTCAGATTGGTATCGACGACGGCGTCCCAGTCTTCCTCTTTCATCCGCAGAATAAGCTGGTCACGGGTGATGCCGGCGTTATTTACAAGCAGATCTATCGTCCCGAACACTTCTTTTACCTGGCCGACAAATTCCGCCGCCGCCTCGGTGCTCGCCACGTCACATTGAGCCGCAAAGACCTTAACGTCGAGGCCCTCGACCTCGGTTCTAAGAAGCTCGGCCTCGTCGGAGCTCTTGGAATAATTGAACGCCACATCGGCTCCGCGCCGAGCAAGTTCGAGCACGATTGCCTTGCCGATACCGCGTGTTCCGCCGGTTACGATCGCCGATCGACCGTCAAATTGTTTTGCAGTCATGTATTCTCCCGCTCAGTCGATCTCTAAAGCGACTTTCAAAGCGTCATTAAGCTCCTGAATTTTTTGAAGTGATAGTGATCCGATAAAATTAGTAAGAGCGGATTTTTGCAGACTCACGAGTTCATCGCATCGGATACTACTCTCGTGTTTCAAACCTGCGTCAATACCAATCTCCACCTCGGAACTCAGGTCGTTATAGTTCGAATAGATAGGGGCACAAACCACGGTGGGATATGTGCGCTCGATGAAATCCTGCCGACTAACAATCACGAATACGCGGAAACGTTTCGGATCGCGTTTAGCGGGCTTTTCGACTCTATAAAGATCACCGCGTTTCACAGATCGACTTGGTACTCGAGATTTTCCAGAATCTCATCGCGCTGCTCTGTGCCGATTCGATCCAGCACTTTGAGTTCTTCCTCACGGGTCAATTTCGGCTTATGAGCCTTTTCCGTCAGCGTCGGCAAATATTTTCGCAATGCTTTTTCAAAAACTTCGGACCGATCGCGGAAATCTTTTGCCGCGCGGTCGGCCTGCGCAAGCAGATCAGCTTCGATGGTGATTGTTGTTTCGACTTTCATAACTCCTTGTAACGATCGCGGCGGCCTTTCCCTTCGATTTTACTATAAAGTATAACAACTCCCAGCATCGGTATCGGGCTTCCAACCACACTACAAATTCAACGCATTTCGCTGTATCTCAAATAATTTATTCACTCCGATATCCGCGAGCATCAGCATTTCGTCCATCTGTTCTCGCGAGAAAGGCTCGCGCTCGGCCGTTCCCTGAAGCTCGATAAACTTACCGAGGCCCGTGCAGACGATATTCATATCGACATCGGCGGTCGAATCTTCGGTGTAGGCGAGATCTAGTATCGGCGTTCCCTCGATTATACCGACGCTGACCGCGGCGACCTCACTCAGGATCGGCGAAGTCTTGATGATCCCCTGCTTCATGAGTTTGCGGCAGGCCAGGGCGAGCGCAACATATGCACCGGTGATCGACGCACATCGAGTGCCGCCGTCGGCCTGGATGACATCGCAATCAAGATAGATCTGACGTTCGCCAAGTTTTTTTGTGTCGACAATTGCCCGCAGGCTCCGGCCGATAAGACGCTGGATTTCCTGCGTACGGCCCGAAGGCCGTTGCGATTCACGCTGTGTGCGTGTATTGGTCGCCCGCGGCAGCATCGCATACTCAGCCGTGACCCACCCGATGCCTTTATTTCGCATAAACATCGGCACGCGGTCCTCAACCGACGCCGTGCAAATGACCTTTGTACCGCCCACCTCTATTAATGCCGAACCCTCGGCATAAGGCGAGATGTTGGGCGTTATCTTTGTATTGCGGATCTGGTCGAGTTCTCGGTTATCTAATCTGGAGTATGTCATTATCAGTGAGTAATTAAACAGGATGGACAGGATAGGAGTCTCTTTTTATCCTGCATATCCTGTCCATCCTGTTAAAGTCTATCATTGCCATATACCTCGATGGCCTCAAGCTTTGACGGTTTGGTTCCCATGAAGCGTTCCGCGACGCGGCTGAATCGCTCCGCGGCATCCGTCACGTAGAAATGGTCAAGGTCATCGCAGAGCGCCCTGTCGCCTCGGACCTCAGTCGGATTGGACAGCCCATTGCGGCCCAATAGCTCGGCAACCTCGTCCGCCGTGGCTTCGCCCGAATCAATAAGCTTAACATCCGGGCCAAGAGTTCGCTGAATCACTTCCTTGAGAATCGGATAGTGTGTGCAGCCGAGAACGACCGCGTCGGGCCCGAATTCCCTTACATTGGCGAGATATTTTTCGGCGATCGAAAAAGTTTCCGCCTCGGCCGTCCACCCTTCTTCCGCAAGCGGAACAAACAGCGGGCACGCAGCCTGGAATACCGACGCAGTGTCGCAGGCCGTTCTAATCGCAACCGCATAGGCGTCGCTCGCGATCGTGGCTTCGGTGGCGATAACGCCGATCTTCGGTGCGTCACAGTCGGCCTCCGCTATAGCCTTACGCCCGCCCGGGCCGATCACCCCGACCACGTCGATCCCAATCTGCGACCTTATAGCGGGCAATGCCAATGCCGAGGCCGTATTGCATGCGACGACCAGCATCTTTATACCGAGCGACGCGAGAAACCGCGAATTTTCGACTGCATACCGCTCTACGGTCGACAGCGACTTTGTCCCATAAGGCACGCGCGCCGTGTCGCCAAGGTATATGAAATGTTCGTTTGGCAGGCGATCGTGAAGTGCACGGTAGACCGTCAGCCCGCCCACGCCCGAATCGAAAATGCCAATAGGTAGATCTCTCATCACTTCGCGAATAGAAACTATATCGCATTCGACGAGGACAGTCTTTAGCACGATACGCAAAAATTGGTATCTCAGATTACGGCAACCGAGTGATGGGCAAAAGCAAGATCGCGATAACTTCACGACCAACGGCGGAGATCTCTTTCATTGGCCGCCAGGACACTCGGTCCGCGTGGGACGAGACGCATATGCCGATGCATTTGATTTTACCCAACGCAGCCACTCGGTCGCGTTCGAATTGTTCCCGATAAAGATGATGCCCTTTCGCCCGGCTTCGGCCGCGATATGGTTGATCCGGTTTTATAGGCTTTCACCACCGGGCACTGTGCGGAGAGAAAGATGACCACCGTCCCGTTCCTCCCCTTAAACACGCCGAGCGTCTGAATATTCACATTCAGATCGGGCAGCGAAAAGCTCGCCATCGCAGACCGACCCAATGTCAAGTTTTTTTTGAATACTTAATTCGTGCGAGCAAAGAGCGTCACGGACATCGCTGACTTTATTGGATGCTTTATGATGATACGCGGCGAAACGATGCCAGAATTAAACACGTGTATATGTCAACATTTTTTTAGGAGGTTCGTCAGCGATTTTCGAATGATCATTCAGGCGGGCCCGTGCATCCCGGGGCCATCAGTGCCGGTTGTTTTACACTGATGATTGGATAATTCTCGGCTTCCGCATTTTTTTCAAGCCAATCGAGATATTCCTCAGGGATCGACATATCGGAGAAAATCGCTTCAACCGGGCATTCAGGGAGGCACGCATCACAGTCAATGCACGTGTCCGGATTTATGAGCAAACGGTCGGGGGTTTCGTGGAAAGCCTCGACAGGGCAAACGGCTGCGCAGTCTGTATATTTACATTCAATGCACGGCGTAGTGACGATATAAGTCATTAACTTTAGAGATTCTCCTCGCGTTTCAGAGCAAAAGCCAAGTTAAAACCGTAATATCCTAAGGCTTAGTTGTCAAATCACCGCCTACAAGTGATAAAATCCACCCATAAACAGGTTAAAATCAAAACTTTCGTAAGGAAATTAGATGAAAAATATAAGAGCTGAACGCGATCTGTCGCTTGATTTTTTGCGAGTGACCGAGGCGGCCGCAATAGAGTCGGCCAAGACGATGGGACAAGGTGACCGCAAATACTCTGACCATGTCGCGGTCGAGGCTATGCGGGAGGTGATGGACACGGTCCCGATGCGTGGCCGCATAGTTATCGGTGAAGGTGAGCGCGATGAGGCCCCTATGCTCTACATCGGCGAATCCGTCGGCGGCGGAATGTTTACTGATGATGCTAGAAATGAGTTTCCCGAAGTAGATATTGCCGTCGATCCGCTTGAGGGCACAAATCTCTGTGCGCTTGGGGCCAATAATGCGATCGCCGTTCTCGCGGCGGCTGAGCGCGGCGGTCTGCTCAATGCGCCGGACATGTACATGGATAAGATCATTGTCGGCCCATCCTGCAAGGGGGCGGTCGACATTGATGCACCCGTGATCGATAACCTCAAGAACATTGCCCGGCGTTTGGGCCGCGACGTAGATGACCTCACCGTGATATGCCTTGACCGCCCACGCCATAAGAAATTAGTCGATGATGTCCGGTCTGCGGGTGCACGTATCCGCCTCATTTCTGATGGGGACCTTTCCGCTGGTATTTCCGCGGCCGTCGCAGGTACCAATATCCACGCTTTGATGGGGATCGGCGGAGCTCCGGAAGGTGTAATTACGGCTGCGGCCATGAAGTGCCTTAACGGTGAGATACAGGCAAAACTGGTGCTTGATCCTGAAAGGCTGGGTGTCGATCGAACTAAGGTGCCGCCAGTCGACGAACTGATGGAGCGGCTTAGGGGTATGGGCATCACAGACCCTAACAAGATCTACGATACTAACGATCTGGCGCCGGGCAAGAAAATAATTTTTGCGGCGACGGGTGTTACTGATGGTTCCCTGCTGCGAGGCGTACGATTTTTCGGCGAAGGAAAACGTACGCATTCTGTGGTTATGACATCGGACAGCAAGAGCATCCGATTTGTCGATACCGTCCATGTCGAAGGCGGTCCCGATGCCGTTATTCGTTTCTAGCCCATGTCAGAACCCTACGTCCTTAATTTCAGCGAGGTTTCAGCCGATGACGTCGCCCTCGTCGGGGGCAAATGCTCAAGTCTGGGAGAGCTTTTCCGGGAGCTGACATCTCATGGGGTTCGATCCGTCGACGGTTTTTCTACGACTAGCCACGCATATAATCGCCTGCTCGAGACCGGGGGACTTCGCAAGCAACTTCAGAAACTTCTAAAAGGCCTGGACACAAACGACCTTGACGAGCTCGCGCGGGTCGGGGCGGCTGCTCGATCGATGATGTTGGAGACGCCTTTTCCTGAGGACGTAGAGGCGGCGATCGTTCAGGCTAACGTCGAACTGGGGCAGCGTATTGGTAAAAAGGCTTTTGAAGTAGCTGTTAGATCGTCGGCCACGGCTGAGGATCTACCCGATGCATCATTTGCTGGCCAGCAGGACACTATCCTGAATGTTCGAGGCGACGCTCGGTTGATCGAGGCTTGTCATGAATGCTACGCGTCGCTCTGGACCGACCGGGCGATATCTTATCGCGTTGCACGAGGATTCGACCATTTTGACCTCGCCCTCGCGATAGGGGTTCAGCCGATGGTGCGATCCGACTTGGCATGTTCGGGTGTGATGTTCACGCTGGATACCGAGAGCGGGTTTCGCGATGTTGTCGTGATCAATGGAGCGTGGGGCCTGGGTGAAGCGGTCGTCCAAGGAATGGCGACCCCTGATGAGTGGATCGTATTCAAATCGACGCTTAAGCTCGGCTTTCGCCCGATCGTTGCGCGAAAACTTGGCGTAAAAGAGGTGAAAATGGTTTTCGCCGACGATGACACCGGTACGCAGGTCCGTGACGTTGTCGAATCGCAGCGTATGCGTTATTGCCTGGCTGATTTTGAGGTGCATCAGCTCGCCGAATGGGCCTGTAAGATCGAGGATCACTATTCGAAACGCGCGGGCAAAAGCCAGCCCATGGATATCGAATGGGCCAAAGACGGCGTGACCGGAGAGCTTTTCATTCTGCAGGCAAGACCGGAAACGGTCCACGGACAAAACACAACAAACTTTTACGAGAAATATAGTCTTACGGGACTTCACGGGGCCCCGCTCGCTACCGGTGTTGCGGTCGGCGAAAAGATCGGTCACGGGCCTGCCCATGTGCTGCTCGATTCGGCGAAACTCCGCACCTGCAAACAGGGTGAGATCCTGGTCACGTCAATGACAGATCCGGCATGGGAGCCCATCATGAAGCGAGCTTCGGCGATCGTTACCGACCGAGGCGGGC
>JBGTCF010000093.1:0-4458 GCA_041748975.1 Pyrinomonadaceae bacterium
CTCGCGATATTTGCCGAGAAATGTTGCAGATATCGAATCCGCAGTCCGCCCGTGAAACCCGCCTTCAAAGGAAACGACTTTCTCTCGTCCGGTCGCCATCCGCGCCATCCGCATCGCATTTTCGTTGGCCTCGGTACCGGAGTTACAAAAAAATGCTTTGGAAAGGGAAGCCGGAGCGATAGAAACCAGTTTCTCAGCCGCTTTCGCCCGTATTTCGGAATAGACAAGATTAGAATAAAAGAGAAGTTTCCCAGCCTGTTCGCTGATCGCTTTCACAACGTGCGGATGCGAATGTCCGGTTCCGCAAACTGCGTGTCCGCCATAAAGATCGAGGTATTTTTCACCTTCACTTGTCCAAACCCAACAGCCTGATCCCCGCTCGACCGCGATCCCCATCTTCTTATAAGTGGCGACCTGATGTTGCTCTTCGAGTTGTTTTATGTGTCTAAATGTCATTGCATTCAATGCACAAGCCCGACCGTTAGGGAGGGCGATACACTCAACGTAGAATGTATCGCCCTTGCTGACGCGCGGGCTTGTGCAATCTACGGATTGCCTCCGGTAAACACCAGGCCGGTCGTCTCCTCGAGGCCGAACATCAAGTTCATATTCTGTACCGCCTGGCCGGCTGCGCCTTTGACGAGGTTGTCGATGGCCGAAAATATTACGATCTGTTTCCCGTTAGAGTGGACCGCGATATCGCAGAAATTTGTATTCTTGACCCAGTTGATATCAGGCGAACCCTTTACGATCCTCACGAAAAATGCGTCCTCATAGAAATGCCGGTACAGATTCTCGACATCTTTATTAGCCATATTCAGTTGCGTTTCGAGATAGCAGGATGCAAAGATGCCACGAGAGACCGGCAAACTGTGCGTCATGAATATCAATTCCTGCTCATTTTGCCCGATCTGCCGCAAGTGTTGCTCGATCTCAGGACGATGCTGATGCGTGAAGGGTTTATAGGCATAGAAGGAATTCACTCTTTGCGGATGATGCGTATTAGCCGCCGGCTTTGCACCGGAACCGCTGGAACCTGTCTTCGCGTCAACGATGATCTTACCGGTCATCAAACCGCTATTAATCATTGGTGCAAGAGCCAATAAGGTCGCCGTCGCAAAACATCCCGGATTCGCGATGTATCTTGCGGTACGGATCTGTTCCCTGTTCGCCTCAGTTAGGCCATAAACAAACTGCGACTGGAGTTCACCTCCGGCTTGTTTCAATCCGTAATACTTAGCGAACAGATCGGCGTCGTCGAGACGGAAATCACCTGAAAGGTCGATCACCTTAACATGTTCGGGAAGGAGCGGCACCTGATCCAGAGCCTGGCCGTGCGGAAGGGCAAAGAAAACGAGGTCGATTCCATTCAGTATCGACAGATCGGCGGGCGCTGTCGAGAAATGCAGATCGGTCAAGCCGCGCAGGTTCTGATGCACATCGCCGACCGGCTTTCCGGCGTGTTCATTTGCGGTGATAAAGCTGATCTCAACGGCCGGATGAAAGAGCAGGATCCGCAGAAGCTCGCTTCCTCCATAACCCGAACCGCCAAATATCGCTATGCGAATTTTATCCATTGACGATCGTAAGTGTTTAAAAAAGCGACAACTTGATACTTAAATATTTTTTGGGGTTTTTGCGAAAATCGTCGAGCAGTTTTGTGCCCTCACCCGTAAACTTGGCCACGTTGTTCGCGGTCTCATTTACGCTGTTATAGAGAGTTTCATCGTTTAGAAGCCTGCCAACTGTTCCTTTTCCCGCCTGCGCGTCCGCAAGGATAGCCTCGATCCGAGTCGCCGTGGAGTTGAATCGAGCAACTGCCTCGCGGGTGTCCTCGTACAATTTTTCGTCCCTAAACAGTTTTCCGGCCGTACCTTTACCTTCTTTCAGGTCCGCAGTTAGCAATTTTACGTCGTCGGCTATAGACGAGATCTTTTCGGCCGCCGTCCTTAATTCCGTTACAGCGTTCCGGGTATCGACATAAAAGGCGTCATCATTTATGAACTTTCCTGCTGACCCTCGTCCCCCTCGGATATCGGCCGCTATCAACTCAAGCTGCGAAACGGTTTTGTTCAGATTATCGTAAAGCTCCGGATCGTTAAGTAATTTTCCGGCGCTTCCTTCGCCACGATTCAGCCGGTCGACCGTAGTCTGAAGCCGCGTCATAGTCGCACGAGTCTCCGTTACGGCTCCCTCGAGGCTCTCGTAAAGCTGCTCATCGTTTATTACGCGCCCGAGCGTCCCTTCACCCTGATTAGCTTTATTCAGAATCTCGTTTGCCGGCCCTGCAAGCTTATTGATCTGCTCGAGCAGGTCGTTGCCGGTCGCGGTCAGTTGATTCAGCCCAATAGGCGTACTGGTCTTGAGGATCGAATTCTCCTCCACCGGTGTTCCTTTCGCCGTGCCAGGGGCAATATTTACGATCTTATCGTTGCCGAGGATGGAAGTTGCTATTAGTTGGGCCGTCGAGTCCGTCCGAATAAGCTCGGTAATAGGTTTTCCATTTAGGGTCTGGCCAATGTACAGTGATGCTTCAATCCTCTCACCCTCTGGCGAATCAGGCGGAAGGAACTTGACTTCTTCCACCTTGCCGATCGAAACTCCGGCCAATTGCACGTCTGCCCCCTCACGCAGGCCGTCGGCGGAGGCAAATCTAGCCTTAAGCCGCATTTTCTTTTCGAACGGATTAAAGCTGCCCGTCGAGTTCAGGATTAGGAAGGCCGTTATCAATAGCGCCGAAAGCATAAAGATGCCGACACGGAGTTCGCTAAGCGTGATCTTTTGTTTGCTTCTGGGCATCTATACTTTCTTACCTCGGATAAATTTAAGTATATACGGGTCATCGGCCTGGCGTAACTGCTCATCAGTGCCGCTGAAAATTATTTGTCCGTCACGGAGCATCATGACCCCGGTGTTTATGAGACTCAGTGTATTTCCCTCTTGTTCAAAATGCACATTGCCTTTTCGGTCGAGGACCGCGTATTCAGAGGATAAATATTCGAGATTATTCATCTCATGCGTTACAAAGATCGACGAAACGTCTTCGATATCACGCAGTTTGATCGCGAGTTCGCAGATCGTCCGCGCTGTTGGCGGGTCAAGGCCAGCCGTCGGTTCGTCAAAAAGCACAATGTCCGGATTGCCAACCAAGGCCCTTGCGATACCGACGCGGCGCCGCATACCGCCTGAAAGCTCGGCCGGCATCTTGTCGATCGCATCCTCCAGATCGACGAACCTTAGCATTCTAAGCACCTCGTGCTCAACGTCGTCCTCATCGACCTTTTCCTCGTGCAGTCGATATGCAACATTGTCGTAAACCGACAGGGAATCGAACAATGCTCCTTCCTGAAACACCATTCCGATCTTCTTGCGGATTCGCATTAGATCGGCATCGTCAACGTGTGTCACGTCTTCGCCGTTTATAAAGATTTGTCCGTCGTCCGGTTTCAGTAGGCCCAGGATCAGATTGATGATCGTAGATTTCCCCGTACCCGAACCCCCGAGAACGATCTTCGTTTCTCCCTTGCGTACTGTAAAACTCACTTTATCAAGGATCACCTGATCGTCGAATGCGAGGTCAACATCCCTGAATTCGATCACAGGCTGCACACGACTGCTTTCCCCGTCAACACCTTCAGGGCTGTCATCACTGTCGTAATTTTGGAGAGTTTCAAATGACATAGAAATGGCCGCTTAAAACAACGTGCTGTCGAGTACGGACATGAGGAGCTTCGAGAGAAAGAAATCCGCGATGATCACCCATATCGACGACACGACCACCGCCTGTGTCGTCGAAACACCTACGCCGACCGTTCCGCCGGTTGTGCTCAAACCTTTGTAACAAGATATCAGCCCAATGATGACGCCAAAAAATATCGGCTTAATTATCCCGGCGATCAAGTCGTCGATCGACGTGCCGGCGCGGACAGACGATACATAAAGATTGGTATCGAGGCCATATATCTGATTTGCAACGATCCCTCCGCCTATCAGGCCGAAAAGGTCGGCAGCGATCGTCAGGAGCGGCAGCGATATCAGAAGGGCTATGATCCGAGGTGTTACGAGTTTTCGCACCGGCGAGGTGCCCAGGGCCCGCATCGCGTCGATCTGCTGGGAAACGACCATCGATCCGAGTTCGGCGGAAATAGACGAACCTACTCGGCCTGCAACCATAAGTGCGGTCAACACGGGGCCGAGTTCGCGAATAAGCGATGTAGCTACGCCTTGCCCGGCGTTGCTCTGTGCCCCGTAGTACTCAAGGGTTGGATAAGCCTGAAGTATCAAAACTCCGCCAGTAAAAAATCCGGTCAGCACAACGATCCCCAACGACCCGACGCCGATGTGGTCCATCTGATTGATGATCTCGTTAAAATAACGCGGTTTCTTGCGAAGCCCCTTGAGGACGCGCCACAGCAGGTCTGTCACGTCCTGCAACTCTAAAAGAAACTTCGTGATCAA
>JBGTCF010000094.1:0-8268 GCA_041748975.1 Pyrinomonadaceae bacterium
TTCGGCGGATGATCTGCGAGAGCATGCTAAGGTGGAGATCGATTCTCTGAACGGAAACGGAGTTCCGTCAGCACAGCCGCCCTCAGACACGCCCGATCCCACTGACCACGTCATCGAGGCACAGATCTTAGATGCACCGACAGACATTGAAAGTCCAGGGCGATCGCACTCTAATGATCAAAAGATCCAAAAAGAGTTGGAGAGCATTTCGTTCTATCTCGAGAACGGTTATGACGAACTGGCTAACAAAGCGATCGCCGTACTTCGAGCGGAATTTGGCGATCTGCCTGAATTGGATCTCCTGAGGCCGCCTGTAGGCGTCAGCGATAGTTCTCCGGACGATTCGAATGAGGAAGTCGTTGCTGGAACCCTAGGTATAGACCAGATCCGGTCAGAGTTCGGGCTCGAGGGTCCAGAAGCTGAAGCGGAGAGCGAGGATTACGACACACATTATCAGATGGCGGTTGCATATCAGGAAATGGGCCTGATGGAGGAGGCGATCCGTGAATTCCAGGAAGCGATAACGTTGACCGAACCCGCCGATGGGACACGCCGGTTCTTCCATTGTGCAAATCTCCTCGGCCATTGTTTCCTGAATAACGGCAAACCTCATCATGCAGTGACCTGGATAAACAGGGCCCTCGAGACACCGAATGTTGCCGATGAGGAGTGTCATGGATTGTGGTACGAACTCGCTCTGGCATTGGAAGCGAGCGGAGAAGATCAAAACGCGGCAGCTTATTTTGAGAAAATCTACGCCGAGAATGTAGATTTTCGTGATGTGAGTGAGCGTGTTAAAAATATGGTCATAAGCTCCTGACCCGCATTTGAGCTTGAGGCGAAAATCTTCAAGAGGTTATACTCTGACGGTATGGTAGAACGCCTGACCGTCATTTTTTTTATTATTCTTTGCCTGCTGTTGGGTTTCTATCTCATCCTGTCTCCATGGGATGCTCTGTTCGGCCCATGGGGTGAAAATTATCTCCTTGTCTTCCTCTCCGACTCAACCGGGGTCCCTGTAATAAGGCAGACTGTGGCATCCACGTGGTTCCGCGGAGCGGTTACAGGACTCGGTGTAGTCAATATCCTCATTGCCGTTTGGGAAATGGCCCACTTCAAACAAAGCGTCAAAATGCTTGAAGGGGAGTCTCCCGGAAAATGACAACGCGCCTGGGTTTAGGGCGGCCGATCGTCTATGTGATCACGGACGGCCAGACAACTGTCGAACACTTCGATAAAGCCGCCGGTCAGATCATTTTGCTGGTCGAGGCTGCGGTCGCCGAGAAAGTGGCCCTGATCCAAATTCGCGAAAAACTCCTTACGGGAAAGCAGCTATTTGAGCTTACCTCGATGTGCGTGCGTGCAACGCGGGGCGCCTCGACAAAACTGCTCATCAATGACCGAACTGATATTGCGGCAGCCGCCGGAGCAGACGGCGTTCATCTTACGGAATCGTCAATTCCCGCTGCGTTCGTGCGAAAGGCATTTGGCGATAAACTTCTCATAGGGCAGTCTGTCCATTCGGCGGAAAAGGCAATAGCGGCCAGCCGGGACGGCGCGGATTTTGCAATGTATGGCCCGGTTTTCGATACACCGGGCAAAGGAACGGCGGTCGGCATTGAATCGCTGGCCCAAACCTGTGCAAGTGTCGCCCCTTTTCCGGTGATCGGCCTGGGCGGGATCGATGGATCTAACTGCAGGGCCGTCGTGCAGGCCGGAGCGATCGGAGTTGCGGGGATCCGTTCGTTTTCTGATCGTGAGGCACTTCGATCCATAATAAGGGCGCTCGATGATGACTGATATTTCCAAAGATACCGATCAACCCGTTTGCCTGACGATCGCCGGGCTTGACCCTTCCGGCGGCGCCGGGATAGTGGCCGATATCAAGACGTTTACAGCCCATGGCTGCTTTGCCGCAGCGGTGGTGTCTTCGGTTACATTTCAAAACACGACCGGTGTATTTGGTTCGGTTCATCAGACGTCTGAATCGGTTCGCCGTCAGGCCGATCCGGTTTTTGACGATTATAAGATCACCGCGGCAAAGACCGGCATGCTTCCAACGCGGGAGATCATTGAAGAAGCGGCCACGATATTTCACGAGCGAGGTACAGGGAAACTAGTTGTCGATCCGGTCGTGCGTTCCACATCGGGATTCGATCTGATCGATGATTCGGCTCTGACGGCCCTCATCGAAATGCTTTTTCCTCTCGCTCTGGTGATCACGCCAAACATTCCAGAAGCCGAACGCATCGCCGGCATCACGATCAAGTCTCGCGATGACATTACGCTGGCGGCCCGCAGGATGCAGGAGCTAGGGGCACGGAACGTACTCATCAAAGGCGGCCATTTTATTGATGACAAAGCATCGTCACGGACCGCTATCGATCATTTGTTCGTTGGTGATGAGGTAATCATTTTCGAGAACGAATACATCGACACGACGGCCACGCACGGTACGGGTTGTACGCTTGCCGCCGCGATAACCGCGAATCTCGCTCTTGGCCTGGAATTGAGCGAAGCGGTCCGTCAGGCGAAAGACTTCGTCACCGATGCCATCCGAAACGCAACCGGTCTCGGAAAGGGTCATTCCCCATTGAACATTCGTTAAAGGATCAATTATTTAGCCGGTTCAAAAATGCTCGGCGAAAGGTAAGTTACACCAAAGGTCACGCCCGACCGCGGGCTGAATTTTGTCAGGCCGAATGCCGCGGCGGTATCGAATCTGAGGCCCGCCGTCTTAATTTGCGTGCCGATACGGAATTGCCCGATGCTTTCGGTACCAAGCGGTGCGGGCCCGTTGCGGGTACTGACGCGGCCATTGACCTCGCTCAGAAGATTCACGTTATCGGTCAACCGGTAGATCCCGGCAAGGCCGTAGAGGAAAACGTCATTTTGCGTGAATCTCTCGATCGGGGCCGTCATGATTCCCAAGCCGATATTGCCCATCAAATTAAATCGCGGCGTCCGGCCGACCACGCTGCCAAATTTTTTCTGGGCGATAAGTTTCGTGAAGATATTTATCTGGTTTGTTCCGATGCCGCGGGCCTGGTCGGTATTTGGCATCTGGTAGCCGAATTTGAGTCCAAACGCCGGCATCATCCGCGTTTCGCTCCGAAGCTTCACCTTGGCCGAGACGACGAAATCTTCGAAATCATTGGTCGAGTTACCGCTGACCGTCAAAGGTATTCCCGACGGGCCGAGCGAATTGATGGCGACGTAATTCTGAATCGCTCCCTCGATCTGAAGCTCAACATTTGAAGCAAAACCGGTCCTTACGCGGATATCGCCGATACGGGTAAGGTCACCCTTGATGCCTGAGAGCGGGAATTTGGCGTTTTGGAAAAAATCCACACCTACTGAGATCTCCATCGAGCCGGCCGGAGTGATATCGACATCGTCCGTGAGGAGCGGCCGCTGCTGCGCGACGGCCGATAACGAGAGGCCCATCATCAGTATCGTAAGAGTAAATAGACGTGACATCTCTGACGATTCTGCCACTCTTCATTCGTTTTGTAAATCTTTAATGAGGCCATCCTTGGCTCGATTTGCACATACAAGCCTAAAACTGCAAAAATAAAGGATCGGGCTATTTCTCACCCGCCTCAGATCGGAAACTCGAATGAATAGAGACATATTCACTTTTCAAAAGGAAACGGGCGAAGGTGGTCTCCGTCTCGTCAGCGAACGTGCAGATGCGGCGGAGCTTGAGCCGATTGAAAAGCAGTTCGTCAATTTCATGTTCCTGAGGGTGAGCCCCGAATGGAGGCGACTTTCGGCCGATACCAAGACTAATCTTAAGAATGAATTTGCAAGCGTATTCGATCAATTTCGAGATGACTTCCTGCTTTTCACGTATTCGCTCGTAGGGTTCGATTCCAAGGCCGATCTGATGTTCTGGCGTGTAGGTGCTTCGCTTGACATGATTCAGGAGATGACCGCGAAACTTTACCGCACGGGGCTCGGAAGCTTTATCGAGACGACAAACAATTATTTGTCGGTAACAAAGCGAATGATGTTTGTCAGCGGTCCATCCGAAGATCGCAGCCATGTGATCGCCGGTGCGACCAAATACCATTTCGTTTACCCCTGCGCCAAAAATAAGGAATGGTACAAAATGCCTCCAGACGAGCGTGATGCTCTGATCGAAGAGAATTTCATGGTCGGCAAAAAATTTCCTAACATCCGGATACATATGACGCACGCTTTCGGCTTTAACGATGGCGAATACCTGATCTCTTTCGAAACCGACGAGCCGAGGGACTTTATAGCCCTTTCCGAGGAATTACGACAGACGGCCGCAAGCTCATTCACCCTGCGTGGAATGCCCGTCTATACGTGCCGACAGCGAAATCTGATGGAGTGTCTCGACTCGCTGGGCTGATGGTGATCGCACGAAGATTTTTCATCAGCGGGGAAGTGCAGGGCGTCGGATTCCGATTCTTTGCACAGCGATCGTCCGCACGCCACCAGGTGCGGGGTTACGTAAAGAACCTTGAAGACGGCCGCGTCGAAGTCCATGCCGAGGGGCCCACCGCTGATGTCGAGGCGTTTGCCCGCGATCTTGCCGCCGGACCGAGGTACTCGCGTGTGGAAAGGGTCGAGGAGATCGTGCTCGATCCATCCGGGTCATACTCGGCTTTCCGGATAGAACGGTAGACTTTTTAACGAAACTGGCCGCGGGCCACTAACCACTGACTATGGACCATTTACGACAACTCATCCGAGAGGTGCCCGATTTTCCGAAGCCGGGTATTAACTTCTATGACATCACGACCCTTTTGCTCGATCCGTCTGGATTGAAGCAAACTATCGACGCGATGCGAGAGCTTTGCCCGACTGGCCCGATCGACGCTGTTATCGGCATCGAATCGCGAGGCTTTATCTTTGCGACTCCGCTGGCATATCAGATCGGGGCCGGCTTTATCCCCGTCCGCAAGCCGAAGAAGCTGCCGGCCGAGCGTGTTTCCATTTCCTATGACCTCGAATACGGCACCGATACGCTCGAAATGCATAAAGACGCAGTTGGAGAGGGCCATAATGTCTTGATCATCGATGACCTGCTCGCAACGGGCGGCACCGCAAAGGCCGTTGTCGACCTCGTCGAGAGCGTTGGCGGCACGGTCGCCGGGCTGCTCTTTGTCGTCGAACTCAATTTCCTCGGCGGCCGCGACCGGTTAAACGGCTATGACGTTCGGTCGCTGATACGGTATGATTCTTAAATGGATGCCGGCAGGATGCCGGCGTTCCAGTTTGGTCCCGTAGCTCAGTTGGATAGAGCGTTCGCCTCCTAAGTGAAAGGTCGCTGGTTCGAATCCAGCCGGGATCACCAACAATTTCAATTCCGCCTTTTTTGTTCACGTCATTTATGAGGACGAGAAATGTTGAAGCTAACTACTTCTTTAGCCCCTTTCGAGAACTGAGTCGGAATCATGATCTGCCTCACAATTTGCCCGAGCTCTACATTGACCGCGTCGAAGCGTACTTCGACCGTCGCATAGGTTTGGTGAATATATGTCAGAAGGGCACCAATAAAAACAATTACCCCCACCATTTCAAGTCCTTCTTCGATCGACGTCATTACCATATAGACGAGATTATCCTTCCCGTGGATCTCTGCATGCTGCCCTTCGAGTAGTTCAAAGCCGATAGCCCCACTCAGGAATAGGGTCGCGGACATAAGGAATGCGACGCTAGTATTTCTCGGAAGTTCCATTAGAAATCTTACAAATCCGAGGCCAAGGACGATAACGAGAAAGATCGCGGGAATCACCCAGGCGAAATAGAGTGCTCCGAGGTGAACGTCCCCAAATAATTCCCTCACCGGCTCTATGAGACGTTCATGAACCGCAACAATCTCGTCAAAAGACATAATAAGGAAGCCTAAAGCGAGGACGGCCCAGTGCCATCGAAAGGCGTTGCCTTCACGGTGTTTGAATAAGAAAATCGTTCCCAGAAGAGCCGAGGCCGCTAACAACAACATAGTGGAAAAGAAAGCCGGAACATTGAGTTCCAGATCCACATAAAACAGCTTTACAGCTTTGCGGGCCCAAGAAGAATTGTGAAGAGCCAACGAATCGGCCATCAGGCATATTGAACTTATTACAAGTAAGGCGATCGCCGTCTTTACTAAAAAAAAGACGATCTTGGTTGGATCTATTGCTATTTTTTCTTTGGACATGCTGTATGACTGGCAATAACTTATCGAACGTGTTGTAACCTATCCGGTCATTTCCTTTCTCGATTCGAGAATACGCGGATATCAATCTTCATTTGGCGCAAACAACTAATAATGGACGGTTTCCACGAGGACTATCGGAATTCAATAAAAGAGTCTAAACGGCGGCGGTGGCGGAGCGGGCTGCAATCGGCGAATAAGAATGTCGTTGGAGTGTTTAGTTTTGACCCGATTATTTATTTTCGTTGACACTGAGGAAATAGTTGGAAAGGCCAGATGAATAGGAGTTTGTATTTAGTGAACGGAAGAAAAGCGTGTAAAGCACAGTGGCAAACAAAATTTTCCACGGTGGGCATTCCAGAAGTCTGTTCATAATCTCCGATAACTTTGAATTCGAGCCGCATTCCTCATCAGTTTGCGGCCTTTTTTTGTGCGCTGCCCGGTGAGCGAAGGCTTTCTATTTCGGCTTGGGTGTGGCAAGTTAAAGAGTGTATGAGAAAGGTGTTAACGGCAGCCGAGATGCGGGAAGTTGACCGGCTGACGACCGAGAAATACGGCATTCCGTCGCTGCTGATGATGGAAAATGCGGCACACGCCGTCGCGCGGGTTATTACCGAAAAACTCGGCGGTTCGGTGAAGGGGAAATCGGTACTAATACTCTGCGGGAAAGGGAATAACGGCGGCGATGGAGCGGCATTGGCGAGGATCCTGTGGACTCTCGAGGCGAAGGTTCATGTTGTGATTTTTGGAGACATAAATGAATCGAACGGTGACGCAAAAGTAAATTTCAAGGCCTTACGCCTGATCGACAGAAAAAATCCTGACTTGAGGATCGAATCAGTATGCCTTGTCGAAGAAGATGCCCGAACTTGGTGGTCGAATTTTATCTACAACTCTGCAATTACGAAGATCGATTGCGTCGTTGATTCTATTTTCGGAACTGGGTTTCATGGTCCGATAAAGGGGCCGCTTGACACGATCCTGGATACGTTTTGGACTAATCTCAGAAGGCGTTTTACAGATGTGTCGATCATTTCGGTTGACCTGCCATCTGGTTTCGATGCGGACAATGCAGAACTTGCCGGTTGGCATTTCTTCCCGGATGTGACGGTAACTTTCACATCGCCAAAGATCGCGAATGTTCTTCCGCCAGCGGCAGTTCACAACGGTAACTTGATAATTGCAGATATTGGCTCGCCGCCGGAGCTCATGGACGAACAGCCATCGAGATTGTTCCTTACAGAAAGGAAGGATGCAGATTCTTGGCTAAGACGAACGGCGTTCACGAGTGCTTCGTATAAAAATAAACGCGGTCACACACTTATCGTTGCTGGTTCCATGGACTATTCCGGGGCGGCGGTGATGTGTGGGAATTCGGCAATGCGGTCGGGTGTGGGGCTGACGACGCTGTTGGTTCCAGCTTCTTGTAAGACTGAGGTTGCTTCGCGGATAATTCCGGAGGTGATCGTGAGGACGATCGGCGAGACGGATGGCGAAGTTAGTTGGGATGCGTTTACGTTGAATGAGGACGCGATCCGGCAGGCGGATTCTATTCTTGTCGGGCCGGGGTTGAAGGCGACGGATAAGGGCGCTGAGAAATTTGTTAGAGAGATCGTTGAAAATCGAACGGTGCCGGTGATAGTCGATGCCGGAGCGCTGTGGTTTTGTAATCCGCCGGATGGTTTGTTGCACAAGCTCGCGCGTAAGAAAGGGCGAAACATCCACGTTACAAAAGAAAGCGACCATACGTCACGTCCGGACATCGCCCTTGCTCACGCGCGGGCTTGCGCACTGATCTTGACTCCTCACGAGGGCGAGTTTTTGCGGCTGCTTGGAACTGAGGATAAGAGCTTAATCAGGGACCGCGTTGCGGCCGTTCGTGAGTTTGCGGTTGCGAATAACGTGATCCTCGTTTTGAAAGGCGAGCGGGTTTTGGTCGGCTCACCAGATGGCCGGGTGGTTGTTAATCCGACAGGAAATTCCGGTCTTGGAAAAGCTGGAAATGGTGACACTTTGGCTGGCATTCTCGCTGGATTTACGGCTCAGGCGGTGAAATTTGAGATCGATATTTTCGAGACGGTCGTCGCGGCCGT
>JBGTCF010000095.1:0-6703 GCA_041748975.1 Pyrinomonadaceae bacterium
TCATGGACAAAAGCGATCGCATTGTTTCGGATCTCGGCTTGGGAAAGGCGCGGCATATGAATGATCCCTGAATTGACGGGGAATTATACCACTACTCGTCGACAAAAACCGTTTTCCGTTGAGAACGTTCAAGCTCCGCTATGAGCGATATGTTTGTAGAACCGTCCATTCTAAAAGTCAGTCCAAGCTCCGGTAGGAGCGGAATGTTTCTGTCTCTCCTACGGAGCTGGAAATTTTATTACACGCTTCGAATTCTACAAACATGTCGCCTCTATGAGGCTAAAAACTCGTTGGTCGTTCGATTCTACATAGATAGCGGATGTTATACCGCGACTTCAACAGCGTGAATCGCTTTTGTCAATGAGCGGAAGATGTCGAGGCCGTCGGAGGAGCCGAGGGAATCTTCGCAGGCGCGTTCGGGGTGGGGCATCATGCCGAGGACGTTGCGGTCGAGGTTGCAGATGCCGGCGATGTTTGAGCGGGCACCGTTTGGGTTTGAATCGGGTGTTATCTCGCCGTTTTCGTCGCAGTAACGGAATACGATCTGGCCGTTCTCCTCTAAAAGGTCGAGAGTTGCGTCGTCGCATTGATAATTCCCCTCGGCGTGAGCGATCGGGAGCGAGAGAACGGCGTCGGGGTCGACCTCGGAGGTAAAGGGCGTATCTGCATTCTCGACACGCAGAGTTATGTGTTTACAGATAAAATGCAGGCCTGCGTTACGGATCAAGGCTCCGGGCAGAAGGCCCGCCTCGCACAATATCTGAAAGCCGTTGCAGATGCCGAAGACAAACTTCCCTTCGGCGGCGAAATCTTTTAATGCTCTCATCACCGGCGAAAACCGTGCAAGCGCACCGGCACGCAGGTAATCGCCGTAGGAAAAGCCCCCGGGCAGGATGATGGCGTCGTAACCGCTCAGATCGGTCTGTTCGTGCCAGATAAAATCCACCGGCTGGCCCACGTGTTTTGACAACACATGATAAGCGTCGTGATCGCAATTAGAACCGGGAAATACAACCACACCAAATTTCATTTAAAATACCTAAACACTTTTGCAAACTCGTCTAAGCTGTTCTTCGTAATTGCATTGAGCTAGACGCCATTGTTGCCATTTTCGCGGAATCGGCCGGCCACCTCGTTTCGCCCTTGCCTCAAGCCGAGCGTATTCGCGCACCTGCCACGCCTCTACCGCGCGTATTTTATCGTCCAGGGACATGGCAGTCATTTCCTCTCTCGTTCGACGCTTACCGTCGGCATCTCTCCTGATAGCCGTCATGTCTCGATTTCCACCCTATAATCTTCGATGACAGGATTAGCCAGGACATTTTTTGCGATCTTTTCGGCGGTTTCGCGGGCATCGCTTTCGGAAATATCGCCTCCGAAAGTGACCTCGAAAAACTTTCCCTGGCGGATGTCTTCGATCGAAGAATATCCGAGAAGTTCGACCGAATGGTGGATGGCTTTACCCTGCGGATCAAGCACGCTGGGTTTTAGAGTTACGTATACAAGGGCTTTCATTTAGGGCTCCGAAATAAATTCTAGATTCTGACGCACTTTCTTGTATTTATCAAAGTCTTGTGTTAGATTTCACCTAAATTTTCACCAAGCAATTCAAAATTCAGCTAGATTCAAAAGGAGAATTCTAAGTTATGCAAAACCCTTCAGTAGGTAAGACCGCACTTGGTTTAGATTCAAACGTAGGAGCGGGACTTTGCTATGTCGCAAATCTGGTTTGTTATCTTGGCCTCGTGTACAGCATTATCGTTCTGGTCACTGACAAAGTGAATAGATTGGCTCGATTTCACGCTATGCAGTCGATAACGCTTTGTGTCGCCCTTCTGGTCATTATGATACCTGGCTATTTTATTGCCATAGCATTGGCTTTCATGGGCTCGACTATTACGTCTATAATGGGCACATTGCTTTGGCTCGTTATCGCTCTTGTGGGAATCGGTGCTTTTGTATTTATGGTCATTGCAGCGATCAAGGCCTTTCAGGGAGAGGTCTACAAGATCCCGTTTATTGGGGACCTTGCCGACAAATGGGCTAACGGCTAAACACCCTATCAAATACCTTGTCGACATTACGCAGGTAATGTCTGAGATCAAAGACGCGGGCAATTTCTTCCTCCGAAAGATGCGACGAGATGTCCGCGTCGTTTCTTACAAGCTCGAGATAATCACCGCCCTCGTCCCAGACCTTCATCGCGATAGCTTGCGTCCACGTGTAGGCATCCTCGCGGGTCACGCCTTTTTGGGTAAGGGCGAGCATCAGTTGACCGCTGAAAACGAGCCCGCGGGTCAAACCGAGATTCTTGAGCATATTCTCTGGATAAACGACGAGCGTATCGAGCAGGCTGGTGGTTTTCGCAAGAATGTAGTCCAGCGTGGCGCTCGAATCGGGCAGAACTATACGCTCGGCGGATGAATGCGAGATATCCCGCTCGTGCCAAAGTGCGACATTCTCGAGGCCGACGATCGCGTTGGCCCTAACAGTCCTTGCCATTCCGCAGATGCGTTCGGACAAGATAGGATTTTTTTTATGCGGCATCGCCGACGAACCTTTTTGTCCCTTCTTAAATGCTTCCTGCGCCTCACGCAGTTCCGTCCGCTGCCAATGCCGTATCTGCAATGCGATCTTTTCCAGCGAAGATGCAGTTATCGCCAGAGCACAGAGATATTCGGCGTACGACTCGCGCTGAATGACCTGGGTCGAAACGCTGGCGGGGGTAAGTCCGAGTTTTTCACAGACACGTTTTTCAACACTTGGGTCAAGATGAGCAAACGCACCGACCGCACCCGAGATCTTTCCTTGCGAAACCATCTGCCTGGCTTTAGTTATTCGGCCCTGGTTTGACAGCATATCCTGGTACCACAAGGCCCAAACCAGCCCGAATGAGGTCGGTTCAGCATGAATGCCGTGCGTCCGGCCAATTTGCGGTGTGTCTTTGAATTCAAAGGCTCGACGCTGGAGGACGGTCAAGAGTGCGGCAACTTTTTCCAGCAAGATATCGCACGATTCGCGAAGCAGCAGCGCGTTGGCCGTATCGACCACATCGCTCGATGTCAGACCGTAGTGAACGAAACGCGATGATGGGCCGATATTCTCGGCAAGATTGGTTGTAAATGCAATGACGTCATGGTCCGTCACTTTCTCGATCTCGCTGATACGTTCGGGTGTGAATGCCGCCTTCTCTTTTATCTCGCTAAGGGCCTCAGCCGGAATCGTCCCGTCCTCGGCATGTACCTCACAAACGGCGATCTCTACATCGAGCCATTTTTGAAATTTATTCTGCTGGGACCAGACGGCACCCATCTCGGGCAATGTATAGCGTTCTATCATGTTTCCTGAAATGAATCATCGAGCGATTCGGTGTCGCCCAAAATGTCGTTAATGTAGACCATTTGTATCACGACGATAATTACCGCAAGCAGCGGTGTGGCCAAAATAAGTCCCATTCCGCCGACGAGAATGGCCAGGGCGAGCTGAAAACAAACAGTGAGCGCGGGCGGCAGTTCGATCGTATTACGCTCGATGATCGGGGTCACCAGATTTGATTCGATTATCTGGACACCGACGTACAGAGCAAGAACCCACAGGGCAATGATGGGACTCTCAATAAAACCCAACAGCAGCGCGGGGATCGCAGACAGGATCGGTCCAAAGTTCGGTATGAACGACAGCAGGCCGGCGATCAACCCGAGCGTAAGGGCCAGCGGAACGCCAAGTATCGATAATCCGATCCATGTCAGCAGGCCGATAAAGATCATTGAGCCGAGCTTGCCGATAAGCCACCAATGAAGTGTGGTGCCGATCTGGTTCAGCACTTCACGGACGCGTTCGCGACGTTTGACCGGAAACAACTTCGTGAATCCGCGCAGATAAAAACCGGGCTCGAAGGCAAGGTATATGGCCAGCAAGATCAAAATGAAAAAGTTTACTACTGCACCGGCCGTCGACGAAAAGATCCCGCCGACCCGTGACAGCAGACTCGACGTATCGAGATGGCTGCTCACCTCGTCGACAGTCGGCATATGTTCAAAGATGGCGCGCCCCCATCCGAACTGAGAAATATACTCGACGGCAGCCTGGGCCGAACGGGGAAGTTCCTCACGTAGATTCCTGACTTGATCGGCAACGCTGGGAGCCAGCAAGGCAATCGAACCCGCTAGCACCGCGACCAATATCACCGCAACCAGCAGTACCGCCCATGAGTCACCGATTTTAACTACCTTTACGACCAGGTTGGCTAACCCGCGAAGAAAAACCGCCAGCAGTATGGCAGCAAAAAACAGTAACAGGATGTCAAACGTAAAGTAAACAAACAGAAGGATCAGGATCGTCAGCAAACCGACGCCAACAGTAAGAAGGACGCGTTTTGCAAACGCAGGGTCCTGCTTTGTTTTTGAAACCATTTCGCTCCTCTTTTTCCGGTCGATTTTACCTGAACTGCTGTCCTAGTCTAATTTAGGTCGCGGTAAAAGAAAAGAGCGGCAAACGCAAGGGTTACCGCTCTAAAAGTTACTCGGCGAGCCCGCAACCGCCTTACATTATCCCGCCTGAATTCGCATTTAGATGATTTCCTTTGAGATAAGCAGTTCGGCATTAATGATCGTCGAGCCCGCGGCACCCCGGACCGTATTATGGCTCAGTGCGACGAAGCGATAATCAAATATTGTGTCTGGAAAAATGCGGCCGACGGTAATGGTCATCCCGCCGCCATTATCGCGGTCGAGACGGGGCTGCGGCCTCGATGGCTCGTCGGTAACGTCGATGAATCGAGCGGGTGACGAGTGCAGATCTAGGGACGGGAAGGTGCGCAGGGCATCGACAACATCCTCTAGCGTAGACGTTTCCTTAAGGTCGACCCTGACGGACGCTGTATGCCCATCGAGCACATTTACGCGGAAACATTGGGCCGAGACCGGAAAATCCGCGTGCTGTATCCCGCGTTCGGTCAGCGTTCCGAGTATCTTTTGAGCTTCGGTTTCGACTTTGGGTTCTTCGCCCGGAATGTAAGGAAATATGTTGTCGATAATGTCCAGGGATGCGACGCCCGGATATCCTGCACCCGAGATGGCCTGCATCGTCGTGACGGCGGCTGACTCGACGCCGAACCGACGATGAAGCGCCGCAAGCGGAGGGGCAATACTGGCGACCGCACAGTTAGGATTTGTCACAATAAACCCGGTACCAAACCCGCGCTTCTCTCGCTGGATATCTATTAAAGCAGTATGATCGGCATTGATCTCGGCTATCAGCAGAGGAACGTCCTCATCCATCCGGTAGCACGAGGAATTGCTGATGACAGGATAGCCCGCACGTGCAAAGGCCTCCTCGGCCTCGCGTGCCACACTCGATGGAAGGCTGGAAAATATGAGTTCGCAATCGAGAGGCGGTTCGATCGGCTGGACCATTATATTCCGCACCGACGCCGGCATCCTTCCCGGAAGCTTCCACGCACAGGCCTCGACATACTCTTTTCCAACCGAACGGTCCGACGCCGCAACTGCCATTATTTCAAACTGCGGATGCCCGTCCAGGAGCTGAGCAAATTTCTGCCCGACGGTGCCTGTGGCTCCTAATATTCCTACGCGGTATTTTTTCGCCATAAATCGAAACCAAAGGGTGATTGTAATTGAAAATCAAGAGTTAGGAAAACCGTTCCGAACTCTCCTTGGCGAACTTTGCGGATCGCCGTTCCAAGTTTCTTCGCCTGTTTGATCGTTATCGAAGTCGGAGGGCATGTCGGGTTGTTTTCCGGCCATGAGTTCTGATGGGAACGCGGACACTCTTGTCCGCATCGTTTGGCGTTGTCGATGAGCCAATGTCAGATGCTTCGGCGCTTTGCTTTGCGGACAAGAGTGTCCGCGTTCCAACTGGTAGTAGCAAGGTTTATCTCGCGTTATCTGAATCATCACCATCATCGGCGGCATAGCCGCAATATCCAGGGAGAAACTTGTCCGGCGGGGCAAAGCCCATTAGAACAAAGCAATGCGGTTGGTCGCTACGTCGAATCCAACATCATCGTCGCGCCTCGTGGGCTGATTCAAATGTGCGAATTACTACATCAAAGATTCCAGTAATTAACCGCGGGGCCAGTACATAATTATCGATACTCCAACAAGTGCGACTGTGGCACCGATAATGTCGAAACGATCTGGTGCGACCTTATCGACCTGCCAACCCCAAAGCAGAGCAAGAACAATAAAAAAACCGCTATAAGCAGCCTGGATACGCCCATAATTGGAAGGCTGAAGCGTGTGAAGCATTCCATAGGTCACCAGCACGGCCGCGCCGGCCAATCCGAACAAGATGGAGCGTCCCGAACGAAGCCAAAGCCAGATCAAATAAGCTCCGCCAAGCTCGCAGATACCGGCTGCGAAAAAATATCCTATAGACCTTGCAGTTTCCATGTAGAAAATCGGTAAAAATCACCAGAACATTACCATAGTTCGCGTAAGAGTCGGAAACAGCTTGGCGGGCGGGTATGGACGAACAGAAAGTAATGCGAGAAGCCGGGCCGATCTGGTAGGAGATAGATCTGTGAAATACTTCTCGTCCAGAGGGTGTAAATTATTTTGTGTAAATGGTCATAGAAAGCCAAATGAGATAGTTTTGGCGGAGGAGAAAAATGACCAAGGAAAAAGAAGACGAGTTGATTGACAGTTTGCTGAAGGATTACAAGACGCCTGAGGATTTGATC
>JBGTCF010000096.1:0-19714 GCA_041748975.1 Pyrinomonadaceae bacterium
GCGGGCCGGGCTGTGGAAACCGTGGAAAAATGAGGAACATTTTCCCACCGTTCCCACAGCCTCTACTACTAAATAAATGAAAAAGGAAGACAAAACCAAAAACAAGAAAAGATCATTTACACAAAATATTTGACACTACCCGGGCGAAACCTAAAAGGATCTGCCCGTGGTCAAGTGTCCGATGAGGACCGGTGGATTAGTTAACCCACTCTTCCTCGTAGTTGAGCTGCCAATGCCTCGTAACCCATCTCTGCGCAGCTGCCATAGCCGTATTTTTCCATTTTTTCATGTTTTCCACGATGGAAAGAGCGGCCATCGGCTTGCTTGGGTCGCGTTCGACCCGAATGACGTGGGTCAGCACGTCGATGATCGTCTTATTCTCTTCCATGATCCTGAGACGAACCTCGCTGCCGACCGGGGGCAAGGTCTCGAGATTAACCAAAGCGCTGGTCTCGCCAACATTTTCTGTTAATCCCTCAACATTTACCGTTTCCCCTTTTTCGTCGACCCAGCTTGCCTTTACCGGCATGCTTGCAATTATGCGATGATGAACTGGCGTTCTAAATGATGTTGTAGTGTATTCTACCTGTGACATTATTCCCTTTATTCCCCCTTTTTCGTTTCCTAATTTATATGCGTTCGGCTACCGGAACTTCCCCGCTTCACCGAACGCGAAACTACGGTAGACCACTTTTACAAAAAAGTCAAGTTTAGATAGTTTCCGTAAGTCATTGTATATAAAGCACTTTCTATTTCCGCCTACTCGGACGATACTTTTTTGTAACCAAAAGTGATACAAAATGCATATTTGTAATGCAGATTTTAGGCAAAAGGTTGCATTCTCGTTAGTATTGACGATTACCAATGGACGAATTTACTTTTTGTTCACATGGGTGAAACGATGTTGTAATGTCGGGGAACTACACTCATAGACATACGTGGGTTAATCTAAGGAGGTGTCGGGAGCGGTACTTAATTTGCCTTAAGTCCTAGGATCCTTTGAAACTTTTTATGGGTCGGGACACTACAATCCTGGAGGGTCCCGGCAGTCGGCTAACAAACGTAATCTTTATAACAACTTAAAGAGAGAACATTGTGGATCATGTCTTGTCCTTTAATTAATAAAACCAAATACAGTGTTCTCACAAAATCCAAAATTACAGAGAAAAATCCGAAAAATGCCATTAATGGCCGGTGACAATCTGCCTGGCTCGGTACTTCAACTAAAAAATAATGAGGTCAAAAAAAATGACTAAAAGATTTTCAATCAAATTCCTAATAACGAGTGTTATGATCCTTGCCGTTTTCGCGGTAATGGGGATTGCTCAGATCACAACCTCCGAGATCACCGGAAGCATCTCTGACCAAACCGGGGCCGCAGTCGCGGGAGCAACTGTTACCGCAGTTCACCAGCCTTCGGGGACGAGATATACGACCACGACCAACAGCGCCGGTCGCTATACGCTGCCAGCTGTTCGCATTGGCGGTCCCTATACGGTGACTGCAGACCAGGCGGGATTCGCGTCGCAAAAGCAAGAGGGCATTCAGGCTGGCTTGGGCGGCTCGTCTACTGTGGACTTCACGATGGGGATCGAAAGCATCGGAGCAGAAGTCACCGTAACGAGCGACGATACCTTCAATGACGCTCGTACTGGAGCAGCTACCAGTATCAAGTCATCAGAAATCGGCACGCTGCCCACGCTAAGCCGCTCGATCAACGATTTTACGCGACTCTCTCCGCAGGCCAGCCGCGGCGGATCGTTCGCGGGACAGGACGCTCGCCTCAATAACATCACGGTTGACGGCTCGTATTTTAATAATTCATTCGGACTTCGTCCTATACCGGGTGCAACCTCCGGTGTATCGCCGATCTCTCTTGACGCGATCGAGGAAGTTCAGGTCAACGTTGCTCCTTATGACGTTCGCCAAGGTAACTTTGTCGGGGCCGGCGTCAATACCGTTACCCGCAGCGGAACGAACGATTACAGGGGCTCGGTTTACTATAATTGGCAAACGCCCGGGCTTGTTGGAAAAGAAGCAGGTGCGGCCAGAGTCGATCCCGGTAATTTCGAATACAGGCTTTGGGGTTTCCGAATTGGTGGCCCGTTGCCCTTTTTTAACTTTGGTGAGAATGATGGCCCGGCCTTCATTTCAGGAAAAGACAAGCTGTTTTTCTTCTTCAGCTTTGAGGATGAGGAGAGATCCGGACCAGGTACGACCTGGAAGGCAAATAGCGGTGGCCAACCCGTTGGTGGCAACACTACCCGAGTACTCGCTTCTGACCTCGATGCTCTGAGCAGCTATCTAAGAACCAATTTCGGATATGAGACGGGCCCATACGAAGGCTATACCTTTGCGACCCCCGGACGTAAATACCTTGGAAGGGTCGACTACAACATTAACGATAAGAACAAGATCAGCTTCCGTTACCTACGTCTCGATTCAAGTACGGACAGACCGCTCTCTGGCTCTTCTTCACTCGGCGTCGGCCGCCCAAATGGTTCACAGAACTTCTTGAGCTATGAGAGCTCGACATACGGGCAACTCGAAAATATCCGCTCGTTCGTCAGTGAATGGTCTGCGAACTTTACGCCGACGATCTCGAACAGCCTTACCGTAGGCTACACGAAACAGGACGAAAGCCGAGCTTCCAAAGGCACGTTTTTTCCATTTGTTGACATTCGCGAGGGTGGCATAACTTACACCTCGTTCGGTTTCGAGCCTTTCACTCCAAATAACGAACTTTATTACGATACGTTCCAAATACAGGACAACCTGACCTTCTATCGCGGCAAGCATACCATTACGGGGGGCGTGAGCTTCGAAAGATATAAGTCCACGAACGTATTCTTCCCGGGTTCGCAGAGCTCCTATTCTTACAACTCCCTGCAGGAATTTTATGCCGATGCCAACGCATTTTTGAATGGCACCCCTTCACCGACAACCGTGAGCAGGTTCCAGGTTCGTTACTCGAACATACCGGGCCTCGATAAGCCGAGCCAGCCGCTTGAGGTCGATCTTTGGGGCTTTTATGGGCAGGATCAGTGGAGAATAGCCGACAACTTCACGCTTACATTCGGTTTGCGTGCTGATGTTCCGTTCTTTGGCGACACAGGATTTACCAATCCGGCGGCAAATGCCCTTACTTTCAGGGATGAGAACGGCACTGGAGTTCAATACCAGACGCAGAAGCTACCCGATGCGAATATTCTCTGGTCGCCTCGCGTTGGTTTTAATTGGTCGCCGCTGAAAAGCCAGAGATTTCAGGTCCGCGGCGGTTCGGGCGTTTTCTCGGGCAAGCCGGCGTACGTATGGATCTCTAATCAGATCGGTCAAAACGGGTTGTTGACCGGCTTTATCCAAAGGGATAACACTACCGCGTTTTCTTTTAACCCGAACCCAGACTTTTACAAGCCGGCAGCGACGGGTGCTCCCGCCGCTAGTTATGAGCTGAACTTTACTCAACCCGATTTCCGCTTCCCGCAGCTTTGGCGTACAAACATCGGCGCCGACGTCAGGATTCCGTTCGGCCTTGTCGCGGGTGCCGAATTCATATATTCGAAAGATGTTAACGGTGTTTACTACACCAATGAGAACTTGCCTGCGTCGCAGACTGCCTTTACAGGAGTTGATAAAAGGCCACGCTGGACATCGAATAGAATTCACTCAAATATTTCCGGTGCTTATGTGCTAAAGAACCAAAACGTTGGCACCTCATGGCATATGGCTTATACACTCGAAAGGTCATTTTCAAAAGGGTTTTACGGTAAGTTTGGCTACAGCTACGGCGAAACCAAGAACACGGTCGATCCGGGTTCGATCGCAAGCGGTACCTGGCAAAACAACCGCCAGTTCGGCGATCCGAACAATCCGGGATTAAGTTTCAGTGCTAATTCCCCCGGACATCGCTTTTTCGGAGCGGCCACGTACCGACTCGAGTATTTCGGATTTGGTGCGACGACGTTCTCCGGGTTCTGGGAGACACGAACGGCAGGCAACGTAAGCTACGGATTCAGTTTCGATGCTAATGGCGACGGAGCCAATGGTAATGACATGATCTATATTCCGAGAGATGCTTCCGAAATGAACTTTCAGCAGTACACTTCGGGTGGCCGGACATACACTGTCGCTGAACAGCAGGCTGCTTTCGAAAGCTTCATCAACGGCAGCAAATATCTCTCGTCACACCGTGGTCAGTACGCGGAGCGGAGCGCCGCCTTCCTTCCTCTTGAGACAAGCATCGATTTTGGCTTAACCCAGGAAGTTTTTGTGAATGCGTGGGGCCGAAAGCACCAGTTTCAGTTCAATGCTAACGTACTTAACTTTGGAAACCTGCTGAACAAGAATTGGGGCCAGGGCGTTGCTACAACCACAACCACACCCCTTAATCCTCAGGGAGCTGATGCTAGTGGGGCTCTTAGATACAGAATGAACGCTGTAAGCTCTGGTGGGGCGCTTTTCAATACTCCGTACCGTGACAGCACCGGTTTAGGCGATGTTTACCGAGTTTCGCTTGGTGTGCGTTACATCTTCTAATTTTCTAGAAAGGGGATTTGATCGAGGCTCTAATGAAATTAGCATGAGGGCCTCTACAGGGGCCGATATGTTGCACGCGGGGCGATATTCCTGCCCTTTTTTCACAAGATGGATGTTAGCGTCGCTCAAGACGTTTTTGTCAGACTGGAGGACAGCAGCCCAAGTTTCAAATAAGAGCTGACATACTTAATTTCGGAAATCTTCTCAACCACAACTGGGGAGGGGGACAGGGTTTCACGACAACGCAACCCTTGGTAACGACGAGCACGAGTTCGTCCTCAACCTGCCGTGTTGCAGGGGCAACCACTGCGGCAACTTACTGCCTGAGAACTGTTGGATGGGTTTGCTTTCGAATTCCTTCACCAGAACGTCCAATATTGGTGACGTTTACCGAATTCAGTTCGGTGTACGATACTTCTTCAACTAATCGGCTTTTGGGCCCTCTAGTTTAAGCTCCCGTCCAAGCACCGTGAACATCCTTGGCACGCTTCAATACGGAGCGTGCCTTTTTTTGTCTGGCCGCAGGGTATAAACTTTGGGACGTGCGTATTCTGCAAATATCATCGGCAAAGACCTATGGCGGGGGCGAGCGGCACCTTGTTGACCTTAGCCGCGAGCTTAGAGAGCGCGGGCATGAGATTTATGTAGCATTAAGGCCGACCAATGAATGGCAGGATCGACTTGATTTCCTGCCGGCCGAACACATCTTTCATGTTTCTATTCGCAATTCTTTTGGAATGTTTAGTGCAAAGCGGATCTCGAAATTTATCGGCCTGCAAGAGATCCAAATCGTCCACGCACATGTGGCCCGCGATTACCTGACGGCGAGCATTGCGACACGCTCAGCCGGAAGAGCAAAAATGGTGCTCACACGCCACGTAATGTTCCCAATGAAGCCGTTTCACCGATTAGCCCTCAGGAACGTTTCGGCCGCGATCGCTGTGTCGCCGCCCGTGCGCCAACAATTGTTAAAGATCTTTGCACCCGAGAAGGTTCGACTGATACCGAACGGGATCACGATGCCCGTTGACCCGAGTTTTCAAAAAGCGGCGGGAATCGAGTTTCGGGCGTTGCACGAAATTCCCCAAGACGTGCCTCTCGTCGTTACGCTGGGCGAATTGAAACCGCTGAAGGGACAGCGCGATTTTGTTCTGGCCGCCAATGAGATCGTCAAGCGAATTCCAAATTGCCATTTTGTCATCGCGGGCAAGGACAATTCGATCGACCAGCGATTCAGGCGTGAGTTGAAGCGGCTGGTCCGTGTACTCGGGCTTGAGGACAGGTTCTTGTGGCTTGACTGGCTCGACGACCTGACACCGCTGCTGGCCGCCGCCGATATTTTCGTTTCCCCGTCACACACCGAAAGTTTCGGATTAGCGATCCTGGATGCGATGGCTGCCGGCACACCTGTAGTCGCAACGGAAACGGACGGGGCAAAAGAACTGATGAGCGGGACGAACGCTCTAGTGCCGGTCAAGGATCCGCTCGCTTTAACCGAAACGATATGCCGTTTTGTCGAAGACACTGATACAAGGCAGCGTCTGGGCGAGGAACTTCGCCGAACCGCAAGAGAAAAATTCGGCCTGTCCACGATGGCCGATGCCACTGAGGCCCTATACCGGGAGATCCTCGATCCTTAAAAAGCACAGCAAACCGCTGATTTACCTTGCTGTAAACCTGTGACTCGGTTTATCTTATCTGATATATGCGGCAGCTTTTTCTTGCTCTCATTTTGGTATCCTTGACTTTAATGAATGCTTATCCTCAAGATGCCGAAAGCCTCGCGGCGTCATGGGAAAAGGAGCACACCTCAAACATCTTTCCGTCGGATGTAAGGCATGCCGATCTTAAGAAATACCTGTCACAATTATCTGCTAGCGGCGTATCGGTCACCGAGGTCGGGCGTTCATACGTTAACCGTGAAATCTTTCAGGTCGAGTGGGGACATGGACCACTAAAGATCTTCCTCTGGTCGCAGATGCACGGCGATGAGTCAACAGCCACATCGGCCCTCGTCGATATGTTCGCCTTTTTGCAAAAGAACCGTGAGATAGAATGGGTCCGAAAGCTGTCGGATACACTGACCATACGGGCTGTACCAACGCTCAATCCGGACGGAGCCGAAATATACCAGCGGCGAAATTCACAGGGTATCGATATTAACCGAGACGCTCTTGATCTCAAGACCCCGGAGGGGCGTCTTTTGAAACAGTTGAGAGATGCCTGGAATCCGGCGATCGGTTTTAACCTGCATAATCAGGGGGCGTTGACCACGGCCGGACGCACTTCCCGCCAAGCGGCGATTTCGCTGCTTGTGGTACACGGCGACGAAGCCAAGACTATCACCCCCGGCCACGAACGCAACCAGCGCATTTCTGCGGCAATCGTCACCGCTTTGCAAAAATTCATTCCGGGCCATATAGCCCGTTACAGCGACGAATGGACTCCAACCGCATTCGGTGACAATTTTTCCGCGTGGGGCACGCCAACTATATTGATAGAGACCGGAGCTCTTCACGGGAAAGACGAGATGTTCCTGGTCAAGATGAATTTCGTCGCATTTCTCACGGCCCTCAACTCGATCGCCACCGGAAGCGAGCGGTCTCAGGACCCGAGTATTTATGTGAACCTGCCGGAAAATAGTTCAGGCGGCCTTGTCGATTTTGTCTTTCGAAGTGCAAATATCATCGACCCGTCGAATCCTTTAAAGATCGTCGTGGGCGATATAACCGCGGTGACCGCACGGCGGCGTACGAGCTTTGCTGCACCGGTAATGATACGCAGCATTAGTGCTTTCGCTAACGTTCGCGGCCTCGTCGAATATGACGCCAGCGGGTATAATGTGGTGCAGCGGTTCGGCCGTACCGCCGTTGGAGAACTCGCAGAATTTTACTTTTATCGCCCTGAACGGCAGGTCGACTGGAAATCGCCTGAGATCGAAAGCCAATTTCCACCGGACGCCATTTTTTCGACGGGAAAATGGATCAGGGGCGAAAAGCTCCTTCCTCAACGATAACAAGACTACGTGCTAACGCTGCTGACGATCAAAAACATCGCTCTTATCGACCATCTTTCGATCGAATTTGGTGATGGGCTCAATTTGCTTACCGGTGAGACCGGATCGGGTAAATCCATCATTGTTGACAGCCTCGGTGCCCTGACCGGCGAGCGAGTTTCGGGAGATCTGATAAAGAGCGGCCAAGCGTCGGCGGCCATCGAGGGCTTGTTTACGGCGCCGGCCGCGGCAAAGCTTCGCGAGATCCTTGATGAAAGCGGGATCGAAACAGACAGCGATGGCGAGGTCGAATTGATCGTCCGCCGTGAGCTTTCGGCGGCGGGCAAAAACCGTGTCTTTGTCAACGGCCAGCTGGTCACCCAGGGCTTTCTCAAGCGTCTCGGGCCATTTCTCGTCGACATTCACGGCCAAGGCGAACAGGCCGCGCTCTATGATACCGAGAGTCATATTCGGATGCTCGACCGTTACGCCGGAACTGAGGATCTTATCGTTCTGGTTGCCGACGCACACCAGGCAATGACGGCTGTCCGGGATGAGATCGCTGCGCTGGAAAAGGACGAATCCGAAAAATTGCAGGTTCTCGACATCCTTCGATTTCAGGTGGATGAGATCACGCGAGCCGGCGTTTCGACCGGCGAGGACGCCGAACTCGAAGACGAAAAACGCAAACTCAACAATGTCGAGAAATTGACTTCGCTTTCTGACGACGCATTTGCTCTGCTTTACGATAATCCCGAAGCAACCTCCGCCACGCTGGATAAAGCCGCACGGAAGATCGAAGAATTGGCTCAATTCGACACGCGTTTCGCTGATTATTTCGAAGGGCTTGCCTCGGCAAGAGCCGTTGTCGAAGATATTGCGATCTCGGTCAGAGATTTTCGAGCTGGGCTGGAATTCTCTCCGGAACGCCTGGAGAAGATCGAAAGCCGCCTTGCCGAGATCTCCAGGCTCAAGCGGAAATATGGTGGTTCGATCGACACCGTTCTCGAGCACCTGCGAAACAGCGAGGAGCGTCTGGAGAAAATTGAATCGGCCGAGTTTCGAAAAGAAGAGCTGGGCCGTAAATATGCCGAGCTTCGCACGGCCTATTTAGAGATCGCCGTAAAACTGCACGATCGGCGGACGACGGCGGCCCGGAAATTTGAAAAACAGGTCGTGCAGGATCTGCAGGCTGTGGCGTTGGAAAAGGCACGGTTTGAGGTCCGGATCGACGCGGCAGAGGACGAGGCGCGGTTTACAGCATCCGGTTATGACCGTGTCGAATTTTACTTCTCCGCCAACCCGGGCGAATCGGCAAAGCCTCTCGCCAAGGTGGCATCCGGCGGCGAAGCCTCGCGTTTGATGCTGATACTTAAGACCGCAGGCGGTTCGCAAGCTGGCCGGACCACGGTTTTTGATGAGATCGACATCGGGATCGGCGGCCGCGTAGCCGAAGCGGTCGGGCGAAAGCTCAAGGACCTTTCGGCGACACAGCAGGTGCTATGCGTCACCCATCAACCCCAGATCGCTTCGCTTGCGGACAGGCATTTCATTGTTGAAAAAGAGATATCGGGCGGCCGGACAGCTGTTGGGACGCGAGAGCTCGATCCCGGGGAGCAGATCGAAGAGATCGCTCGAATGCTTGCTGGTGAAAAAGTAACCGAAGCCGCACGCGAAAATGCGAGGTCGATGCTGGCGGGTAGATAGCGCGAAAGCGAAGATTTTAGCCGCAGATGCACGCAGATAAACGCGGATAAGAAAGATTTATTCCCGAGGCTTAACGCCTCTTCGGTGAAATACCAATATGACATCCGAAATACTTGCGCACGTCATTCGCGGTAATACGGTAGAGTCGATCCACCGTGGACACTTCATAGTAATGGACGGCAATGGTAATACTGTGGCCGCCGCTGGCGACCCGAACACGGTCACGTATTTTCGTTCAGCCTGCAAACCGCACCAATCGATTCCCCTGATCACGAGCGGAGCGGCTGACGCCTTTGGATTCACTGAGGATGAGATAGCAATGTCGTGTGCATCACATTCCGGCGAACCGATGCACGTTGAGATCGTCAAGCGGATGCTGGAGAAGATCGGGATGGCGGAATCTGATCTGCGTTGCGGCATCCAATACCCTTTCTCTGAAACAGAATCGCGGCGGATGCAGCGAGCCGGAGAACCCCCGACCCAGCTTCACAATAATTGCTCTGGCAAACACACGGGAATGCTCTCGCTTGCCAAGCATATCGGTGCGGACGTGTCGAACTATGAAGACCCGGCCCACCGTGTACAGCAAAGGATATTACGCGCGATTGCGGAGTTTACCGAGCTGCCCGCCGAAACCATTGCTGTCGGCATCGACGGATGCGCGGCGCCAAATTTCGCAGTTCCGGTAGACGCAATGGCACGGAGTTTTATAAATTTGATTGCGCCGGGCAAATTTCATACGGCTATCCAGTCGGCGGCTTCGCGGATCGTTTCGGCGATGCTGCACTACCCGGAACTTATTGGCGGCACCGAGCGTTTCGACACGATCTTGATGAAGGAGGCACCGGGCAGGCTGATCTCGAAGGTCGGTGCCCAAGGCGTTTGGCTCTGCGGCGTACTTCCCTGTGAACGATACCCCAGCGGACTCGGCATCGCCATAAAGATCGAGGACGGCGACGACCTTTATTCGCGCTCGGTCGTCGCAATAGCATTGCTGCGGCGGCTCGGCGTGCTCGCCTCAGATGCTCTGGCGGACCTTTCGCCTATGCCGATAAAGAATCGAAGAGGTGATAAAGTTGGCGAGATCGTCTCAGAAGGTTTTTAGGGAAAACTTGTTTTGAAATTTCAGCCGTTCCGAATGAAGGAGACTAAAATGAATTCTGCACAAAAGGCAACCGCCGTTGCTCATACTTCGACACGATCTTCCGTATGGCTCTTCTTGATTACGTTCACCTTTGTTTTTTACGGGATGGGCGCATCGTTTGTCGAGAGTTTTGTGAATTATCCGACATGGAAGCTGATCGGTGCAGCCGAGTTCCGGGATTTTCATCAGGCGCTAAGCCCTCTGATAATCGGCTACATGGTCATCCCGGTTTTTCTTACAGTCATTTTGACAGGGCTCTTGCTCTGGAAGCGGCCAACGCCGATCCCGAGTTGGGCATTGTGGCTTGCACTCCTTATGCAGATCATTGGGGCTATTTCAAGTTTCGCCATTCAGATACCCATACAGATCCAATTAAGCACTAACGGGCTGTCACTGCCGTTGATCGACCAACTGATATTCACCAATTTCTGGTTTCGCAGGATCCCGATGTTCATTAACAGCGTCCTGTTCTTTTGGATGATGTATAAGATGCTGCTGACAAATCCGAACCCCCGCACATAAAAAAATGAAGATAATTGCCATTACACTGTTAGTCACCCTCCTATTGATTCATCCAGCCTCTGCACAACAGAAGCCGCCGCTGCTGCCCGAGCCGGTCGTCGCTGCTCTAGCCAATGAACTCTCGGGCGAAACCGCTAAGCGAAACCTCGAATACATCTCGCGCCAGCATCGGATGCGTGCGTCTAAAGGGATACGCACAGCAGCTGAATTTATTGCCGAACAGTCGCGAAGTTATGGCCTCGAGGGCGTCGAGATACTGCAGTTTCCGGCCGATGGCAAGACTTTTTATGGGACGCAGAAGGCTAGACCGGCCTGGGATGCGGAATTCGCCGAGCTGTGGGAAATGGGCTCGACGCCGGTACGCATCGCGAGCTGGGATGCGATGCCGCTCGTGCTTGCTCAGGACAGCGAGAGTGCGAACGTGACGGCTGAGCTTGTGGACGTCGGTGCCGGCACCAGCGAATCTGACTATGAGGGTAAGGACGTTAAGGGCAAGTTGGTGCTGGTGTCTGCTCAGCCCGAAGCGGTCTACCGGCTCGCGGTCGAGAAGTATGGGGCTGTCGGGATTCTTAGCTACGTCCAAAATCAGCGGACGGCATGGTTTGGCGAGAATGACAATCTTATTCGCTGGGGGCATCTCGACAGCTTTACGCCCACAAAAACATTTGCTTTTATGCTTTCGCTAAAACAAGCTCGTGGTTTGCAGGCCCGGCTTTCCCGTGGCGAGAAGATAACGTTTAAGGCTGAAGTCCGCGCCGGGCGGCATCCCGGGAATTACGATATCCCGACGGCTGTTATCAGTGGCTCTGATCCTAAGTTAAAAGAAGAGGAAATAGCATTTAGCTGCCATCTCGACCACCCTCGGCCTGGCGCTAACGACAACGCCAGCGGCTGCGTCGCTATTCTAGAGGTTGGACGCTCGCTCGCTAAATTGATAAGCGAAGGCAAGATCGAACGGCCGAGGCGGACCATCCGCTTTATCTGGCCGCCCGAGATCGAGGGTACGCTTGCGATCCTGAATGCGAGGCCCGACATCGCCCGTCGGATCAAGGCAGTAATTCACATGGACATGGTCGGCGGCGGGCCCGAGACAAAGGCCGTTTTTCACGTCACGAGGGGGCCGGCGAGCCTGCCTTCGTTCGTAAATGACGTGGCTGAGGCCTTTGGCGAATTCGTCAATGAGCAGTCGTATAGTCACGCCGCTGGCCAAACCGTCCCGTACCCGCTCGTGGCTCCTGAGGGTGGCAAGGAGCCTCTCAATGCCCGAATGGCAGAATTCTCGATGGGAAGCGACCATCAGGTCTATACGGACAGCTCGTTTTCGATCCCCGCGATCTACTTGAACGACTGGCCCGACCGCTACATTCACACCAACTTCGATACGCCCGCAAATGTCGATCCTACTAAACTGAAACGAGCGGGATTTATCGGCGGGGCGAGCGGGTACTTTCTTGCCAACGTCTCGGCGCATGATGCACTTGGCCTGTTGCATCTGACTGCATCACGGAGCCTGCTGCGAGCCGCCCCGTTGCAGGGCCGTCAGGAAGGATTCGGCGCCGAAGAGGCGGCGAATCTGACACGCTTCTTCTTAGGTTATGAACGAGCGGTTTTCGAATCGATGTCCACGTTTTTTCCCATTCCGCCAGATCTGCAAAACCAGATGGCGCCCGGTTTGGCAGCCCAACAGAAAGGAGTCGCTGAAATGCCTGAACCAGCCGCTGCTCAGGGCGATGGCAGACTCATCTTCAGGCGAAATCCCGGGATCAAGGGAACGATGGGAGCTTTCGGTTACAACTATTTCACCGACAAATACGGCGAAGAACGCGTCCGTACAGTCCGCCTCCTCCGCTTCCAGGGGCTGCGTGGCTCTGGTGGCGAATACGCCTATGAGGTTCTAAATCTGGCTGACGGAAAAAGAAACGTTCAGCAGACCCGCGATTCCGTTTCGGCGATCTACGGCCCGGTGCCGGTGGATATCGTTCTGGAGTATTTACGGGCTCTTGAGACGATCAATGTCGTCCAAAGATAAAGGAGGGATGGTGGCTCTTTACGTTTTCGACGCGATTGGATTGACAAGCTGAATCCCCGGAAAGCGGGTGAAGTCGCGGTCGGTGCTAGCGACCGTTGCTCCACACGAAGCCGCCATAGCGGCAATGTGAGCGTCCATGACGAGGTCTCCGGCGGCTTGGCTTTCCGTCAGCATTCTTGCAAACATCGGCCAGTAATGTTTCTCGGGTGCGACGATGTGCGTATTTTCAAGCTCAAGCCAACCGTCCACGATGCCGATTGCTTGGTCTATCGTAACGGGGTTCTTAAAGATCCGATTGTTCGTAATAATCCGAAGAAATCCGCATATCGTATGCCAGGAAAAAAAGACCTGCTCGTCCGAAAGAGCCTTCTCGAGCCACGAAGAGGCAGATTCGTGAAAACTGCTTGTGTCGTCGTACGCGTAAACCAGAATATTTACGTCGGGTTTAATCATTTGCGAAAAGGTCCTTCGATCTGATCAAGAAGTTCCTCTATGTTGTCCAGGCTTAAACCTTCCCGCAAGCCAAGCGAGAATGGCGTTATCTTAAAAGGCTTTTTTTTAGGGACCCGGTCTTTTACAAGCCCTTTTCGCAAGACGTCGTTTACGATCTCTTTGAAAGAACGCTCCGGGTCGTCCTTTTGAATCCTTTTAAGGCCAAAGGCGACGTCATCATCAATTGTCAGAGTCGTTCTCATGATTCTGAATCGTACCAGAAAGTGTGTCAATCATCAACATCAAGGCATCACTGAAATGATGCCTTGATGCCTCAATTCTTAGATGCCTTGTTTATTCGCCTTAAACTCTGCCTTCGCGAAAGCCCGGTCCAGCCATAGATTTGTCAGCTTTTCCTGAATACTATTGGCCCGCAGCCGCTCGTTGAGGTTTTTAAAATCGACGAAATCAAGGTGCTGGTCCTGGTTAAAGCATGAGAAGACGAAAAACTCTTCGCCGGTGTGCGGATTGACATGGCGTTGGAGGCATTGGGCACAGACCTCTTTCATCATGCATTGCATCGGCGAATTTATTGAGCCGATCGCGACGTGGTTTTCTTTTAGGAATGGTTTGAGCGTGGTGTGGCGGGCCTCGCGGACGCCGTTCATCATGCGGTCCGAGCCGATGGCGATTATGCGGTCAACTTCGTTGAGGTGTATCAGCGGAGTGGTTAGTCGGCCCTCGGCATAGGCGATCATTGCCTGGACAATGTTGCCGCGGTAATGAGAATCTTGCGGGCGTGCGGGCCCGATCTCTGTTCCAAAATCTGTCGCCCAGACGATCTGATCGGTAGCGTTCTCGATTTCGTCGCGTTTGAACAGGTCGGCGCCGTTTTTGTATCCGGCAAAGTAGATGACCTTATTGTTAGCAGCCCGGAGTGCTCGAGCGATCGAGAAAAGCACAGCGTTGCCCAATCCGCCTCCGGCAAGAAGCACCGTTTCGTTTTGAGTGATCTCGGTCGGCGAGCCTGTCGGCCCCATTACGAGGACCTCTTCGCCTTCTTTGAGAAGCGAACACAAGCGTGATGAAGTTCCCATTTCTAGAACTATCATCGATAACAGGCCCTTTTCCTCATCGACCCACGCACCGGTCAAGGCCAGGCCTTCCATCATAAGCCTCGTGCCATCTAATACCGGTGCAGACGTCTCAAAATTCTGCAAGCGATAAAACTGTCCCGGCTCGAATTTGCGGGCCTGCAGCGGAGCTTTAACGATCACGTCGACGATCGTCGGCGTCAGGCGTTCGACCCTGACCACGTAGGCCCTGAGCTGCTCGTCGAGCGTTTCCTCGAGCTTGTCAAAGATCGCATCCTTGTCCCATTGCGGCAGCGAGTCGCGAGTCGCGAATTCCTCAGTAAAAAGTTCCACGACGCGTTCATATCCGTGCTTTGCCGATGCCATTGCCTTCACCACGTTACCGGCATATTGCGGATGGTTATCGCCGTAATAGCTGATGAATTTGCCGTCACGTTCGTACGATGTGAAGAATCCGGTCTCGCCCGGCGCGACCTCGACCGCGTGGAGTTTGCCGTCGCCGTTTCGCTCAACCTTGAACGGCTGGAAAAACTGCCGCCATTCGTCCATCTTGAATGTGCCCGGCTTTTCCTTTTCATAAATGACATTCGGCGACGTGCCGGCCGCGACACAGACGGTGTGGGCCGCGAATTGGTGCATTTCATCGGTTTTCTCGAATTTACCGGTCTCGGCAATATATTCGAGCCGTTCGAAGATCAGCGCCCTGACAGCATTGAATTCATCCGGTACGGCTTCGACCGGATTCATGCATTCGACGATGTCGATCCCTTCCTCGAGGGCCTTCTGGACCTCCTCGTGGTTTAGTCGATATGCGGGGGAATCCTGTAAACGCTTGCGGTAAATGAGCGACACGCCGCCCCAACCTCGAACCAAAGGAATAAAATTAGGGTTTTCGCCTGTGGCTGCGGCACGTGCACGCTCGGCCCGGATCTCACGGCCGTGTTCGAGAAATTCCTGCAGCACCCGCACTTCTTCTTCGTCAAAATGTTCGACGACCTTTGCCTCGCCAAAATCGGCAATTACCTGCTCATATTTCCCGAGCATCTTCTCGACCTGGACAGGGTAGTAAGCGAATAGCTCTGTAGCAGTATCAATACCGGTTAGCCCTCCGCCGATCACAACCGCGGGCAGGCGCACCTGCAGATTTGAGAGAGTGTCTTTCTTGAACGCCCCTGTTAGCTGTAGCGCCATCAGGAAATCCGACGCCTGACGGATACCGCGGATCAGGTTGTTCTTCATCGGGACGATGGTCGGCCGCCCTGCTCCGGTCGCGATCGCGATATGATCGAACCCGAAGCTCCACGCATCCTCGATCGTCAAGGTACCGCCAAAGCGAATGCCGCCGTACGAACGAAACCGCTTGCGGCGCGTCAGCATCAGCTGGATCATCGTCAGAAAATTCTTGTCCCACCGGACCGTGATTCCGTACTCCGAAACGCCGCCGAATCCGGAAAGGATGCGCTCGTCAAGGTTTTCCGTTATCTCAGAGAGATTCTTGATCGGCTTGGGGCATTCCCGGCCATTCGACCCCGTCCATTCGAACGGCAGCGGTTCGATCTTTAAACCATCGATGCCTACCACGCCAAATCCTTCGTTCAACAGGTAATGTGCGAGGGTGTAACCAGCGGGGCCAAGGCCCACGACCATCACGTTCTTGCCATTGTAAGGCAGCGTATATGGCCGTTTGGCATTTAGCGGATTCCAGCGGGTCAGCAGGCTGTAGATCTCAAAACCATAGGGCAGATTCAATACATCGGTCAACGATGCGGTTTCCGCGAGCGGAATATTTACCGGATCCTGCTTCTGAAAGATACAGCCTTTCATGCAGTCATTGCAGATACGATGGCCGGTGCCGGCGCACATCGGATTGTCGATCGCTACCAACGCTAACGAACCGATCGGGTCGCCCTGCTTTTTGAGCAAATGCATCTCTGAGATGCGTTCGTCGAGCGGGCATCCCTCGGTCTTGATACCGAGAGGATTGCGCTTTGGCGTGCCGTCTGGTTCACGGAAGCCGGTCGAACATGAATCCTTTTCCCGTTCGTGGCATATCAAGCAATAATCGATCTCGTAAAGTGCGTCACGCATCGTGCCCCGATCGTCTGTTAGCTTAAAACCGTCACGGCGGCGAAGTTCTACATCCGCTCCGCGCATGATGTTGTGAAGCTTTGGCTCGGGATGGATCAGGTGGACGAGATTCTGGTAATCAAGTGCGTGCGGCGTCCTGAAGCTGTACCACTTTTTGGTTTTTTTTAAGAATGCGACCGCCGACCAGGCCTCGACCAGGTGCAGAGCGGCCTTTATTGTTAACAGATCTCCGGCGGCATCTTCCTTGATGATGTATTCCGAAAAAAGCTTGCCGAAGGCTGCATCTTTCAGCTTGCTGTAGGCTGCATTGACCTTTTCAATCGTTGCGGTTACCTCGGGGGGCCGAACATTTTCATCCTTTGCCAGAGTTTCTTCAGCCTCGAGCAGCCGGGCCGTCATTTCCGCGATCGACAATTCCTCATCACGCACCAGCGTCTCGTTAAAACCGCTGTTCCTCAGTTCGGTGAGGGCGATCCAGAGCTGATTTTCATTCATATCGGCGATCTGATCGGCCTTATACTTCTTGATGGCCCGCCTCTGAACAAAAAACTTGAACTTCCAAACCGGGTTCTGGATCGTTACCGCTCGGCCTAACTCGCTTCGTTCGCTTTCGATGTGAAAAAGCCGTCCGATAAAATCGGAAAGATACGGGGCCGCGTCGGTCAGGATCTTTGATTCGACCTTTCGTTCATAATCGGCTGCGCGGGTTCCGATATACCGACTGAGTGCGGAATGCAGCGTGGGATCGCTCTCTTTTACCTCGGAATAAAATTTTTCGGCAAGCTCCTGCAGCTTTACTGCATCAAAGAGGTCAGAAAAATAAAAGCCCTCGATGCCGAGTTTAAGATTATAGGTGTCGTTGCTGCCGATCTCGGAAAAGTCCGTCATAACTGCTCATTTTCCCTGTTTCTGGCTCTCACAGGGCAAATGAACAATATATCACCCGACCGTAGGGCATACAATCAAACGTCGGTCGCGAAGGGCTTTTGACGTGTTAGAATGAGATAAACTCGGCCATAACAATGTGATAACCTGGCCCAAATATGGTATAAAGCAAGTTTGTGTAGTGAGCTTAGCGGACCGAGAAGCAGGATTTAAAGAAGTAGTATGGAAAACGATCAGCGGCTGACGCCTTTGCCCGTCGTAGCCGATTTACAACCCACCCCCATTGACTTTTCGTCAGGGTATTCGCCCTCATATGATAGTTCGCTCGAAAGTAAGCGATCTATCCGGCAGTATATAAGCGTCGTTTATAAACGGCTTCCGATCATCATTGCTATTACTGTCATGGTTACTGCGGCCGCCGCATTCTATTCGTACCAACTGCCGTCGGAATACGTGGCCGTGACGAGCCTGATCATCGAGCCCCGAAGCCGGCCGGTAACCCAGAAAGATGCGATCAACATTAATTTTGGTGACGATGAAAAATATTACAAGACGCAGCTGAAACTACTTCAAAACCAAGACTTGATGAAAAGGGTCGTGATCGCCCTTGGACTTCACCGCCAGGAAAACCTCTTCACGGAACAGAACCGAGGATTGATCGCCGGTATTCGCTCGTTATTTTCTGGTGGACAAAAGCCCTCCGGTTCCGAAGGCACAACCCTGCCCGTGATCAGCGATTCTTCACCCGAAGTTGGCAAAGGAGAACAGATCATACTCACGCCCGAGGAGATCGAACGGGCCAACAAGTACTCCGCTATCCTTGCCAGCGGCCTTCAGGTCGAGCAAGTTGAGCGTACAAATCTGGTAAATGTATTTGTTCGCTCATCGGAACCGGCAATCGCTGCGAAGGTTGCCGACAAAGTTGCGGAGCTTTTCAGGGACGAAGACCAAAAGCGCGAAACTCAGGGAGCTGAAAAGGCTTATGAGGAACTCCGAGCTTCCATCGAAGACCTTAAAGCCACCATCATCAATCAAGACAATGAATACCTGGCTGCTCTCCGTCAGGCAGGGTTGCCGCTACAGGAAAAAGGCGGCGATCTCCGGGCTGGAAACCTCGAGGCTCTGATGACCCAATGGAGGGACGCTCAAACAGAAACCGGCAGGATCCAGGCATTATACTCGGCGGCCGTGAGCGCTAGTGGAAAGGGAGATATCCTCGCGGTCGTTGGCGACAACAAGGCGATACAAGATGCCCGCAGCAATAATTTAAAGCGTCAATCAGATCTGGAAAAGCGAATAGAGGACATCGATAAGAAGATCAATGAGGCCAACGAAAAACGCCAGGCCTTACTGGTCAAGTACACTCCTGAATATAGAGATGTGGTGGCTGAAGATGCCCGAATCAAGGAGTTGACGGACCAGAAGGAGCGAGTCAACCGAGAGGTTACTGCCAAAATAAAGTCAGAAGGCGAGGATCTGATAAAAAATGCCGAACGCGAGGTTCTTGCTAGTTTACGCTCGCAGTTAGGAGCTGCTCAGCAGCGTGAGGGCCGTCAGCGGGACGCTTTTGAACGTGCTGCGGCGCGGGCCAACGTTGAGGGGCAGTATGAAACGGAATTGACGAGGCTCAAGCGGGAAACAGAATCGAACCGTCTGCTGCTCGACACCTACATGCAGCGGCAGAAGGAACAGGAACTGGCATTGTCAACGGGACGTCCGACGAATATTAAGATCCACAGCAACGCGGTAACCCCGGGCGTCCCAACCGGTCCGCAGCGAGGCCGGAACATATTAGTGGCATTGCTTCTTTCACTGGGTGCCGGCATTGGTCTCGCATTCCTGTTGGATTACCTTGACGACTCGGTACGTACTTCCGATGACATCAGCCGTCATCTGGGCTTGCCAACGCTGGCCTTGATACCCCATTACATTAATTCGGAAAAGAAGAAGCTCCTCCCGTCCAAAAACGGTAGCCGAGCGGGAGACATCGCTGGTTCCAGCGCGCTGATCGCGCTCGATGAGAGGCATTCCCCCGTTGCTGAGGCTTATCGCCATTTGCGCACCTCGCTGCTTTTCTCGAGCGCCGGAAAGCCGCCGCAGACGATCCTGGTCACGTCGTCACAGCCCTCCGAAGGCAAGACCACGACAGCTATAAATATTGCGATTACGCTGGCCCAATCAGACGCTGATGTTGTGGTCGTTGACTGTGACCTTCGGCGTCCGCGGCTCCACAGCCATTTTAATCTGGAGAATTCACGCGGGCTGACGAACTATCTCTCGGG
>JBGTCF010000097.1:0-8914 GCA_041748975.1 Pyrinomonadaceae bacterium
GCCTTTAGCAGCGGCGTCCAGCCTTCGCCAAAGGTCACGATATTATCGGAATTGCTGACGGGCAATACCTCGCGATAGCGCCAGAGCGATGAGTCACGCGTTGGAAGCGATCCGCGCGTCACTGCATGGGCCGCTTTGTCGAGATCGTATTTGACCAGCAGCGGCTTGCCACAGGTCGTACAAAGATTCTGAATAACATTTGCCTCATGCCGCAGGCCGCAGAGGGCACATTCAAGATAGGTGACGTTCATGTTATTTTTGACCTGAAAAACACAGGAGGAAACTATTGCCAGACTGAAACTTCACTCTCAGTTTACTTTTCTGGTTGTCCGTATCTTCTCGGCTTCACTCTCAATCATCGCGCGGGCTGAAGGGTTCATTTCCGTTGCCTTACTCAGATCGGTCAGAGCCTCCTTATCTTTACCGATCCTTAAATAGGCTAACCCCCGAGCACCGTAACCCCGAAAATCTTTAGGAGCAATCTCGGTAACACGGGTAAAATCACGAATGGCCTCTTCATGCTTTCCCTGATCGGTCCGAAGCAAACCCCGGTTTAAATAGGGCAGCACGTCATTCGGATCCAAACGCATGGCAGTCTCAAAATCAGTTAAGGCACCTTCGAAATCCTTTGTAAGGTAACGGATATAACCACGGTTACTTATAGCGATTTCATAGTCGGGCCGACATTGAATAGCCTTGTCATAGTCACGAAGCGAATTCACGAAATCATTTTGTCCCGAGTAAAATCGGGCACGATTGTAGTAAACGCGGGCAAAACATGGGTCGATCTGTAAAGCCTTTTCATAATCGGAAAGTTCGCCCTTCCTGTCTCCGAGTTTCCCTCGAACAACACCTCGATCCGCGTAGGCATCAACAGCTCTTGCGTCCAGTTTTATCGCTTCCGAAAAATCAGAAATGGCATTTTTGTAGTTCGTTTCAACTTGGTTTAGAAGCGACCGACGGACATCCTCCGGCGTTTTTGCATCTTTTTCGGAAAGGCTGAACGTGGGATTTTCATACCAGAGGAGCCCCCGCACGTAATAGCTCTGGGCCCGCCTGCCCTGATCCTTGTCTAGCTTTATTGCAATGCTGATGTCGTTGAACGCATTTTTAAAATTACCAAGTCTTTTCCATACAGTTGCCCGATTACCGTATGCTCCGGCAGACCCGGAGTCAAGCTTGATCGCCTGTGTAAGGTCATCAAGAGCCGCTGCCAAATCTCCTGCATTCATATGAAGGCTGCCTCGATAGTAGTATGCATCGGCGAAACGCGGGTCAATCTGCAACGCTTTGTCATACGATTCCAGTGCTCCATTCGTATTGCCTCGCTGCTCTTTCTCATAGCCGATTTGCAAATAATCGCGTGCACTCGGGGTTTGCGAGTACGCCAGTATCGGGGACAATAGTAAAACAAAGATCGTGATTACTCTCGCGAATGAAAATGAATTAGACATAGGAGATTAGTTGACCTGCAGGCTTCCTGCTTGGTCTATAATGTCTTAAATGGGCCTCGATATCAACGGTACCTAGTTCTTAATATACGCTCGCTCCTGCGGCGTGTCTTTCGAACAGACTGCAATGATCGGACGGCAGGAGTTGCTCGTTAGGAAGGTCGAGCTTGAGAAGAATTTTCGCCAGTTCGGGCTTTCGATTTCCGATAACGATCGGAGGGACATGTTCGCCGGAAAAACCAATTATGCTGAGGGTTTTCTTCGGACGCTTGGGGCAAAGGAAATTGTTTCATTCGACGCTTCGGCTTACGAAGGGGCCTCGATAATTCATGATCTCAACCAGCCGATCTCCCATGATCAGAAGGGCCGCTTTTCTGCAGTTCTCGACGGCGGAACTTTGGAACACGTTTTCAATTTTCCCGACGCGATCAGGAACTGCATGGAGATGGTATCGGAAGATGGGCATTTTCTGGCCATCACGCCGACTAATAATCACGCCGGGCACGGCTTTTATCAGTTTAGCCCTGAGCTATTCTTCCGCATCTTTTGCGCCGAGAATGGTTTCGAGTTGGAACATTTGATCGTCTTCGAGGAAACCCTCAACAGCCCTTGGTACGAGGTCACGGACCCGCAGACGATAAACGAACGTGTGATGCTGGTAAACGAGAACCCGACAATGCTCCTGATAATTGCGCGAAAAGTAAGAACTGTCGAGATCTTCGGCTCGGTGCCTCAGCAATCCGATTATCTGACCGCCTGGAATACCGGGAATCGTCCAAAACATCAACTGAATGCGACCTCGAAGATCGGCCGTATTCCCGCCGCGATCCTGCGGCGGATCAAAATGAGGATCGATCGTAAAACAGGAATGTTGAATCGCCGTCACGCCCACTATAGAAAGGTCCAATTACCGTAACGGCCCGGTCGAATTACAAGAGAAAGCGGGCAAGCCCGCTTCTGAACTGTATTGAGGGACTTCCTAATTGTCCAACATCGGTTTTAACGCCGCGTAAATGTTTTCGGCCATAATCTTTGTGCCCCGGGGATTTGGATGGATTCCGTCGGCCTGGTTGAGGTCTTTATCAAGGGCCACATTCTCCAGCAAAAATGGAAGGAACGCGACCTTATGTTCGGCAGCAAGATCTGGGAACGCCCTTGTAAAATCTCGCTGGTATTCCGCACCCATAGTCGGAGGGGCGAGCATCCCGCATAGAAGGACCTTGAGATTCTTGGCGTTCGCCTTTCTGATGATCTGGTCTAAATTCGCCTTCATTTTTGCTACCGGAATCCCGCGCAGCAGGTCATTCGCTCCAAGTTCAAGGATGAGTATTTTCGCGTTATCCTGCTCGAGCACCCATTCAGCCCTTTCAAGACCGCCGAGGCTCGTATCGCCGGAAACACCCGCATTGACGACCTCGAAATCGAAACCGTCGGCCTTCAATTTTTCCTGCAGCAGATACGGATATGATTCCTTTTCCGAAAGTCCGAACCCCGCCGTCAGGCTATCGCCAAAGGCAATGATCTTGGGCCGATTCGAGGTGATCTCCGGCATGGTCACAGTCCTGTTCGCTGGCCGAGCGCCAGGTTCTGACCCGGTGCCGCTTGCGCAGCCGATTGAGATCCCCGCCAGAATCATGAAACTTAAAAGTGCTGATATTCGAATAGTATATTTCATGTGGAACCCTCACCTTGTACGCCGAAGGCCAGATTAAAGATGCATACAATTTCAGATGCTTTGCATATTTTCTGGTGGCCGTTAAGCATCTCGGCTCCGATATACAATAATAGTCTGTACAGACAATTGTTCTAAAAAATGATCACGCTAAACAATGTAACCAAGACCGTACGCTCGGGATCAGAGATACTCACCATTCTCGACGACGTGTCTTTTAAGATACCAGACGGAGAGTTTGTCGCCGTAACGGGAGCTTCCGGAAGCGGGAAATCCACACTTTTGGGACTGATCGCGGGCCTCGATGCACCTTCCTCCGGACAGATCTGGCTGGATGATGATGAGGTCACTTCTATGAGCGAGGACGGCCTCGCCAGGCTTCGCAGCGAAAAGATAGGGTTCATTTTTCAGTCATTTCATCTCATCCCGAGCCTGACCGCGTTTGAAAATGTACTTATCCCGATGGAGATCCTCGGCCTGCCTGGTGTACGAGATCGCGCGGCACGGCTGATCGAGGCCGTCGACCTTACTAATCGCGGCCACCATTACCCGGCCGAATTGTCCGGCGGTGAGCAGCAGCGAGTGGCGATCGCGAGAGCTTTTGCAAATTCTCCCAAGATCCTGCTTGCTGACGAGCCAACTGGAAATCTTGATACGAAAAACGGCCAGCATATCTTCGATCTGATGAAGGACCTTCACAATCGGCATAATGTCACGCTGATGCTCGTCACGCACGATGCCGCCCTCGCCGCCCAGGCCCAGCGGCAGATCGTACTCGCCGACGGAAGGATTGTAGCGGATGAATTTTTGCCGCGGATTAACGCAGATGAATGCTGATAAGACAAATTCTGATTTTCTTGATCCGCTTTCATCGGCGCAACACGCGGCAAATATCTTTTCTCAGCATATTCTGTGGCTCTGCGATGAAATAAATGAAGTTTATTCTTAACCTAACCCGACGCGAGATTCGGTCCTCCTGGCAGCGGCTGCTTTTCTTCTTTCTTTGTATCGCACTCGGCGTTGGCTCGGTAGTGGCGTTGCGATCGCTTATACAAAATCTGACGCAGGTGGTCGGCAACGATGCCCGCGCTTTAATGACCGCCGATATCGAGGTGGGTTCAACGAACGATTTTTCGCCAACCGACATTGCAACTGTCGAGGAGGTCATCGCCCGATTCCCGATCGTCGAGGCTCGTAACGAAGTCATCACAACCCTCTCGATGGCGCGCCCCTCAGACCCTGCAAACGAGAGTCTCGAATTTGTCGAATTAAAAGGCATCGAACCGCCGTTCCCGCTTGTAGGTTCGTTTACGACGTCAGATGGTGCCCCTTTTGATTTCAAACTTCTCGAGGATCGGGGTGCCGTTCTCGCCCGGGTCCTGCTCGAAGAGCTGAACGTAAAGATCGGAGATAGAATAAGGATCGGTGAAGCAGAGTTTGAAGTTCGCGGTACGATCGACGACGAGCCGGGCGGTTCATCCGGGTTTCGACTAGGAGCCCGCGTCTTCGTCGAGAAAAAGGCATTCGACGAAGCCGGCATCACGCGAAATTCGAGCCGTGTCCGACGCCGTATCCTCTATCGCACCTCGGACAATCCAACCGAACTCGTAGGCGAGCTACGCACAGCATTGAAAGGGTCGACTGTGCAGATCCGGTCGTATCGCGAGCAGCAGGAAAACCTAAGCGCACAGTTTGAACGCACCGAAAACTACCTTTCGCTCACGGGCCTTTTAATACTGGTCCTTGGCGGCATCGGCGTCTGGAATGTGGCCAGGGCTTTTGTCGAACAAAAGCGAAAAACGGTAGCAGTTCTCAAATGCCTCGGTGCCAGCGGAAACAAAATAATCACCGTTTACCTGCTTCAGATCCTGACGCTTGGGGCGATCGGAAGTCTTTTCGGGATCTTGTTGGCTCAGCTTGGTTTATGGCTTGCCGCCTGGCGCTTTGCTGAGGAACTGCCTGCTCAAATGAGCTACTCGATCAATCCGTCAACGGCGGCCCAAGGCGCGGTACTGGGAGTGTTGATCTCACTTTTATTCTCGGCACTCCCGCTGCTCCAGATACGCATGATCAAGCCGAAGCTGCTGCTTCGCGACGAGAACAACGCCAGCATTTCAAAGCTCGATTGGACCAAATGGTTTTTCGGCGCCGGTTGTCTCGCCGCTCTGCTAGGACTCGCGGTATGGCAAGCAGGTTCGCTCCGGGTCGGGGCATTCTTTCTCGGCGGTCTGGCCGTAACCGGAGCTGTTCTCTATGCATCCGCCACGGTCCTTACAATGCTTCTCAAAAACCTGAAGCGGCTCAATTCATTCTCATTTCGCCAGGCCGTTAATTCGCTTTATCGACCAGGAAATCAAACAAGGATCATTCTGCTCGCCGTCGGCCTCGGGGCATTTGTGGTCATCACTGTCCAGGCTATGCAGTCAAACCTCGTCCGCGAATTTGATCTGACAAGAAATAACCGTCTGCCGAGCCTAATATTCGTCGATATTCAGAAAAGCCAGATCCGGGATGTCGCCTCGATCATCGAGGACCGCACCGGCGAAAAGCCTGAGGAGGTCCCGACCGTTCGCGCTCGCATAGCCTTCATAAATGGACAGCCTATCGATTACGAAAACCGTGAAGTACGCCAGCAGCAGGGCCAGATCGGACGGGAGTTTGCGATCACGTACAGGCAAGGGTTGGAAAAAAATGAGTCCATACTTTCCGGCGAGTGGTGGACCGGCGAACATACCGCTACTCCCGAGGTTTCTGTCGAAGAAAGAATGGCTGGCACATTAAAGGTATCGCCGGGCGATTCGATAACTTTTGATATCTCTGGGCGGAAAATAACGGCGCTGGTTGCCAATATCAGAAAGATCGACGTGCGGAATATGCGTACAGCCTTCGTATTCGTCTTCAGGCCAGGGCCTCTGGAGGCAGCCCCTCAAAGCTACGCCGCGACGGTCGTAAATCATATTCCTGCAACCGATCGACAACGGCTCCAGCGGGAAGTTCTGGACACGTTTCCTAATGTCCAGATCTTTGACGTCGCGGACATTCTCGAAGCCGTAAATCGGTTGGTAAGTAATTTTGTTCTCGCGATCTCTTTTGTCGGTAGCTTCGTATTGCTCAGCGGGATATTGATCCTGATCGGTTCGGTCGCGCTGACCAAATCGCAAAGGATCTACGAGAATGCGGTTCTTAAGACACTCGGGGCAAACCGCCGTAGTCTAGCAACGATCCTCGTGACCGAATACGGCCTTCTCGGCCTGCTCGCGGGGCTCATCGCTACCGGATTCGCCGTGATACTTTCGTTTGTTGTCACAACTTATTTGATGAATATCGAATGGCAGTTCGATCCCCTTCTGGCGGTCGGCGGACTAGTCATCACCACGCTCATGGTCACGGTAGTAGGCGTAGCCGCAAGTTTCGACATCCTATTCAGAAAACCTTTGGCAACACTTCGCTCGCAGTAAGAAATATGTCGGCCCCCGTTAAATATCGGCACGCAGACCCGACGGCGTACGCCGCAAAGTGGCCTGATTCACTGGGAAATGACAACGTTGATAGAACCGGAGGCAGATTGGGAAAAGACTTTGACTGTTTGCTTACAACTCTCTGGACGGCTCGAATGGGTGTTTTTCAAATACGGCTCGGAGGGCGACCTGGCCGAATAGCGTTTCGAGGAAAGCTCCGAACCGATGGAGTAGGGGCACTAGGTCCTTCGTGTTATTAGTTACGATGATCTCCTCGATAAAGCGTTCGACGGTCTCGGTATCTTTGTAGAATAGAAATCGAAGCGATCCCTGCCTAAACTCGCCGAGCGACTGCTTCATGTTATCTATCATGACGCTATTCGGCGTTTTTTCCGCGGCCTTCACCACTTGCGCGACATTCCATAATTCGGATCGAAGAATGATCGACTGTTTGAGTTTGACCTGAAATTCAGGAAACACATCGATGATCTCTGTGGTCGGATCAACGACGAGCAAAAAACCAGCGAGTATCTGCTGAAACCCATCGTTAAGAAGCGAATAAGCAGTTTCGATCCGGGCATAGATCGAGGGCGTAGGCCGCATCGAGGCGACTCCGGCAAGTTCCTGCGTGTAAACCTTCTTCAGCTCGATCGATGCTGTATACGAAGCCGCATCCAGGGTGGAAAACAACTCCGCCTCCTGATTAGGGAACCGGTCGAGCCGGCTGTTTATGTAATTAGTAAGATCCAGGACCAGTTCGTTGACCCTGGAAAAAATAAGGAGGGAAGCTTTAAGCGGTTTGTCCGCATCGAGCATCATTCTTACCACGCTAAGCCATTTCAAGACAATGCCAAATCTCGGCAAGACCAATATGAGTTCGGCATTCTCAGCTGTGACCGATCTCGGATCCGCACCAAGTTCAGCTAGACGGGTCGGCAGAAACCTCGATCCGGAGCTTTCGGCAAAATGCACCAGGCTAAAAACCGCTCTGGTTTCCACAAGACGCCGTTCGAGAAGGTCCGACCATGCACGCCATTGACCTGCACCGAGAACGGGCGATTTTGTGAGCGATTCACTAATGAGAACGGCTTCATTGAGAACATCGGACAACTCGCTCAGATCTACGACGGACAGGTCTGTCGTTTCGACGACGTCAGCGGCGGAAAAGCTTACCTTGCGGCTGAGGATGTACGAATTTAACAAAATACAGCGCTTCAAGCCCGAATGAACGATTTTGAATTCCGTCGCTGAATGCTGCTGCCCGGCGGCCTCTTCGGGGCGAAGGAGCACGGATGGGCCAACCGCCAGGTAACTTCGGAGACCGGATAGCCAGATGCCCAGTTCAATTGCTTTTTCTCGGATTTCCACGGTATCAGAAAGAAGCGCCGCTATTGCCGCATCTGTTCCGATCTGTGCCGGATTGTCATCTAAAATAACTTCCAAAGCAGAAAATATCTCCAAAAGAACTTCGATTGAACCGGATTGGGACGGGAAATCCGCCATCCTAATTTATAACCCGATTCCCGTAAGATTTACAATACTTAACTGTTCGTACCAGGACTATGACAAGCAAGCGTAACAAATTACTTATCGCAACACACAACGCAGGAAAACTCTTTGAACTGACAGAAATGCTGAAAGGGTTGCCAATCGACCTTGTCTCGCTAAAGGACTTCCCAAACGCGATTGAGGTGGACGAATCCGGCCTCACGTTCAGCGAAAATGCCCGTCTCAAGGCAAGCGGTTATGCCCTGCAGGCCAGACTTAACGCCATCGCCGACGATTCTGGATTGGAGATCGAAGCCCTCTGCGGCAGGCCCGGTATCCTATCCGCTCGCTACGGCGGTGCCGCGACGGGATTTGATGAAAAGATGGCTTTGATTCTCGACGAGATTGCCGTCGCTGATGAGCCTTCCCGCCGTGCCCGCTTTGTTTGTTCCATAGCCATCGCCGATCCCGGCGGCATTATTCTTCATCAGGCAGAAGGTGTCTGCAATGGTGCGATCGCCGCGGAACCACGCGGCATCGGCGGATTTGGCTATGATCCGCTCTTTATTCCGGACGGCTATGCGAAGACCTTTGCCGAGCTCCCCGCCGCTGTAAAACGCGAAATCAGCCATCGGTCACGTGCATTTCGTCGAATAATCCCGTTTTTACGGGATTTTATGACAGATTGACTTGACCTGTGAGGTATTCGGGCTTAGAATTCGACACTTGGAATCGTTTCTCTTCCGAAACACGGGGCGTAGCACAGCCTGGTAGTGCGCACGGTTTGGGACCGTGAGGCCGCAAGTTCGAATCTTGCCGCCCCGACCAGTCTTGTTTTTTTGCGA
>JBGTCF010000098.1:0-3372 GCA_041748975.1 Pyrinomonadaceae bacterium
GCGGATCGCCTCGGCCAGCTTCGGGTAGGGCTTGTACGCCGGCTTGTCAGGGGGCTCAGAGATCAGTCTCTCGTCGATAATCTGTTCAGTTGCCACAGGGTTCCCGTTAATACTGCGTTTCAGGATTTTGCACTTTTAGAATGATAACAATTTGACGCGGTTTAATGAACTCTCAGCAAGACCACACGTAAGTAAAGGCGAAACTTTAACTGGGTGGACGGGGCCGACGAACGGGCCGCCCTATCATAGTCTAACAGCCAAAAGACGGCCGGTTCACTCGGTGGAAATACCACCTAATCCACCGCGGGGAACCCGACAAGACGGCCCCGTCTGCACCCGAGGCGGCGAATGAAGTCCGGCCTAGGATACAAATATTCCAATTCAACTGTTGATTCGAGTATATTATCCACGGCGGCCGTGCTTGATAAGATGTTATGCGGCTTCCTGTGATAGGAACTGCCTTATATTAGATTCTTAAAGATAGGAGATAAAAACTATTATGTTGTTATTGAAGAGATGTTCTATTCTCGCTGCCGTTATTCTTGCATTTACCTTTGCCGGCAGAGCACAAACGACGCCGAAGATGAGTGAGGACGAAACCGCTGTTAGACAGCTCGTCCGGAAAGTCCAGGACGCCTGGAATACGCACGATGGTAAGGCCTTTGCCGCACCGTTCCACACCGATGCCGATTATGTCATAGTCAACGGAATGTACATCAACGGAAGGGATGCCATCGAAAAAGGTCATATAGGTATTTTCACCACGATTTACAAAGACAGCCGCAATGTTGCCACAATAAAAAGCGTTCGTTTCCTGCGGAACGATGTCGCCGTCGTTCATATCGAGTGGAATCTGGAATTTAATGTGGGAGGTAAGCCGCAGATAGCTCGAGCCATAAACACCATGGTTTTTACCAAAGAAAAAGGTAGATGGGGCATCGCAGTTTTCCAAAACACGCCGATTGAAGCAACTCGTTAGGCATAAACACGCAGTTGAGGAATTCAATGGCTCATCGGTTCGGGGATGGATTCTATATGAAGTTCAACAACGTCATCCGGTCTGAGGCGGAATTACGGGAGTTGATGGGTGCACCTGTTGCTCCTCCTGTGGTTGAGAAGACGCTGGCGTCGCTCGACCGGCATTGCCTGGCATTTATCGAACGCTCACCTTTTGTGTTCGTTTCGTCCAGTGACGCTGAAGGTCGGATGGACATTTCGCCTAAGGGCGATGCTCCCGGGTTCGTGAAGGTGCTGGATAGTAAGACGTTGGTGATCCCGGAGCGGCCTGGTAACCAACGTTTCGACACTTTCCGAAATCTGTTTCAATCCCCGCGGGTCGGCTTGATCCTTCTGGTTCCGGGCAAGCGCGAGACGCTCCGCATTAGCGGCAAGGCGGAGGTCGTACGTGATCCAGAGCTGCTCGAAACGATGGCCGCGAACGGCAAGACCCCGGCGCTGGCCATCGCCGTTCATGTGGAGGAAGCCTTTTTCCACTGTGCCAAGTGCATGATCCGCTCGCACCTCTGGCAGCCCGAGCAATGGCCGTCGATCGAGGGTCTCCCGACGCTCGCCGAAACGATGAAAGACGCCGCATCGATCCCCGGGCCGGTGGAGTTTCTCGAGGGGATTATCAAGCAAGACGAGGAAAACCGCCTTTATTAAATGCGGCCCGGCAATTTTGAATGGCTATCACGATCACAGAAGAATCGATCGCTATCGCCCCCGAACTGGTGCTGATCCCGATCTCATTCGAGGTTAAGAGCGTTTTTGACATATCGGCACCAGATAGCGGACTCGGAGGATTGCTTTTATCTGAGCGCGAGCTTGATGAAATGTACGTGAAGGATTACGACTCGATAGGCGGAGAAGGTCCGGCTGAATGGGCCGATCGGTTCGATGTATCGAATTGGGGATTGATCTGGGCACATTCGAACGGTGTGCGGGTTGGCGGTGCGGTGGTTGCGTACGATACGTCGGGTGTCGATATGCTCGAGGGCCGTCGAGACCATGCCGTCCTGTGGGATATTCGAGTCGCACCGGAAGCCCGCAGTCAGGGTGTGGGCTCGGCGCTCTTCCGGGCCGTTGAGGCATGGGCGGTTGCCAGAAGTTGCCGCCAACTGAAGATAGAAACGCAGAACATAAACGTTCCGGCATGTCGATTTTATGCCCGACAGGGCTGCGTGCTGGGGGCGATCAACCGCTTCGCTTATCCCGAACTCCCGGGCGAGGTCCAGTTGCTTTGGCACAAGACGCTTCGAAGAAAAAGTTGAGAGCGGACGCGCCGCATATCTTAGCACGCAAGGCTCCACAGAACGCCTAGAAGGAAAACTTACTAGCGTATCGCTATTGCTTATATCCTGGATGTATACTGCATCATGGCAAAATTATTATCCGCTTACGGTTATCAAGGCGATGCAATGAATCTTCCGGTCGCAGATGTGGAAAATGAATTGATCTTCTATTCGGAAAAGATGGGATTCAGCATTGTTGAGCTTCAAGATACGCTTGTAAAAAAGGCCATTCTCGAACGCGACGGCGTGCAATTCGCTATCGCTGAGAATGGCGGCGACCCCGAGCAAGACGGCTGCGCATTTCACACCGACGATGTTTACGCTCTCCGCGAAGAATTCCTCGCAGACGGCCTCACTGGCCTTGGTAAAATAGACTCCAAAACCCGCGAAGACGGATCAAAATTCAAGGTCTTCTACGTCGTCGCCCCGGATGGGTTATGTTATTGGTTTGGGGAGCGGGAATGAGGTGATGAATATGCGAACATCGGCGCAAATACTGATTCTGGCTCTTGTTCTCAGTGTCGATGCTTGTGCTCAGCAAAAAGAAGCAGGAATCGGCTGGGATCTATCTTATACGTCAGTGCTCGAGGGGAATAATGTCGCCAAGACTGAATGGATCTGGAAATGGGTACAGCAATACAAGTCACCTGCCGAAAAATGGATAACCGACTGGAAGGGCGAACCGATCGTATCATCGATCCTGGTCGAGTATCCCGCTTTTCATGCCGCCGAACATACGACAATGTGGTTCGTTCGGACCAAAGATGAGGCCTTTTATTGGGAATCTATCGAGGGCAGTGAGGCCGATCAAAACGAAGAGCCTATAGCACTTCAACTTTACGACGAACTCTTTAGGCAGACGTCGTCGTGGCAACAACTATTACCGAAGACTGCGGCAGAATTACCCGAACAAGCCTTGCCGGGATATTTTGGATTTCTCAACATTCAGGGTCTTAACGTTTCAAGACAGATGCTTCTCACCATGGATGATTTCTTTATCTGTCTGGACAAGACCTGTGTGCCCGGAAGGATGAAATCGGGTCGATTTTTCGAGGCTATCGAACCCGTTCTGATACCTGAG
>JBGTCF010000099.1:0-4188 GCA_041748975.1 Pyrinomonadaceae bacterium
GATGACGGACCTCGTGATGTTCGCGGGGCTCTTCGGGGCAGCTATTTATTACCGAAAGCGGCCGGCACATCACAAGCGCCTAATGCTCCTGACAGTGATCAATTTCCTGCCGCCGGCCATCGCCCGGATACCGATCGAATCGCTCCAGGCCACGGGCCCGCTCTTCTTTTTCGGCGTGCCCACCGTATTGTTGATCGGTTTATTGATCTATGACACGTGGCGAAACGGAAAGCTCGATCGCGTCTTTCTTGTAGGTTCAATTCTCTTGATCGCGTCGTATCCGCTAAGGCTTATGGCAATGGGAACCAGCGGTTGGCTGAAGTTCGCCGCATGGATCACGAGCTGGGCCGCCTAACTACCCGAACCCACGAGCTTGATGGATGCTTAGCGTGCAGTTCTACTCCCCTGCTGCGTTTCAGAATCTGCTGTTTTCAATTACGATTGATGGGTGCGGATCCTTATCGTAAAATTGGGCAGTATCGGTGATATCGTCCATACGCTCCCGACGCTTGCAGCCATCCGGAAGGCCTTGCCCGATGCCCACATTTCGTGGGTCGTTGAGCAGCGGTCGTCTGAAATTCTGCGCGGTAATCCGATGATCGATGCCCTGATCGAGATCGACACCCGAAGTCTTCGCGGCGGTAAGATCATCGAGAACATCCTGCTCGACGCAAGCAAACAGCTCCGCGACCTTCGACAGCATTCTTATGACGTAGCGATCGACTTTCAAGGGCTGTTGAAATCAGCGATGATCGCCAAATTATCGCGAGCAAAGCAACGGTTCGGATTTCATCGCAGCGGACTGCGCGAACCCGCGACGAGGTTCCTGTATTCGGATATGGCTCCTCCAGCCGGCGATCGGGTTCATATCATACGAAAAAATCTGCACCTCGCTGCCTCTGCGCTTGATTTTGAAGTGCATTCTTCGGAGTACGAATTTCCGATCGCCACGTCTGCGGGGGATGAGGCCGAGGCCGAGAAGATCATCGAACTTACTGGGGGTAGCCGTTTCGCTTTGCTCAACCCCGCTGGCGGATGGGTGACGAAATTGTGGCATCCCGAGAAGTTCGGCGCCCTTGCCGACCTTTTGTGGGAAGAGTACCGGCTGCCATCTATCGTAACCACCGGGCCAAAGGAGTCCGAGCTCGCCCAAAAGGTGGCGGGCGCCGGCCGGTCTGGCACCCTTACCATTGCGTATCCGAGCCTCAAAGGGTTTTACGAGCTTGCCAAACGCGCCGAGATTTACGTCGGCGGGGATACCGGCCCGTCTCACATTGCGATCGCGGCCGGAGCTCCCGTCGTCGGCCTTTTCGGCCCAACCGAATGGTGGCGGAACGGCAGCCCGAACCCTGAAGACATTTGTGTCGAGCGGTCAGACATATCGTGCCGTGTCGATTGTCATCGCAGAACATGTTCAAATTGGATCTGCATGGATTCCGATGTCGATACCGTTTTCGAAACGGTTAAAACGAGGCTTGATAGGGCCGGCAGGGGATTAAAGCCAAGCGGAGTTTTGTTAAATAGATGATCAAATTAGATAAACGATCTCTTCAGCGGCTTCGTGTCCCGCTCGGCTTCTTTTTTGCCGTTATTTTTCTTGTCTTTGCACGTCCGACCGTAATGACGCTTGTTGCGGGGAGCTTGATCGCAATTGTCGGCCTGGCGATCCGTGCGTGGGCCTCCGGTCATATTCGGAAGGCGTCGACGCTCGCCGTCAGCGGCCCTTACGCCTTTACTCGTAATCCACTTTATCTGGGCAGTTTCCTCATGGGTGTCGGTTTTACGATCGCGGCCGGCGTTTGGTGGCTTGCTTTGATTTTTGCCGTCCTGTTCTTCGGCATCTATTTTCCGGTTATGCGCGTCGAAATGGAAGATATGCGGCGGATATTCGGTGATGAGTTCGATGAGTATGAACGCAATGTACCGTTGTTTATCCCGCGTTTTACGGTATGGAAGAATACGGGCGGCAAGTTCGATTCTGAGTTATACTTACGATATCGTGAATATCGGGCCGCGATCGGCGTAGCGGCCGCCATAGGCGTACTCGCTGTTAAGGCAGTTTATTTCGATTAGTTCTATGAGGCGTTCTCTCGTTAGATCAATACTTCTGACCTGCGTATTAGCGGGAATGGGGTTATCAGCTTATTCTCAGCCATTTGCAGCAACCCCACCGGAAATGCCTGGACGCGTCTTCAACGGTGAAACCATTGTTTACGAAGGCAAATTAGACAAATTTATCGACATCTCAGTCGCGGAACTCACATTCAAGTCAACGGCCGCGCCGGGATCGAATGACTTGATCATTGATGCCCATGCGGTTTCCAAGGGAACGCTGCTCAGGCTGTTTCGATACAGTTTTCTACAGAAATACGAATCGACGGTCGACCTTTCGTCGTTCAGGATCATGAGAACGACAAAGCATGACGTCCAGAAAGATCGCGTCCGAGATGGCGAAGCTGTTTTTGATTACTCGGAAAGACGCGTCGCGTATGTTGAGACGGATCCCAAGGACATGATGAGGCCTCCTCGCCGCATCGCTTCTGGGATCGGCGACCCGGTCCATGACATGATTTCGGCAATTTACGCCGTACGCATGATGCCTCTGTCAGTAGGTAAAAAGATGGAATTCACGGTCAGCGATTCAGGGCTGATCTACAAGGTCCCGGTCACGGTAGTTGCCCGCCAGCGGCAGTCGACGAAGATCGGTAAAGTATGGTGTTTTCTGGTCGAGCCGGATATTTTCGGGACCGGCAAGCTCATCGAGCAAAAAGGCAAAATGAAGATCTGGATGACCGAAGACTCTCGCCATATTCCAGTCCGCGCTGAGATCGACACCCAATTTGGCAAGATCGAGATCAAATTGAAGTCCTATCTCAAAGCTTCTTAGCTAGTCGGACAAACCGTAAAATGATCGACCTTGAGTGAGCGGCTGAACCAGGCTCAAGCTTGTGTCTTTGTCGGAATAACTTCATACTAATTGTTCGACGTTATGAAGACCGAGAATAAAAAAAGCAAGAAAGCCTTTCCATTCGCAGAGGTTGCGAAACCGGACCAAAAGAAGGTTAAGAAAACTTCCAAATCGGCAACCGCGAGTTCAGGCAAAGATGCCACGATCAGACCGGCAAAAAAATCCGCAGTGAAGAAGACTAAAGTGTCGAAGAAGAGTCTGGCCTCCAAGACACAATCAGCCACTTCGCCCGTCAAAAAAGTAGAGAAGGTCCAAACCGAAAATACCGTCGCTAGGAAAATTGAAGCCCCTCCGACGATGTCGCGTGTCGACAAATTGCTCGCTGAACCGGAACTTCCCCATCTTGAACGAGAGAACCGAGCCCGGCTCCAGATGCAGACGCCGACGCGGCTATATTTTTATTGGTCGGTCGGAGAGAACCCGTGGGCGCTGCTTCGAAGGGCTTTCGGCGATGAGACAGGCAGCTACACCCTTGTGCTGAAGCTGGTCGAGCTTCGCACTGAGACTGAACAGATCTATAACGCGGAGCCTGAAGGAGATTGGTGGTTCGATATCGAGCCTGACCGCGAATATAAGGCGGAAATAGGATTTTACGCCCCCAACCGTCCGTATTTTAGGATCGTATTTTCAAATTCGATACAGACACCGCGACTAAAGCCAAGCCCCCGAAGGGCAACCGAGGCCGACTGGACCGTGTCAGCCGATAGGTTTGCAAAAGTTCTGGATGTGGCCGGGTTTTCGCGAGACGCCGTTGATGTGGCGATCGCGGGAGACGATGCTGCAAGATCTGCATCGGCAATGCACATGGCCCTCGATCAATTAGTCGGCGCCAACGGGAACAGCCTGCATGGTGTTGCCGATGAAGACATTCGTTACGCGATGGTGTCTTTGGCCGCGGGGTACAAACTGGAAGAATTGCGTTGGAAGATCAGTGCCGAGCTTTTTGCATACTTGCAGGCCAATGAGGTCAAACTGGGAGAAGAAAATGCCCGCGTCGCGCTTAAGGAACATTTCGATATCGAGGAACTGGATTTCGAGACCGAAGAGTTTGGACCTGTCGTGTTCGGCTCCAGCCTGGTCAATTTTCCGCGGTCCCGGCGATCGCGGAGGCCTTTACTGACTTTTAGGCCGGATCTTGCACCGGTGAGTTCGCATTCTTTTCAGCGGCCAGAGATTAGACCTTCTAGTTAAAGCGGCTATTCTCGGGAAACGCGCATATG
>JBGTCF010000100.1:0-1706 GCA_041748975.1 Pyrinomonadaceae bacterium
GAACTACTTATGAATAGACGGCTCGCGTCATAAGAAAATGCCAACGAACCTTTTTCGCTGACCACATAATCGGGCCGGAAACCAGCGGTCTTGACGGAAACCACCTCGGTCGCCGCCGACGCTGTGCGGAGCCAATGATAAACCTTGAATTTAGGCTGTTTCGCGGCCGCATCATCTTTATCACTAATAAAGGCTACCTGAGTTTGCTTCTCGTCCCAGGTAAATTTCGTATATTTTCCTGCACCAGACAGTAATGTGACCGGTCCGCTATCCGACTGGGGCGTAACTGCGAACGCTCCGTTTGTTTCCTCTTTGCGTGATGAAACAGCAAAGATTAGCGTCTTTGCATCTTTGGCGAAACTGTAATCCAGTACATCCGCAAACGTGCGTTCTTTTCCATCAGCCAGATCTCTTAGTATCAGCGTCGAACCATATTCCTTTCTGCGGGCTGCGGCCTGTGCCGGCGTGCTGGCGGGCCGCGGTTGTGCATTTGAATTTGCTTCGGCAGTATTTCCAGCGGGCGGCGTGGATCGCGGTTCGGGAGCTGGGCCTTTGAGGATCGCGACGAAGCCTGAACCGTCTTCCGGGACCTGATACGATTTCACATCTTCGACGCGAGTGACCTTTCCCGTCGAGAGGTCCATGATTCCGAGTGCATTCTTTGGAAACTCGTCCGGTCTTTTTTTGTCTCTTCTTGCTTTAAGAATATCGGCTTTGTTCGGCTCGATATTAAAGAACAGAAACCGACTGTCTGCCGAAAAAAGTGGGCGAAGCAACCGGCCCTGAGCCTGAAATGCCATTGTTGCCTCCGGGTCTGAGGGATCTGGCGGGGGCGTTGGGGGCCGATAGCCGCGAGGTACGCGGAATTCAGTCGCAGTCGAAGTCGATTTCACGAATAGCTCACCATCGCCGTCCTGCGGCTGCATGACGTAAGCTACGAATTTCCCGTCTCGCGATATTTGCGACCCCTGCAGGCTTCGCCACGAATCAAAATCGTTAGCAGCCAATGGCCGTTTGGCGGACTGAGCAAATGCAAAACCCGGGGCAAGAAGACTCAGCAATACCGTCAACAATACTGCTGATCCTAAGTTCGATCGGGGTGACAAACCTTTGCGTGAAAACAACATAGCGTTCCGTGTGTCCTATTTCTAAATATTATCGAGCACCCTAAAAATAGCGCCTGTGTTTGAAATAAACAACATCCGGACGGGAAATTGCGGATCAAGCCCGGCTCATAATTACCAATTCCGGCTTCATAGCCTCGATAGAAATTTGCCGCGCGACCTCCTCGGCTACTTTGTCGAAGGCTTGGGATTGCGGCGATTCCGGGAACGAAACGACAACGGGAATGCCCTTGTCTCCGCCCTCGCGGACTTCCATTCCCATCGGCACCTCGCCGAGGAAATTCAGCCCATATTCGTCACAGAGTTTCTGTCCGCCGCCGCGGCCGAATATCTCGTACTTATTACCTGTGTCCGGTGCGATAAAGTACGACATATTTTCGATAACGCCGAGCACGGGCACATTTACCTGCTCAAACATTTTTACAGCACGGCGGACGTCCGAAAGCGAAACTTCCTGCGGAGTTGTGACAAGCACGGCACCCTGTACCGGCACGAGCTGGGCAAGGCTGAGCTGGACGTCGCCGGTCCCGGGAGGCATATCGACGATCAGGTAATCAAGCTCGCCCCAATTAACATCGGTCA
>JBGTCF010000101.1:0-7496 GCA_041748975.1 Pyrinomonadaceae bacterium
GCGATCTTACCGACATCATGTAGCAAGGCGCTGATCCTCAGCGTTTCAAGCTCTTCAGCCTCCATTCCCATACGTTTTCCGATGGCTACAGAGATGCGCGAAACGCGTTCGGAATGGCCACGCGTGTATTTGTCTTTTCCATCAATAGCTGCGGCGAGGGCTTTTACAGTGCCTACAAAAAGTTCGCGATTTTCTTCAGCCGCCCGGGCGAGTTTGGCGTTCTGCTCTTCGACCTTGTCGGTCATGACGTTGAAGGATTCGCCTAACGTGCCAATTTCAGTGATGTTACGAGTGCTGACCCTCGACGAAAAATCGCCTGCCGCGATCTGTTGGGCCGCATTGACCAGCCTTAGCAGCGGCAGAGTCATAAATCTCGCACCTGCAAGGCCGACAAAGAGAGCACAAACAGCGAACGCGAGGCTGATCGACCAGGTTTGCGAACGCATCTCGCCTACAGTTGCCAAGGCACGGGCCTCGTCCTGCATCGTGATGACACCGAACTTATATCCGTCGGCTATCCGAGCCGTCGAGTAAGCCCCGATCATATCGAAGTGCTTGCCATCGAACTCGGCCGAAAACGGAACAAGTGCCGATTCGACCTGTAGGCCCGACTCGAGCCATTCACCGACGATCGGCAGTCCATTCATCGGACGTTTAGCGGCGGCAAGTTTAGGGTCGGGGTGAAATATAGTTTCTCCACCGCTGTTGACGACGAAGACCATTGGCAGTCCTGCCATCCAAAGATCAACCTCGTTCATGGAACCGATGCCGACAACGCCCTCGGAGATCGAACGAAGCGAGGCGATCGCGATGATCTTTGCCGCAGGCATCCCCTCAATTGCGGCCTCGGTGGTGAACGACATTACGAATTGCTTCGAGTTTCTAAGCTTCCGCGATTCACCGACCGATACTTTTCCGGGTTCGGCCGCTGGTGTTTCCGCGGCCAGCGTTTCAACCTCATCCCGCTCGAGTGCCTCTGCGCGAAAAACGGCGAGTGAATCCGCATTCACAGGCTTTACGTAGATCGCTAAAAGTTCGGGACTTTCTCGGAGCAATGAACCAAGCTTAAGCTCAGTCTGTGAAGAAGATACTATCGCGGGATCACCAGCCAGTTCGACGCCTGTTGCGAGTCCCGAGACGATCGACGTGAAACGGCTACCGAAGATCTCGATCTGGCGTGCTTTTTCCTGCACGAGTTGTATCTGGTACCGATTTTCAGAGGCCCTTAATTCCCTGCCGGTCTTGTCCGAAAGAAACCAGCCCGTCAGGACCAGCGGGACCAAACCGACAAGCAGCAGCGTGACGATAAGAAAGAAAACGAGACTAATCTTTTTGGGAAGGAATGGCATTTGCGGGAAGGCGGTGAGAGCAGCACCTCACATAATGGTAATCTATTGATCGTATAGGGTCAACAAGTTTTAACATAAGATGCATCCGGAAAAGGCCCAAGCCCCGCGCGTGAGCAAGGGCGAAATACCGAAGTTTGGAAGGGACTCCGCGAATCCACGCACCGCATTGCTTCTCCTTTTTATTGATTCTTGCTCGGCTGAGTCATATTTTGTGCGTGTTTGCCCTTGCTCACGCGCGTGCTTGGGTCGGGAGATCGCGGGGAATCGCCCTTGCTCAAGCGCGGGCTTGGGCTTGGCGCGGACAGAGGGTATCGCGGGCCGGGATATGGTCATACAAGAAAAGCCCCGTGAACGAGGCTGGGTTGAGAATTCTGGTTTGCGCTGAATGCCGGCGGTTCACTATGGTGTTACGGCGGCGGCGGCTTCGTTCTTTTTGACTATGACGAGGGTGATGTCGTCATTTGGAGCGGCGGTGCCGGTGAAGTCAGAAAGGGCCGCTTCGACACGGTCGCGGATGCGCGAGGCTGATTGGGCGACGTGTTTCTGGACGACCTCCTGCAGCCGGTCCATTCCGAATTCGTCTTCGTTGAGATTGTTGGCCTCGGTGACGCCGTCGGAGTAAACAACCAGTACGTCGCCCGGATCGAGGTTTACGTGACCGACCTCATATTCGGCAAACCCCATCAGGCCCAGCGGCAGCCCGCCCGAGGCAAGCTGTTCGATCGTGCCGTCGGCTCGGCCGATAAGCGGCGGGTTATGGCCGGCGTTGATATATTTGAGATATCCGGTATCCGGCTCAAGTTCGGCGATAAAAAGTGTCACAAATCGGTTATTCGGCGTGTTCTCGACGAGGTATTCGTTGATGGATGTGACGGTTCGTTCGAGCGGCGTCTGTGCGGCGACCTGGCCGTGGATCGCGGCGTGAAGGCTCGACATCAGGAGTGCGGCGGCGGTTCCCTTTCCTGAAACGTCGCCAAGAGCAACGAGCATTGTGCCATCGTGCCGCGGGATAAAATCGTAGTAGTCGCCGCCGATCTCATAGCATGAAAATGAGATACCCTGAAATTCGTATCCCTCAATGATCGGCGGGCCCGATGGCTGGAAACGCTGCTGGATCTCGGTCGCAAGCTCCAATTCCCTTTCCATGCGCTCGCGATTCATCCGCTCCTCGAGCAGGCTGGCATTTTCAACGCGGATGGATGCAACTGACGCCAGAGTTGTAAGTATGTCGAGATGCTCGCCCGAGAACATTACACGATGTGTCGGCGAATCGGCATAGATCAAACCGAAGACATGCCTTTCGTCAACGCTGAGCGGCACGGCGAGTACGGAACGGATTCCCTGTAGAACAAGCGTCTGAGTAGCAAATCGCGGGTCCTGCTGAGCGTCCGAGGTCAGTACGGCTTTGCCGTTTTCCATGACCTCGGTCATGATAGCGCGGCTGATCCGAACCTCGTCGATAGGAGTATCGCTACCGCGTGTGCGGGCCACTTTTATCTGCATTTCGCCTCCAACTTCATTACGAAGCATGATGACGACCCGCTCAGCCGGCACGGCCTCGAAAACAAGCGTAGCGACATTGTTAAGTGTATCGTCAAGACCGCTCGACGAGAGGAGCGCGAGGCCCACCTTACTTATCAGCCCGAGAAGATCACGACGGCTCGACAACGACGAATCCATGATCTCTGAGGTCGAATTGCGGCGTGCCGTGAGCGAGATGGTATTTGACGGGTCGAGAGCCGACGTATTGTCGGCGATCAGCGTTGAACCGATGCCCTTAAAGGCTCCGGACTCGTCTTGAAATACTATGCTCGTTTCGCCAATCGCGATCTCACTGCCGTGATTCAGCGGCATCGTCATAGTAACCGGCAAGCCGTTTAATCGCGTCCCGTTTGCGGAGCCGAGGTCGATCAGCCAAAAGGATTCGCCCTCCTGCCGGATCTCGGCATGGAGCCGCGAGGCGAACGCATCTGGGATACAAAGATCGCTGCGTGCCGATCGTCCTATAGTGGTCCGCAAACGGGACAACGGAAGATCTTCGGAATTACCGTTTGAATGTTTTACGACAATGTGCGCCATGAGTTTTTACAAGAGTCGTGTTTTTCGTCCACGGACGACGATCGTTCCACCGATCAGGTCATGAAGAGCACGCCCGCTAATATTGATCGCCGCGATTAAGAAACCAAAACCAACGGTAAGAACCGTTATGCCGTATCCGAGGACATTTCTAAAGAGCAGCTGCCGAATCCCGATCCGGGTGCCGTCCATTCTTAATATCGTCAGGCCGGTAATCATCTTTCCCACCGTCTGCCCACGCCAAAGCGGCAAAACGAAGAAATTCAGCAGCGTAACGAGCACGCCGGTAATCCACGCAATCACGGATATTGATATTCCCGACGCACTTTGGCTAACTATACTCGAGATAAGCAGCCAGGCGACAGGAAATATGACCAATATAATATAGTCGATCGCAATTGCCGCGCAACGTAGAAAGAACGGTGCCCGAAGCCGTTCGGGAGCGAAATCAACGATCTTTTCCTTTTCGGGCCGATTTGGGATCGACATTGCTTGCTTGGTGGCTTCGGCCATAAAGAACTATATCGCCTATCCCATCAAAAAATGCAAAGTCGTATCGCCGAGCCGAAGCCGATCGCCATTCCCCAGAACATGCGGCTGTCGGGGCGTCAAACGGACCATATCGCTATATCCCGCCATCAGGATGGTGCCATTCGATGAGCCAAGGTCCTCAACAAGGAAGTTTTCACCCTCGCGCCAGATACGAGCGTGACGCCGAGAAATTTTTGTCTGCGGGTCGTATTTGGACAGGTCAACCTCGGGAAAAATGTTGGACTGAGGATCACGCCGGCCGACGAGATTTTCGGATTTCTCGAGCGTGAAGACCGGGGCGTCGAGTTCGGTTGTGCCTTCGATAAGGAGTTTGGCCGTCCCGCCGCCACTTGAATAGATCTCCGAGTGAACTCCCTGCTGCGCTATTGGCTGCTTGGATCCGCAAAATGCACAGAATAGGTCGGTGGCAACGATACGTTGGCCACAAAAACCGCAAAATACACTCTGATTCGCCAAACTGACTGAAGCAGGCGCCGCCGAAACGCCGAATGTGACCTTGCCCGAAATTAGGTGTGAATGGTGATCTTTCACCACCTGACGCATCTCCTCCGCTGAACTGAAGCGGGCATCGGCGTTATATTCGACAGCCCGCATCAGGATCCGTTCCATCTGGTCGGAGAGCTGTGGATTGATCTGCCGAGGCCGCGGATTCTTTTGAAAATCGAAAATAAGCAGCGGATTATTCTGCGGATCGGCCCCGGTCAACAAGTGGAACATTGTCGATCCAAGACTATAAATGTCGGATCGCGGTTCAACTTGCCCTGAAAACAGTTCGGGCGGAGCGTAGCCCATCGTTCCGACAGCGGTCACGCCTTTTTCCTGGCTGGTCTGATTTATCGAGCGGGCGATCCCAAAATCGATAAGCATTACGCGTCCGGAACTACCGTCGAGCATGATGTTCGAAGGTTTGAGATCGCGATAAACGATCGTGGTCGGCAGGCAATGAAGGTATGACAGCACATCGGCGACCTGTACGGCCCATTCGGTGACCAGCTTCTCATCGACCCGTCCGCCAGGCGCAGCCCGGAGCCGCCCGGCCAGATCGCCGCCTGAAATGTACTTCATCACCAGATAAAAGCGGCCTTCGAAATCGTCGTAAAAGTAATCGTAGATCGTCGGGATCGCCGGATGATCGAGTGAAGACAGAATGGTCGATTCGCGGCGAAAATCCTCGATCGCCTTGTTCTGCTGCTCTTCCTCGATGCTCGACTGCACCATCTCCTTAACGGCGCGCTCGACGCCGCCAAGGTTCCGGTCCGTAGCCAAATATACGGCTCCCATGCCGCCGCCGCCGATCTTGCGGACGATCTGATACCGGCCGGCAAGTAATGTGGACTCGGCCAGCGGTTTTAGGCCTGGTTTGCGCCCGCCTGTGTATCCGCCCATCGTCGACGAGGTTTCGCCGGCGGCTGCCTGGGTTGTATCATTCACGTCCCCGGGATCAGCTTCATCGGGGTCCGCAATATCATTTGTAATGGGTTTTTCGATCTCGTCGTCAGTAGCCGACTGGCCGATCTCAGCCTCGGAATAAGAAGGAATGATCTCCTCCTCGACAGGTGCCGCCGCAACAGTCGCGGCGACATCGGCAGTCGCAACGGTACTCCCCGCCTGCACCGCTCCGCAAACCTGGCATGTATCTTCGCTTCCGGCGATCTCGACGCCGCATTGATGACAGAAGGCCATTTAGCTAAAAGAGAAACTGTCGTTCGAACCTATCCGATTATTTGAAACCGCAAAAACGTTTTGCCAACGATGACCTCGTCGCCATCCTTTAAGATCTGAGAATTTCCTGGCAGCAGCCGCCGTCCCCTGTTGACATATGTGCCGTTGGTCGAGCCCAGATCCTCGATATAATAAATGCCGCCTTCTTTTCGCACTACGCGAGCATGGCGGCGGGATACTTTAGCGTCAGTATCAAAGGCGTCGAGGTCAACATCTGGAAAAATGCCGTTGTCAGCATCCCAACGCCCGATCGTCGATTCATCATTTGTCAATCGAAATTCGGTTCCGGGTGCGTCACCACGCTCGATCGTAAAGGTCGAATGAGCGACCCCAGAGTTCTTCAGATTATTGCCCGACGTATGTGCCACATTTTCGTGTTTGACCGCGACCGGAGGCACTCCGATCGATGTTACACTCACCGGCCTTGGGACCGAATTAAATGGGTTCGGAGGAACGTAAGCGGGAGGTTCCTCGGAGCGGGCGGCGATCAGCATAGCGCCGCATTCGTCGCAAAAACGGGACGAATCCAGATTCGACGATTGACATGATTGACATCTGATCATGATTTGGTTGCCGCCGGCGGCGTCCCCCATCCGCACGACTTCTTAATAAAGTATCTTACCCTCTAATGCCAGATTAGGTAAATCGTAATTCTACCGTAGCTTTACGTCAAACGCTTAAGGCTGGTTCGCAACTAGTTGGCGGGGGGCATTTATCGCTTATTTTTTGAAACAATGGCGGAAATAGTGTCGTAAGACTTGGTTGATAAGACAGATCCATCCACATTGGTTATACTCGGATATTCGGAAAAATCACTTTTTGTTGAGGAACACAAACTATGGCATTGAGCCGTAAAAAGAAGATCATCGGCGGGGTTGTTGCTGCCGTCGTATTAATCGCAGTTGTTATTGGAAGCATCCTGGCGACGCGCACCGACACTCCTGAAATTACGGTCGTTAAAGTTGAAGTTCGAAAAGAATTACGGTCGACCGTTACCTCCTCGGGAGAGGTACGGCCGATACAGTTTATGAACCTTACCAGTGAGGTCCAGGGCAGGATCGAAGAAATTTATGTAAAAGAGGGCGATCAGGTCACCAAGGGCCAACCGCTGGTACGGCTTGATCCTAATCAACTGCAATCCAATACCGATGCTCAATTGGCAGCTTTTCAGGGCGCCGAGAATGACGTCCGCGTTTCACAATCACAGGTGCTGGCGGCACAGAATCAGCTTGCCCAGGCCCAGCAGCAGTTGAATGTCGCTCAGGTGGCAGTGGATTCGGCACGCCAGCAGGTAGTCTCGGCCCAGACCGATGTTGACAGCCAGGTTAAGAATCTCGAGGTAGCCCGGCGGGAATTTCAAAGGTCCGCGCAGCTCCTTGAATCAGGAGTCGAATCGAGGCTCAATTACGATGCAGCAAAAGACCGGGTCGATCAGGCCGAGATAGCTGTGCGCAATGCCCGGGCGCGTCTACAGCAGCAGCAGCTTTCTATCAAGGACGCTCAGGCCCGCGTTGCACAGCAAAACGTGGCCGTCCGAGATGCAAAGCGTTCGGTGGATACCGCCAACCTAAGCGTGTCCTCAAGCCAATCTAGGGCCAATCAGTCAGCAGCCCAACTTCGGGGACAGCGCAGCCAGCGTGACAAGACTTTGCAAGTCGCACCGATCAACGGCGTCATTGCTGAGATCCCTTCTAAAGTTGGAACATTTGCCGTGGCCGGCCTTTCAACAACGGCTCTTTTGACGATCGCGGATATGTCCACGATAAATGTAGAAGTAAAGGTCGATGAAACGTCGAT
>JBGTCF010000102.1:0-10094 GCA_041748975.1 Pyrinomonadaceae bacterium
TCAATCGCCGTCCGAATGCACGGAGAGAAAAAAGGCAAAAGATTCTGGACGTTTCAAGTCCAGTTGTCAGACTGTCGGTGGTCAGTTGTCAGAACCGGGAGCGTTAGCGACTGGGTTCTTTCGCTAGTAGATATTTGAAAAGCCAAAATCAAGCCAGCGACCCAAGCCCAAGCCCGCGCGTCAGCAAGGGCGAACACGTACAACGTAAGAACTCTCAGCCAGGCAAGGATCGACCAAAGAGAGGAAGCAATGCGGTCTGCGACTGCGGCGAGTCCCTTCATAATACATAACATTCGCCCTTGCTCACGCGCGAGGCTTGTGCCGTTTGGAATTTCGCCCTTGCTCACGCGCGGGCTTGTGCCTAGCTCCCGGCGTTCCACTCTCTGCGGCTCCGCGCGGCTGAATGCCTTTTTTACATTAGATTCTCTGTTTGCGATTATAGAACCCAGATCGTAGGCCGTCCGCACAGGTAATTGAACTTATGCATTTTTTTGTGATCGTCATTATATTGCTGGCATTCGGAATAGCCGACGGACAATCGGGCCGGGCCATCGATCCCGGCGGTGAGTCATCTGCTGCAACGGAAGTTGCCCTGAAAGAGCTTTTTACCGAGGCGAATGGGTATGTTCGCGCTCGGGTAGACGAATTTGAGGCAAAAAAGATCCGTTTTAGTGAAAAACTTCTTTCGTCCGCACAGCTCGAACAGCGGCAGCTAGCGGCAAAATACGCCGCGAGTGCCGGCCAGAGAAAGAACCTCGCGGGCGAAGATTTTTACTACCTGGGAATGCTTCACTGGATCGCCGAGAATTTGGACGGCACGGTCCAAGGCCTCGAGAGCTACATTGCCTTTCCGGACGCGGCAACCGATCGGCGCCAGACGGCGCGGTCGATCTCGATCGTCGCCCTCGCCAAGCAAAAAAAGCTCGCGGCAGCCGAATCCCTCCTGTCCGATTATCGAAAATCAGAACCGACCAGGATGACCGAAATTGTCCGGATGGGCTCCGAGCTTGCAAAAGCATATCAAGCTCAAAAAAACTTCGAGCAAATGGCTCCGCACGCTCAGGCCGCATATGAAGCCTCGAAAGGGTTGTTGAAAGAGGCCTCATCGCGTGCCCGCGGACTCGATGAGATACTCGACGCGGGAATGCTCGTTTATGAGGCCTTTCGAGATGGCGGCAAGCAGAAGCGAGCTGACGATGCCCTTGATGATATGCGAGTTACCGCAGCCTCGGTTCAATCACCAAGCTTTTATTATTATGCGGTCGATCAAAAGATTAAATATATGATCGAAACTGGCCGAAAACCGCAGGCACTTGAGTTTTATACTGCCTCGATGGCAATGGCCGCAAAGGAACTTACCGTAAAGACCGCGGCGGATAATGTTGTATCCCGTCTTAAGAAACGCGATCGCCATTACAAACTGCTCTGGGAAGCGGCTCCGGAACTGCCGGCGATCGACCAGTGGTTCCCGGGTTCGCCAAAAACATTTGCCGACCTCACGGGTAAGGTCGTTCTGATCGATTTTTGGGCTACATGGTGCGGTCCTTGCTTCGAGGCTTTTCCTCATCTCATCGAATGGCAGCAGGAATTCGGGGCCGATGGTTTTGAGATTCTCGGGGTCACACGATATTACGGAAAGAACGGCGGAATGCCCGCCGAGCGTCCAGCCGAGCTCGAGGCCCTTAAAGATTTCCGGCAAAAGCATGAGCTGCCTTACGATTTTGTCGTGGCTGGCGACCAGAGTATTCAAATGCTCTATGGCGGCACTAATCTTCCGACCGCTGTCTTAGTCGACAGAAAAGGTGTTATACGTTACATTGAATCCGGCACGAGCCCATCCCGTATGAATCAAATGCGGGAAATGATACTCAAGCTCATCGCCGAAAAGTAGGTAATGCCAAGAAACGGTCAAAACGCCTCCGCTGTTAAGAAGGAGAATACGCAAGGGCTCTATGATCGCATAGCCGATGTCCAGAATTTCGCTATGAAGATCAACGGTTATCGAGCGTCGGTAGCTAAGTATCTCAAATCACTCGATCTCGAGATCGGCCCTGATTCGCTCGTGCTTGACGCCGGCAGCGGGACCGGGATCGTCACACTTGCCTTTCAGGATGCCGGGTATATCCCGCGCCGCGTGATCGCCCTCGATCTTTCGTTTAACTCGCTTAAGGTTTCGCGTTCCGAATTGACCAAACGGAAACGATACGCCACCCGCACCGACTCTGTGCAGGGAAACGTCTTGAAATTGCCGTTCCCGGACGAGTCGTTGGATCTCGTGATGATGTGCGGCGTGCTTGAGTACACTCCGCTTGACGAAGGTTTAAGTGAAACCTCAAGGGTGCTCAAGAAAGGAGCTACTCTCGTTTTGCTGCCGGTGAAGCAGTCGGTGGTCGGCTCCGTGCTTGAAATGCTTTACAACTTCAAGATCCACCCGGTCGAAAGCGTCCGCGAGGCAGCGTCAAAGTATTTTCGGATCGTCGATAAACACGAATTTCCGATCGCCGAGCCGATCTCCTGGTCGAAAACCATCTTTCTCCTCGAAAAGAAATGAGCCGGCTTCCGCTGATCATCGGTCACAGGGGTGCAAGCACCCACGCACCCGAGAACACCCTTGCAGCATTGCAAATGGCTCTTGACGCAGGGGCCGATGGCGTCGAATTCGACGTCCAACTCGCCAGAGATGAGGTTCCCGTTGTGATCCACGATCCAAACTTGAGGCGAGTAGCCGGGCTCAATGCGGCCATATTAGATATCTCCTCGGCTGAACTCGCTGATATAGATGTCGGGTCGTGGTTCAATGCGGAATTTCCCGAAAGGGCCTCGGCGTCATTTTCGCGAGAGACTGTTCCGACATTAGATCGTGTGCTGGGCCTTTTAGAAGATGCATCGGGACTGGTCTATTTAGAGCTAAAGACAGACGGCGGAGATCCCGGGCCTCTGGTCAAAAGAGTCTGCGAGACTATTCGCAGCTCGTCAGTGCTGCCGAGGCTGATCGTGAAAAGCTTTTGCTTAAATACGCTTGAAAAGGTCCGGCGTGAACTTCCGCAAACGGCAACAGCGGCATTATTCGAGCCTCGCGTGAGGACGGTTTTTCGCCGGAGGTCGAACCTGATCGGTATGGCCGCCGGATGTGGGGCCAATCATATATCGCTGCATTGGTTATTGGTCAACCGCCGTCTCGTCGAGGCAGCAAACGATGCTCAAATTCCGATAACCGTTTGGACGGTCAACGATCCTCGATGGGTCGGAAAGGCCCGCGAAATAGGGATAAGATCTTTGGTAACTAATGATCCGGCGAAGTTCATCGCAGCCCGCGATGGATCTTCGGCAAACTTTCGGGACGGTCAATAAAAAGAGGCGGCCCTTTAATCCGCCTCACATTGATCAATCACTTTGGATCTCACTCGATCCCGACAAAGTCGACATCGGTGAGCGAATCGTTCACCTGCACCACCCTGGGTGAAAAGCGGAACCGCTTCGACGAAACGGCGATTATGTATGTTCCTCCCGTTTCGATCTCGTCAAATTGGTAGTATCCGAGTGAACTCGTTGTGACGGTCTTAGCCCTGCCGAGAGAATCCACCATGGTAACCTTGGCTCCCCTAAGCCCACTGCCCTCCTGCGTTATGACCCGGCCCGAAACCGTGGCATCTGCCGACGTGACTGAGAGCAATTCGATCCCCCAGCCGCCCATTATGGTGGCGACGGCTACAGACCCAGATTCTTCGTCATCACGGACATAGAGGCTCCAGACCCCATTTCCGTCCTGTTGGCTAAAGTTGGCGAAAAGAGTCTCGGCTGTAGTACGCTCCACATCAAACCCCGGATCGACATACGGCCCGGCAGGTGCCGGTGAAGCGAAATCATTCGCGAAATCATAGTTCGTGGGTAGAAAAATCCCGGAGGTCAACGGGCTTGCAGTCGGAAGCACATTCTCAGCACCGTCATGGAAGGTCAAGGTCACCGGCGATGTCTGAGAAACCGAAGATCCTACGTGGCCCATGAGAACATACTTTGCCTCATTGGGCCCCACGAGCAATACGTCGACGTGATTTCCGGGGGTAGCCAGAAAGTCATACAGCGTAACTCTAATACGGAATACACTTGTAGGCGCGCCGGTAACGTTTATCGTCGAGGGATATAAATTGGCCGGGGAACCACTGTTGACTGTGATCGGGGCCGGATTTCGATTCTGCGATGCCGCATCGCTTATCGAAAGCACGGCGGTGTTCTGAGACCCGAGCGTAGTGCCGGCAGACGGACCCGTCAGCGCAAGATTTACCGTTTCGGTTGATTCGGCAAAGAGATCGGGACAAAGCGTTACGTTCACAGTCTTGCTGGTTTCGCCCGACGTAAACGTGACGCTTTGGGAATTAGTAATGTAATCTACCCCCAGAGCGCACGATGCGCCACCTGTAGCCGTTCCACCCGCAACCGTCGAAAATGTCACGGTGCTTGTTCCTGACGTATCGCCCGCTCGCGTGAGTGTTATTTTCGCCGAATCCGATTCATTACCTGCAAAATTCGCTGAACTGAATTGTACGACGGCTGGTCCGCAGGAAGGGAATATCTGCCCGCGGATCTCACCACCCGGGAAATTCACCGAGTGAATGTTGAAGTAAAAGAGGCCATCCTTGTATTGCTGAAGCTGAGTGGGCGTGAGGGCAAACGACTGAGTCGGAATAGACCCCGAAGTAGCCGAGGGCAGGCCTGTCAGGCCAAAAAGTACATCTGCATTAGTACCGGCCGATGCGGGCCCATGAATGTGCGCCGCCGTGGCGTTGCTGCCTAAGCCCGAAAAGTTAAGATCGACAAACAGGGTCGTTTCATCATTCGAGAGCCATGTGGTTCCCGTACCTGTTGCCGCAGACCCTGCAGGCGGAACCTCCTGTGAGCCAGTCAAGGAGGAAACGGTCAAACAATTCGGCGTGGCCGAGGAGAAAACAATATCATCTACACCGACCCACTCGTCACTACTTACAGCGTTCGTGGTCATTATCCTGATCTGGACCACAGGCTGATTATCTGCGTTTGCCGGCAGCGAAACGTTCACGGGGGTGACAAGCGAACATTCACTAGGTCCAGTGGTCGCGTCGGCGACAAACCCCGTAGGTAAATTGGTGTACGTTCCCGAGTTACCTACTCGATAATGTAAGGCAACCGGTTGTATGGCATTGTCAGTTGTGCAGTCAATATCCCGCAGATTGTAGGCGACCGTTATATTCGATCGGCCGGTCGTAATTACCGAGATCAACAAGAACGGTGCGTCGGCCGTTGCGGAGCCCTGGAAGCCTACCACCGGATCCGTTCCCGCCTCACCTGACTGCGACGTAGTATAAAATTCGCCAACACCTCCGGCTGTGCTGGTAGTAGCAGTAAGATTGGCGATTACGTCTAGTTCAGGTGCGCCTCCACCGGCAAATGTATCTCCCAAGATCGTCTGAGGATCGACGGCTGTTGTGGTCGAGGATCCGTTCGCGATGAAGTATCCTTCGATCCCGGGAACTCCGGACCAATCATCATTGGTCGTGATCAAGCCAGTGTTCGACCAGTTCTGAGAAAAAGGCAGCGATTGCGGCGTGCTGTTGAGCGGCTCAGACGTCGTCGAAGATTTCATATTCGGCTTCGCCCCGCCCCCGAAAAAATTGAACAGTATGACCGGAGACGCACCTGCGCCTGCAGTTGCAATGCTCAGAAATAACAAAAGCGCTATTGAGATAAGACACGGCACCCTTGCCGCAGCCGAAGTTCGTTGATTTTTTTTAAACATTTGAGATTCCCCCTAAATCATCGGACTATGAAATAAAAGCAGTGTCCGCCATGTGAATTGACGGAACGAAAAAACAATGAAGTTCAAATTTGAAGTCATTATAGCGTTTGCCAGCCAAATGACCAACAATTTGACGAGTTATTTGGCGGTTTTCAGTATATTTAGTCGATAGGGTGCCGGGCTGCACAAACAAAGGTCGAAAACAGGCTTTCTTGCCTACAATCGCGTTTGCGAATAAACTCAATATTATTCGGAAGACAAATAAATAGATGAAATTTTATAACGATATTCTCAGCCTTGTCGGCAAAACCCCGCTGGTTCGCATCAACAAACTTACGAAACAACACAAGATCAGAGGCCAGATATTCGGAAAGATGGAGAGCCTGAATCCTGGTTATTCCGTAAAGGACCGCATCGGTATTTCAATGATCGACTGGGCCGAAAAAGAAGGTGTTTTCAAAAAAGGCGGCACCATTATCGAGGCAACGTCCGGAAACACGGGGATAGGCCTTGCACTCGTGGCTGCCGTTCGCGGATATAAGTGTATCTTCGTTTTGACCGACAAGGTTTCTGTTGAAAAACAACGATACTTAAAATCCCTCGGAGCGGATATAGTGGTTTGCCCTTCGGCAGCGAAACACGGCACGCCTGACCATTATCACGAAACCGCCAAACGGATCTCGAACCAGACGCCGAATTCATTTTATCCGGACCAATACAACCACCCGGCAAACCCCGCCGCTCATTATCGCACGACCGGGCCCGAGGTGTGGGAAGATACCGAAGGAAAGATCACTCATTTTGTAGCAGGCATCGGCACCGGAGGTACTATTACCGGTACCGGCAGATATTTGAAGGAACAAAACCCGAATATCCAGATCATAGGTGCCGATCCTTACGGCTCGATATTCAAGACCTATAAAGAATCCGGGCACGTGCCCGAATCGACTCCCTACCTCGTCGAGGGCATCGGCCAGAGTCTGCCGGTCGGCAATGCGGACATGAAGATCATCGATGAGATCATCAATGTCACCGACCGCGATTCATTCGAACTGGCCCGCGATCTTTCGCGGCGCGAAGGGATCTTTTGCGGAGGATCAACTGGTACAAATTTTGCCGCCGCTCTCAAAGTGGCTAAAGAGGCAGACGAGAATGCGGTTATAGTATTTATTGTTAGCGACACGGGCGAGCATTACCTGAGCAAGTTTCACTCCGATGAGTGGATGAAGGAAAAGCTGCTCCTCGAGCCTCAGCGAATAACCGCAAGCTTGATCGCCGAAACAAAAAATTCCGGTGCACCAGAGCAACTGATCTATGTTTCCCCTGATGAAACGGTCAGCGCGGCCCTGACACTGATGGACAAGAATGGCGTAACACAGATACCGGTACTTGAAAATTACCTTTCCGTGGGCAGCCTTAGGGAGAGCCACGTGCTAGCGAAGCTGCTTGTCGACCGTGATCTTTTAGAGGCAAAGGTCGGCGATGTGATGGATAAGAGCTTCCCGGTAGTTGACATGGACACAAATATCGCCGATATAAAGAATAAGCTTTCGAAGTCGCCCGCGGTCTTGATCGAAGATTTTAAACGCATTACGGCGATCATAACCCGATCGGACGTCCTCGATATTCAAAACTAGAATAAAAGGACATCTAAACGGATGAGCAACGAACCAAAAAACTCGGGCGATAACGCCGTTTGGTCAATGCCCGAACCTGTGTTTCGTTCGTCTGGTGGTCAGGATCCAAGAGCGGGGTCAGCGAACGAAAAAAATAACTCAGGCAACGAAGATGTAACAGAGATTCCGGAGATCAACATGGAGAATGAACCAAAAGACGCCGCTGAAGCCACAACTGACCCTCAAGGCGAAAACGCCATCGAAAAAGAAGCGAAGGGCGATAAACTCGGAATGTCGATGACCGCCATCGGTCTGGCGGCCCTGTTAGGAGCGGCAGTGATATTTCTCCTTTTCTACTTTTTATTCTTCCGGCAAGCCGCTGCTGGCAACCCGTGACCAATTGGGCCGATTTAAAACTTCAGCGATTCGTCTTACGGATGGGTCATATCCTCGGCCCTTACCAACTCGTCAAATCTCTCAGCCGTCAGCAGCCCAAGTTCGACCGCTGATTCCTTTAGCGATGTTCCCTTCTTGTGAGCGTTCTTGGCGATCCTGGCCGCATTATCGTAACCAATATGCTGGTTTAATGCTGTGACCAGCATGAGCGAATTTCGCAGATAATGGTCGATCTGTTCGCGATTTAGCTCGATTCCGTTGATGCAATAATCGACAAATCCATGACATGCATCGTGCAGCAATCTGACGGAGTGGAGGAAATTGTGGATCATCACGGGCTTGAACACGTTAAGCTCGAAATTCCCCTGCGAACCCGCAAATCCAATGGCCGCGTCATTGCCAAAAACCTGAACGGCCACCATGGTCATTGCTTCGCTTTGAGTCGGATTGACCTTTCCGGGCATGATCGAACTTCCGGGTTCGTTTTCGGGAAGCGTGATCTCACCCACGCCGCAGCGAGGGCCCGACGCAAGCCAGCGTATATCGTTCGCGATCTTCATCAGGCTGACCGCGAGTGTTTTCACCCCTCCGGAAGCAAAGACGATCTCATCGTGGGCCGAAAGGGCGGCGAATTTGTCGGGATGCGATTTGAATGGCAGTCCGGTCAATTCCGCGATTTTTGTGGCTGCACGTTCGGCAAATTCGGGATGTGAATTGAGGCCGGTGCCGACCGCAGTACCGCCAATCGCGAGATCCAACAATCCGGGCATGACCATTCGCAGGCGTTCGATATCACGCTCGATCAGGCTCGCCCATCCGCCGAATTCCTGGCCAACGGTCATCGGTGTCGCGTCCTGCAAATGGGTCCGGCCGATCTTCACAACGTCAGAATATTCCCTGGCTTTGGCGTCGATGGCATCGCGGACCTTTTGGGCTTCGGGAATAAGAGCCATCATTCGCTCGGCGGCAGCGATATACATCGCCGTGGGAAAAGTATCGTTAGAAGATTGAGATTTGTTGACGTCATCATTTGGATGAACGGGCGTTTTCGAGCCCATCTCGCCGCCGGCGATCTCGATCGCACGGTTTGAGATTACCTCGTTGGCGTTCATATTCGTCTGAGTGCCGGAACCGGTCTGCCAAACCCGCAGTGGAAAATGGTCATCAAGTTTGCCATCGATCACTTCGTCGGCAGCATGAACAATAAGATCCTTTTTCTCGGCCTCAAGCTTGCCGAGATCGAAATTTACGATTGCGGCTGCCTTTTTCAGGATTCCAAGCGCCCTGATGACCTCGCGCGGCATAACATCAAACCCGATATCAAAATGTTTGAGCGACCGCTGTGTCTGGGCTCCCCAGTAAGCGTTCGTCGGGACTTCGACCTCACCCATCGAATCCGTTTCGATGCGGGTTGTGACTGCTTTTTCCGTAGTTTCTGACATATATTTTTGTTGCAATATCCTCAAAAATTTTACCGCAGTTACATCATGTCAGAAAGCCGGGCAGAATTCGGAATGTTGCAGGACTAATCCTGTGGAATTTTGTTAGACTTTTTGCTTACGCGGCTTCGGCAAATTGAAATGAAATCGATTCTACAGAAATTAAAGATCACGCTCTCGATGATCAAATTTGAGCACACGCTCTTTGCGCTGCCGTTTGCCTTTCTTGGAGCTGTACTAGCGGCGAACGGCATACCCACATGGTGGCAAATAGTGTGGATCACAGTGGCAATGGTGGGAGCTCGCTCGGCGGCTATGACCTTCAATCGGATTGTCGATCGTGACATTGATGCCCGGAACCCGAGGACGGCCGGACGCGAGCTGCCCGCAGGCAAAATCTCAGTAAATTTCGCGTGGATGTTTTTGGCAGTATCGATCGGCGTTTTTGTATTGGCCGCCTTCATGCTGAACTGGCTTACTTTCGCTCTAACACCGGTAGCTTTGATAGTTGTTCTCGGCTATTCCTATGCAAAAAGATTCACGTCCTTTGCCCACATCCTTCTGGGATTGGGATTGGCCATCTCGCCATCGGCGGCGTGGATCGCTGTGCGCGGAACCCTCGACGAACCAGTACCTATTCTGCTTTCATTGTTCGTACTGATGTGGACGGCTGGATTTGACGTTCTATACGCTTGCCAGGACTTTGATTTCGACCGAAAGGCCGGACTGCGTTCTATACCGGCGCGTTACGGTATTGCGAATTCATTGTGGATCGCACGGCTATTTCACTTACAGGCATTCGTCGTACTCATCCTGCTCCTTTTTGTTTCCGACCTGGGCATTGCAGCTTTAATTGGCGTGATCGCGGTCGGG
>JBGTCF010000103.1:0-13028 GCA_041748975.1 Pyrinomonadaceae bacterium
AAAACGCATAATACGCGAACCGCAGCAGCTTTTCAGCGGTAGCTCCCTGCAGTTTGTCACCGACCCGGTTCCTGTCATGCTTGAACCGGCCGCGTATATCGCGACGCCAGTATAGTCCGATCGGAAGACAGGTTAGGGCCAGGCAGATCGCAACCGTAGCGGTGCTTAGGCCTGCAATTGAAGCTACGACGAATAATAAGGTGCCAAAAATCGCGGACCCAATAATAGTTCCAGCTGAGGCACGCCACATGAAGGTCTCTTCGTCAGCGAAAAGATATGTAAGTGCCATGCCGGCGGCGGCAAGGAGAGCAATAAGGATGATCGAGATCAACATAAGAGCAGCGGATTCTTCTAGTTAAGTTACTGCAAATAGCAGGAAAAACACAATCGAACTCATTGGTCCAATTTTAGGCCGGATATGGAAACACGCCGTAATTCAGTCCGTATGCAAAAGTATCTGGCCCGCAAAAGGCCGGCGTGTTTCTAAAATCGAGCTACTCGCGGTAAAATAAGAGTTTTTGTATAGCTCTGAAATAACCATATGCTGCAGGCTGGAATAGTTGGGTTGCCCAACGTCGGAAAATCTACACTTTTTAATGCATTGACCGCTCAGGAATCGGCTTTGGCCGCAAATTATCCTTTTGCTACGATCGAGCCGAACGTCGGCGTGGTGGCGGTTCCGGATGAACGCCTCGCGGTGCTTGAAAAGCTGAATAAGGCCCAAAAGGTCGTGCCTGCGACCGTTGAGATCCTGGACATCGCCGGTTTGGTACGCGGTGCGTCAAAAGGCGAAGGGCTCGGAAACCAATTTCTTGCAAATATCCGCGAAACAGACGCCGTTATACAGGTCGTGCGGTGCTTCGAGGACGAGAATATTATTCACGTCGAGGGATCGGTAGATCCGATCCGGGACATTGAAACGATCCAAATCGAGCTTGCCCTCGCGGACCTCACATCTGCTGAAAAGCGACGTGAAAAAGCCGCGCGCGCGATCAAATCCTCAGGCGATAAAGTCGCTAAGCGCGAGATCGAGATCCTTGATAAAATCCAGCCGATTCTAGAAGAGGGCAGGCCGGCGAGAGCTGCGGACCTCACAGACGAGGAGCGGGCAATTGTGAAAACTTGGTTCTTTCTTTCGACCAAGCCAACGATCTATGCCGCAAACGTTGAAGAAGCGACCCTTGCCGATCCTGAAAGTAACCCCCACGTGCAGGCCGTTATCAAGCACGCCGCGGCCGAAAATTCGGATGTCGTAGTAATTTGCGCCAAGCTCGAGGCTGAGTTGGTCGCACTCGACCCGGCTGACCGTGACGATTACCTGAAAGACCTCGGCCTCACATCCAGCGGCGTCGACAAACTAATTAAAGCGGCATTTCACATGCTCGGCCTGATGAGCTTTCTCACCGCCGGAGAAAAGGAGGTCCGTGCATGGACGATCCCTATTGGCACCAAAGCCCCCGCCGCCGCGGGCGAGATCCACACCGACATCGAACGCGGATTTATCCGCGCCGAGATCATCGGGTATGATGACCTTGTCGCCTGCGGCAGCCGAAAAGCTGCCAGCGAAAAAGGCCTGGCCCGCCTCGAAGGCAAAGAATACATCATGCAGGACGGCGATGTGGTGGATTTTCGGTTCAATGTGTAGTTCGGCGAACGCGGGAAAGCCTTTCTGTTTGCCTTTGCGTGTGGCCCGCGTCACGATGAAAATCGACATTCCTGTGATAAACTCGCTTAGTATCTTTTTGATCTACAACAGGAGAAAGATTTTATGAAGAGAAATGCACTTTTGGTGATTTTGGCGATATTGGTGCTGGGCATCGGCATAACGGCGTATGCTTTCGGTATCGGCGGAGATTCCTGCCCGGTCAAAGCGATGATGGTCAGTGCGGATGCCACCCACGGCGAACACGGCAAAGATTGCTGCAAGGGTGACCAAGATTCGTGTCCTATGAAAGGAAAGATGGATCACACCGCTCATAGAATGGCGGATGGCGATGGTCACAAAATGGGCGAGGCGGGAACGCATAAAATGTCCGCTGAATCGTGTCCGATGAAGGGCAAAATGGACGCCGCCGCAATGGAAGCAAAACACGGCGATAAAGAGTCTTGCCCGATGAAGAACGGCAAGGGCCATCAAATGACCGCCGACGGCAAGATGGATATGTCCGCCGAAGGCCACACGTGCTGCCCGTGCTGCGAACACGAAGGTAAAGAAAAGAAAGTAACCGCCGCCGCGGTCTAACTTTCCGTGAAATGATAGTAGTTTAGGCTCCTCTTCGGAGCCATTTTTTTTCGGCTTAAACGTACCGGCCCGTTAAAGGCCGTCGCTTTTAGAAATGGTGCCCTCGGTAGGATTCGAACCTACAACCAACGGATTATGCTTACCCGCTACGGCTTTCGCCGCCCCTTTCGAGTTTGTGGTCTGGACTTTCTCTTCTCTTTACGAGTCTGCTGTCAAGTCTCTACACCTTCCGGCACCAATGACCGGCTTGGCTCGGGATCACCATGCATCAATGGATGTTTAGGCTTCCCCGAATTTAACAGATTCTACTAAAATGCTATACGTAACACTCTAGCAACCCGGTTGATTTTGACCTTATGGACTCCTGCTGCGTAGATTGTAGTAATCAATTATTCGGACGACAGAGAAAATTCTGCTCTGCCAAGTGCAAATTTGCTTTATCCAATAACAAACACCAGAACTATATTTCGCAACAACGCCGAGGTAATGAACGAAAGGCAAAACTGATCCAGCTGAAAGGAGGCCAATGCCAGATGTGCGGCTACCATAAGAACCAAGCGGCTTTATGCTTTCACCACATCGATCCAACAGAGAAATCCTTTCAAATCGATCTCAGGAAATGTTCTAACAGTTCCTGGAGCAATCTCATCGTTGAAGCCGACAAATGTCTTCTTCTCTGCTTAAATTGCCACGCCGACGTTCACAACCCTGGCTCACCCACTTAGGCATTCTTCCCAAGTCCGCTGCTCTAACCGTTGAGCTACAAGGGCATGTTAACTAGTTTAGATCAATCCAAATTCTCCCGCAAATAGCCGGCGGCGTCAGGGAACAAGCAAAGGTCGAAAGATAACGGCATTTCGGATCGCTTCGATCGCTTCGTCGATCGAACGCCCGGCGAGATGTGAAGAAGTTCCCTGTCTTATCTGGTCGTCTGTGTTGTTCCGCAACATTCCTTCAAGAACAAACATCTCAGTTTCACCAAAATCAGCGATCCCGAGTGCGTTTGAAGATTCGATTCCGACGACCCGCGTTTCTGCCAGGTCGAAGACCCAGTCGAGTATTTTCTCGACTGGATCCGCATCGGAGAAACGGTGTTTTATCAGGTCAAAAATTAGAGGACGGCGGTCGACATTCAGCAGCAATGCCATAAAGAAGCGGTGCTCCGGGTCGGATACGTAGCCGCGCCGCTTGACGATCTCGGCAAGCATATCGTGATGTTCGAAAACTTGGCGAAGTGCTTTGGCCTTTGGGCCGTGACGCTCGATCACGATGTCCAGCAGATCACGAAAGCGCGACTCAGCATCGTCCGGGCTGAACATTTGTTTTAGCTGGTCCGAACGCAGGCCTGCCCTGAGGCTTGATAGGGCCACATATGACGTTTGCAGATCGCATGAACGCAGCCAGCGGGCGATCGATTCGTCCGCCTCGGGACGCTGTGCCCGCAGGAGGGTGCCCATCATCTGGATCTTTTTTATCGTCGTGTGCTGCTCGAAAAATGGATCGATAGCGAGGCTCGGCTTCTCATATGAAAACTGCGGCAGGTCGATCGGCGACCGGTCGGTACGGACAACGATCGTTGCCGACGGCCGGTCGAGATGAAACAGCGAATGGATATACCGCCGCCCGCCCCAGATCTCCTGAACATCGCCGACCTCAAGTATCTCGCAGACCTTTAGGCTCATATCACCGATCTCGCAAAAGGTGTTTATCTTTTCTTTCCGCTCAAATTCGTACCAGCTGTGAATACTTGATCCAAGCATCACCTGAAAAGCGCCGCAGAATCCGTGCTGATGGATCGCCGTTGTGCCTTCAAACCAAAAGTAAACGTCGATATGAAAACGCGGCCCGGAATATATCGTTATAGGCGGATCGGCGAAACGCCCCGCAACGTCTCGCTGAGGCGGCAGTTCGGTTTCACTGAGCGACCAGTCGACGACATCCCACGCTGAAAGTTTTGACGGCAGATCGGCACGCCTTAAGGCATCCGCTGCGATAGTTGGAAGATCGTCCTCGTTATAGTTTCGCTCAAGCCAGAGAGACTCGATCTCGGCACCCAGCGTTTGAAATAATTCCATACCTTAATTACTGGTCAAATGTCGGTGGCGGCGGGGGTTGAGTGGCCGGTTCTTCGGGTGGAATTCGATCGAGATAACGAAAAAGTAGATATACACTCAAAATACTGGCTGCCATCGCAAATATCGTATAGACCCAATTATAGCCTTCATACACGGTCTCGCTCCAGCCGAATGCTTCGACTCCGATTCCTAATATTACTCCGATCCCAACTCCAACAAGCAGTTGGACGCCGATGAAAGTGCCGCCGCAAATCGCAGCCCAGAGAAAAGGATTGCGGCCAGTATCACGGGCTTTCTTGTACCCGAACCAAATTGCTAATATTGCAAGTATCATTCGTTTGACCTCTAAAATGTCGGTTTTCGGCTACTGGCCTTACGGTAGTTACCTGCCGCGGTCACATTATGCCCAAAGCCGCATCCGGCATCAGTGCCGTCCTCAACGACTTTTACGGAACCGGGCTTAACGAACTTGAAAGTGATCTTACATTTGCCAAATTCCTCGGATTCGTAGACCGCGGTATCTCCGACGATGGAGGCTTCACCGTCGAGGCCGCCCATATTCACCGATATCTCACCCCTTTTAAGCGTGTAGGGATAAATAAGGTCCATAGCGAAGCGGATCTTTCCCCCGCCGAGGGCAAGTATCTTGATCTCATTCGACATCTTCTTATATTTGCCCCGGAAATTCATTTTGAAGGTCCCATTCACCTCAGCTGCCGTGACGCTGGGCCTCGATTTCTGAGCCGCACCCACTACTACGGCTGCGGTTAAAATGCATAGGGTTAAAATTGCCTTTGAGAAGTTAGAGCTGTTCATTTTCGCTTTTCGATAAATGGTTTATCTGCTATATTTTGCCTAACTCGTCCGTAAATTCAAACAGTCAATAGGGGGAAAACGTAATGAGCGCAGATATTGATGCTGGAAAGGCCGATTCCCACGGCGGATTCTTTGGCCATCCTAAGGGCCTTTCGACGCTGTTCTTTACCGAGATGTGGGAACGGTTCTCGTTCTACGGCATCCGGCCGCTGATGGTCCTGTTCATGACGGCCGCTCTGATTGATGGCGGTTACGCATACGATCGGGGATATGCCGGGGCCATCGTCGGTATTTACGCTGGCTCCGTATATCTATCGGCCCTGCCGGGCGGTTGGATAGCCGACCGGATCCTTGGGCTGCGAAAGGCGATCTTCTTCGGCGCGATACTTATTTCGCTTGGACACCTCTCGATCGGGCTTTCTGCTTTCTTGGGCGGCCCTACTGCGTTCTTCCTAGGGTTGGTGCTTATCGTGATGGGCACGGGTCTCCTGAAGCCTAACATCTCGGCTATCGTTGGGGACCTCTATCCCGAAGGCGGCGAGCGCCGCGATGCCGGATTCTCGATCTTTTACATGGGGATTAATATCGGTGCATTCTTTGGCCAGCTCGTGACCGGGTTTCTCGGCGAGATCTACGGGTGGCACTGGGGATTCGGCGCCGCGGGCGTCGGCATGTTGATCGGGACCATCGTCTTCGCTACACGGGCTTCTAAAACATTGGGTGACATCGGCGTAGAACCGAGCAAACACCCCGATCCCGAAGTACAGCGCACACAAATGGGTCGTGCCAAGATCGCGCTTTATGCCGGCCTCGGCATTCTTGCTCTTGTGATCGCCCTGTCGATCACGGGCACTATCACGCTCGACCCCATAGCCATCGGCAATGCGATGGTCTACGTCATCCTCGGCCTGGCGGCTGCCTTTTTCGGCTACGTCATTTTCTTCGGCGGCTTAAACTCAGACGAGGTAAAACGCATGGTCGTTATCATCGTACTTTTCCTTGCTGCCGCCATCTTCTGGTCCGCGTTTGAACAAGCGCCGACGTCACTCAACCTTTTCGCGCTCGATTTTACCAACCGCGACTTTTTCGGCTGGCTGATCCCTGCCACCTGGTTCCAGTCCGTTAATTCACTGTTTATCATCGCGCTCGCTCCGGTATTCGCGATCATGTGGACTCGGCTCGGCGCAAAGGGTATAAATCTCTCGTACCCCATGAAATTCGCGCTCGGACTTGCCTTCGCAGGCCTGGGCTTTCTTGTGATGATCTTTGCCGCCAACATCGTGGTCAGCGGCGGTGCCGAAACACGCGTCGCACCTTGGTGGCTCGTCGTGAGTTATTTATTCCAAACCATTGGAGAATTGTTCCTAAGCCCCGTTGGGCTTGCCTCGATGACAGTGCTCGCGCCCAGACGTTATGTAGGCCAGATGATGGGCGTATGGTTCATGGCCTCGGCCCTAGGCAACCTCATCGGCGGCCTAGTCAGCGGCAACATTGACCCCGAACGCCTTGAGCAGATGCCGATCCTATTTACATGGACCGCTGGCTCGCTCATCGCCGCCGCTATTGTGCTAGCGCTCCTGGCGATCCCGATAGCCCGAATGATGCGGAACGTTAAAAGCGAGGCCGAGGTCAAGATGGGAGCCGAAAGCGCCGTCAAGGGCCATACGGAGTAAGGCACTATGGTCCGCCGCGATGCAGGCGTTTAGCGTCGATCATTCTTATCTCGGGGAGGCGATTCGTTGGCCTCCCCTTTTTCTGTTGGTTCTGTACTGCCGGATACCTTGCGAAGCGTATCACTCGTTTATCCTTATGCATTAAGGAGATCGATATGCTTGCAATGAATTACCGGGGCCCACGACGGGTCCGCATTGATAACAAACCAGAACCGGAGATCCTACATCCCGAGGATGCGATTGTGCGTGTCACCCGCGCCTGTATCTGCGGTTCGGACCTACATTTATATAACGGTGCGGTGCCTGATACCCGTATCGGGTCGACATTTGGCCACGAGGTAACCGGCGTTGTGGAAGAGGTCGGCCCCGAGGTAACCAAGATCAAGGCGGGCGATCAGGTGCTCGTTCCATTCAATATAGCGTGCGGAAAATGCGTTTTTTGCCAGCAGGAGCTTTATGGCAATTGCCACGAATCAAATTCGCAGGCGACCGCTGTCGGCGGGATCTTGGGATATTCGCACACTGCCGGCGGCTATGATGGGGGACAGGCCGAGATGGTACGCGTGCCATATGCGAATGTCGGGCCGATGATCATTCCGGAGGGCATCGACCATGACACTGCCGTCCTACTTACCGACATTGTTCCCACTGGATATCAGGCTGCGGAAATGGGCGGTATTCAAAAGGGCGATACGGTCGTAGTTTTCGGTGCGGGTCCGGTCGGGATCATGGCGGCTCGGTGTGCCTGGTTATTCGGAGCGGGCCGTGTGATCGTTATCGACCACATTGAGTATCGACTGGACTTTGTCCGCGACTATGCCCCGGCCGAGGCTTACAGCTACAAGGAATTCGACGACGTCGTGCTGTTTCTCAAAAAGACCACCGACTGGATGGGGGCCGATGTCTGCATCGACGCCGTCGGCGCCGAGGCGACCGGACACCCGATGCAGACCCTGCTTGGTAAGAAGCTGCATGCCGTTGGCGGAGCGGCTACCGCAGTTCATTGGGCTATAAACTCTGTAAAGAAGGGCGGCATCGTTTCGATAGTAGGCATTTACGGTCCGATCGACGCCCTCGTCCCGATCGGTAACGTCGTCAATAAGGGGCTGACCATTCGGGGAAATCAGGCATCGGTCAAACGGCTGCTGCCCCGGCTAATCGAACATGTGAAGGACGGAGTTATCGACCCCAAACCTTTGATAACCCATCGCATTCCGCTCGAAGACGTGGCCGAAGCCTACAGGATGTTTTCAGCGAAGCTCGACAACTGCATTAAGCCCGTACTTATACCGCCCTCGGCGTGGAACTAGGAGATACAAAATGATTGAAAGTTTAGAAATCACAGATTTTGGCAATAGAACGATCAACGCCGGTTCGGTAAAGGGTTGGGGCGTTGACGCTGATCCTGATAATGACCCGACCTATCCGATCAAAGACCGGAATAACGGCGAACACGAGGGCTACAGCTGGGACAGGCCCGATCAACAGCCTATCGATGTCGAGGTACTTCATTCGAACGAGCGTCCTAACGTTACGGCGGCTTTCGGCGACACCCTGCCGCCTTCCGGGCTAAGCGGAATGATACGCCGAAAGGCGTTCGATTATAGCGAGGACACATATTCACATTGGCTTCCACTAATGGTGGCCGACCGCGTCGATATGGTGGGCGGCATATTTCAAGACCTTGCCAACGGGCATATTCCTAATTTCTTCAGCGAAATGGGGCTTAAAGCCGAATGGAAATACAATCGAAAGTCATTCGTAACGAAGGTTGCCATCGGCGCGGTGATAGCTGGGCTAGCCTTCGCTTATTTCCAAAGGGATAAGGATTAACAAGTGAACGTTATGGAAAAGGAACCTCGTCCGCCACGGAGAGGTTCCTTTTTCTTTACAAGTACGACCAGACTCACCCTTCAGTCTACAAATGGCGCCTAAAGCGGTTGGCGGGCAAGCCCGCCTCTTAACGGGTGTTTATGAAGAAAGATGCCAGTTGGGAAGCGGGCTTGCCCGCTAAAGCCCGCGCCCATGCCTCGCCCCTACTGTTTTTAGTCCCGAGCCTCTGCTCGCGCCGTTCGAAAGGCCGCCATCGCCTCGGCGGCTCCGGCGTGCATGATCTCGGGTTTGTGATAGCGCCAGTATTTTGCAAACTCTTCTTCGCTCATTTGCGTATTCTCAGAGCGTGTTTTTTCCTTCAGATATTCTTCCGCCCAGGCACGAGTGTCCTGATTCGTATTCAACGCTGTGCGGGCTCCGTGCATCAAATTGTCGCGTTCCATAAAATGTATCTCCGTATGTTACATTCCAATGTCAGGCCATTATTGGAGTTATTTTGTGAAAAAATTCTTTTTATCTTTAACCCTAATTCTATCACTACTGCCGACGGTGAGTCCCGCCCAAGTTGCTCGCCCGGCACGTCCATCTGCGACGCCGACAAATGCACCGGCACCCTATGAGATCCCGATTGTTACCAAAACGCTTGCCAACGGAATGGAGATCATCGTATTCCCTGATTCGTCGGTGCCGCTGGTAACAGTGGAGTTTGCGGTACGCAACGGTTCATTTACCGAACCGCCCGAACTCAACGGCCTGTCGCATCTTTATGAGCACATGTTCTTTAAGACAAACCGTGCAACATCGATCTACAGGTGCGAGTTTCTGAGGTTTCGCAATGCCCAGGCATTTCGCCAGCTCAACTGCGACGGCGAGCTCAAGCTAAAGCCGCAGGTCGGTGATGTTTCATATATGGGCGATATCGATCAGCTGGGAATCGTCAATAACGGCACGACCCGCGAAGAAGTGGTCCAGTATTATTTCACTACCACGAGCCCCAATATTTTGCCTGCCATGAAGTTCATTAGAGACTCGGCCCGTTTTCCGGTCTTTGACGAGAACGAGTTTGCGGCTGAAAAAGAGGTCGTGCTTGGCGAGCTCGAACGCAATATGTCGCAGCCGGGTTATTACCTGAACCAGGCCTTGCTCGACCGGCTTTTTTATAAATATCCTACGCGGAAGAGTCCGGGCGGTACGCGTGAGACCGTTGCGGCCGCCACGACCGAGAAAATGCGGCTGATACAATCGCGATACTATGTACCGAATAATTCCGCGCTGGTCGTGACCGGCGACGTGAATCCGCAGAGCATTTTTACTCAGGCCGAACAATTGTTTGGCGACTGGCCGCGTGCGGCCGACCCTTTTAAGGAGTTTCCTCTAGTTGAGCACCCGCCGCTGACAAAGAGCGAGGGGGCAATAGTTCTTCAACCCGTACAGAGCGTATTCGTCCAGATCGGCTGGCATGGGCCGTCGGTTGGAAAAGACGACGCAGGCACTTATGCCGCTGATGTTTTCTCATTTATTATTAGGCAGCCGGATTCGCGTTTTCAGCGTGCACTGGTAGATTCGGGGCTCACGACGGGTACTAATATCGGATATTACACCCAGAGAAATGTGGGACCGATCCAGGCGATCTTCCTGACGACGCCCGAAAAAGCCAAGGTCGCGATCAAGGCACTCTATGCCGAGATAGAACAGTTTGATAAGCCGGGCTACTACACGGACGAAGAGTTGGAAAGCGCCAAGACGCTGCTTGAGGCCGACGATCTCTATAGCCGGGAAAAATTAAGCGAATACGGCCGAACACTTAGCTTTTGGTGGTCGACGACCGGAATCGATTACTTCCGCGGATATCACAAAAGCCTTCGTGCCACGACAAGGGCCGAGATCACGAAATACGTTAAAACATATATACAGAACAAACCGCATGTGGGCCTTGCATTGATCTCGCCAGAGCAGCAGACGATCGCCAAACTAACGCCGGAAGATCTGATCGGAGGCAAGCAATAATGAATTTATCTACATATCGCAGGTCGCTTAGGACCTTTGTTTTTATTGTATTTGCATTCTCAGTCGTTCCCACATTTGGGCAAACCGCGGCGGTCACGGCCCCGCAGGTAACAGAATTTGATGTCAATGGAATGAAGGTGCTGGTAAAGCGCCGACAAGGAGCACCGACCGTGGCAGCGGGATTGTTCCTTCGCGGCGGAGTCCGCAATGTCGAGCCCCAAAATGCCGGGATCGAGAATTTTGCACTAAGCGCCGCTGTAGAGGGAAGTAAGTCGTATCCGACACAAAAGCTCCGGAAGGAAACCTCTCGCGTGGGAACGGTGATATCCGCGGGGTCCAATTACGATTTCAGCGTCATTGCACTCGCCAGCACCAAAGCTAGTTTCGACAGCTCGTGGCAAATGTTTACGGACCTGGCCTTAAATCCGTCATTTGCGCCGGAAAATGTTGAGAGGATACGGTCGAACATCCTGACGGGGCTTCGCTCTGAGAACGACTCGCCGGAGGGTTCGCTCGATTCGCAAAAGCGGAAGATCGTATTTGCCGGCCATCCGTATTCTAATGAACCGCAGGGAACTGTTGAAACCGTCACCCGATTAAAAGCAGCCGATCTCGCCGCGTACCACCGCCGGATGATGCAAACCTCACGGCTGCTTCTGGTTGTGGTCGGTGACGTCGATCCGGTCGAACTGCAAAAAAGGATCACCGCCTCATTCGGCAGCTTGCCGCGGGGCGACTATAAGCCGTCGCCTGTGGCCCAGCTGATGTTTGATAAACCCTCGGTGGATGTAACTCCGAAGACGCTCCAAACGAACTACGTAAAAGGCGTCTTTGCCGCCCCCGCCATCGGTGACCCGGATTACTATGCTATGCGAGTAGCGATCTCGATCCTTCAGCAGGCTGTGTTTCAGGAAGTTCGCACGAAGAGGAATCTCTCATATGCACCCGACGCGGAACTCGACGATCATGCGGCAAATACGGCGGCCATATCGGTAAGTTCGGTCAATCCTAACGAGTCGATCCGGGTCATGCTCGCCGAGATCGAGAGGCTCAGGCAAAGTCCGGTCGACGGAGACACGCTGGGACAGCTGTCCGGCTTTTTCCTGACGACATATTTCCTGAAGCAGGAAACCAATGCCGCACAGGCTGCGGAGCTTGCCCAATATGAGCTGATGGGCGGAGGATGGCGAAATTCGATCGGGTTTCTCGACCGAATGCGAAAGGTCAAACCGGAAGAGATACAGGCGGTGGCCAATAAGTATATGAAAAATCTTCGATTCGTAGTGGTCGGAAACCCGGCCGACATCGACAGAACGATTTTCCTTCAGAACTAATAAAATAAGGGCAGCCGGTTCGGGCTGCCCTTTCAAATCAACAAGCGAACTGCCTCACGTTATCGGATCGGCTTTCTTCGAGGGAGTGTCCGGCCGGCGTACAGTTTTGGGTGATTCCTTCGCTGGAGCAGGAGCGCTCTTTGGAGCTTCCTGAACACGAGGAGTTGGCCTCTCTGCGGGTGGCTCTCGTCGCGGGGATTCCCTCACCGGTGGCGGGTCTCGCCTTGGCTTTGCGCTTTCCGGCGTTGGTTCCTGCCTGGGCGTTTCTGGAACTACAGGCCGTTGCCGTTGTCGAACCACATTTTCCGTCGGCGACGGATGGCTTCTCGGCTCGACCGGTGTCCGCACAACCGGCGTGTCAACCTTTGGCCGAACTCTTGACGGTGCGGGCCGCTCAAAGATACCTGTAGGCCGAGCTTCGGTGATAGCCGGACGAGTAGCGGGCCCGCTGATATCCGTGGCCGGGGCTGCTCGTAACGAGCGTCCGCCGAGGATCCGCGTCGTTCTCAGCTCTTTGTCTAGCGGTTCATCGCCAGTTCGCTTGATCGTTCCTACTCTGGCCTGCGCGGCAGCAATGTCGCGTGTCGGCCGATCGGCCAGTATATCGCCGCCAATGTCCTTGCCCAATTCCTCACGTTTGGGAAGCTGGGGTACGGTATCGTTCGTCTTCGCGGCGATGACGGTTTCAGCCACTTCCCGGGGCATTCGTCGTATCTCACGACCCCGTTTTCCAAAATACTTCGTGTCTACGCCAACAACCCCTCGTGCAGGTACACTCTCGATGGGTACCCTGCCGCCTGTGCCCCTAACCGGAAGCACGGGCCCGGCGTTCTGGTTATTGCGGCCGTTATTGTTGCGGCGGTGATATTGCTGGTTAAAATTCACGCGAGCCTGGTGATAGGTGAGCGGATACCAGCAGATATTGTTTCTAATCACTGTGATCACAACGAGTGCAGGCCGCCACCAGCTGCGAGTAGAGCGATAGTTGCCGTATGGTGACCAGTTCCAGTAGCCGTTGTGGTAGAACCATCGGCCGTAATGATACGTC
>JBGTCF010000104.1:0-12302 GCA_041748975.1 Pyrinomonadaceae bacterium
TACTAGCCGAGCTTAATGTCCGCCCCACAGCATTCGACGAATGTCGTCATACCGTTTGATCGTTCATCTCGCTTTATCACGAAATACTCCCAATTATTTGCAAAGAGCTTATCAACGTACTCGCGATCCGACTCGGCCCTGCATTCACTTCGCAGATAACAAACGGCCGTTGATCTGTTATGGTCAATTGTACTCATTTGATCACCTCCGTATCAGCAGCAAGCGGACGCGACTTCCTTCTTCTCGCCGTCGATGGTCACAAATGTCGGTACGCAGCATTCTCCTTCGGTATTCTTTGCGCCTTCGGGCAGATTGTCCTGGAGCACGGCGAAAACTTCCCATTCGTTACCATCAGGATCGTGAACCCATGCTTTGTCCTGTACGGCGTAGCAACAGGTCGTCTGCATCTCCTCCCGCGGGACCAGGCCCTCGGCTTCCCAGCGTTGTTTCATTGCAAGAACGTCTTCAGTCGCTGCGACCTGGATTCCGAGGTGCGAGAGGCTTCCCTTCCCGGCGTCGGCCGATTGGTTAAGCGTCAGGTTAAGCGGCGGATTCTGTACGTCGAATTTCGCATATCCGGTCCGCACCTTGCTCGGCTCGATGCCAAGCATCTTTTTGTAAAACTCAATGCTTCCCTCAACGTTGCTGACGTTCAATGCCAGATGAGCCTTTAATGTATTTATTGCAGTCATTGTTTTTTCTCCCTCTTTTCTATTTGTTCCGAGTCTTTGCGGCAACTCATCAATTACGTCCATGCGTAATTGTAAAATCACAGTAAACGCAAAAATCATTTATGTCAAGCCATAATTGAAATATGTTATAATTTTTTTCGTATGGGGAAAACAGGCTCCGTAAAACTTGATGAATTCTTCGCCGCTCTTGCCGACCGGACACGGTTACGGCTGCTCAACCTGATGCGTGACGGCGAGGTCTGTGTATGCTTTTTCGCCGAAACCCTTGAAACAAATAACCCTAAGATCTCACGCCACCTCGCCTACCTTAAGCGGGCCGGCATGGTGAAAAGCCGCCGCGATGGCAAATGGATGCACTATAGTATTACAACGCCGAACGATCCTAAGGCTGCTGTTATATTTGACTCTGTGATGCGGGCAATCGAGTTGGATGAGGAAATGCAGGCTGATCGAGCCACTCTCGTCAGCGTCTGCTGTGCACCGAGAAGTTCCCTGGTCCGTATTGGGAGCCGGGCGGGGAATACCTAGAGTCTTCCTGCAACGGCCTGCCACTGTGCGGTTTGGCTATTTGCCGCATACTATTACCCTTTATTATTTGGAACTTTTGTTTTTGGCCTTTCGTAACCAATTCTTGACAATGGGCAGCTTTGGCTTTGCTGCTGTGGGACATAGGCGATTGGTTTCGGGAGAGAAACGCGTTGGAAGCATTAAAAGCTGTGACTGAATTTGATGGTGCGGATCTCGTCAGGCGTGCTCGTTCAGGAGACGGGACGGCGTGGGAGGATATTGTTTCCAATTACTCCCGCAGGATCTTTAACCTCGCTTACCGGTTCACATCTAGCGTGGATGCTGCTGAGGATCTGACCCAGGATGTTTTTATTCGCATCTACAAGACGCTTGATCAATATGATGCGAAACAGGGCGACCTCTCGAATTGGCTGATGCGGCTTGCCCGTAATTTAATAATTGACGATTACCGCCATCGCCAGCGGAATCCGCAAAACACGATGGCAGACGCGGTGGACGATCATTCGTACCACTTAAGAGCGGCGGGAACTTCTGCACATAAGGAGATCGAGCGGAAAGAGTTAGCGAGCCAGGTGCAGGAAGGAATTGACAAATTGCCGGATGATCTCAGGACATGCGTGATACTCCGTGACATCGAGGAATTGACCTATCAGGAGATAGTTGACGTACTGCAGATACCTGAGGGAACCGTTAAATCGCGAATAAATCGCGGCCGGATCGAACTGGCAAAGGTTTTGAGACGTATGAGAGTAGTGACGATCTGATTATGGACCCGAATGAGAATAGAAAAACGACTGTCGTGGACGCTGTAGAGATCGGCGGCGAAGTAGCTGCAGAAATTGCTGTGGACGGCGTTTTCGATGTTTGGGGTGATGCGGCTGGTTATGCAGGTTATCTGCTAGGCGGCATTCTCGATGGGGTTTCAATCGATATTTAGGATTGTATCAAGGGGTGAAATACATGGATCAGGAGCAGCAAAACATAGTGAATTGTTCACAGTTTGAAGAGCTGATGAGCGATTATCTCGATAAGACGCTGAACGGCGGTGCCCACAAGGCGGTGGCTGCTCACGCGTTGATCTGTCCGCTTTGCCATTCTTTGCTCAATGACGTGAAGGAATCACTTGCCGTTTGTCGTGAGATATCAGCTCCGGCCACGCCGATGACACGTATCGAGGCCCGAATATTGGCAATGACGGCTCCGCAGACATCGTTGGCCTGCGACGATTTCGAGAGCCACCTTACAGATTATCTCGACGGATTCTTACCTGCTGTTGCCTTTCACCGCTGGGAACGCCACGCCGCCCTTTGTAATTCATGTGAAGACCTTCCCGGTATGGTTGTCCGCTCGATCGCGGCTTGCTACACATACAAAATGGACGAGCTGGCGATACCCGCCGGTCTCCACGAACGGATACTGCAGTCAACCATCGGCTCGGTCGCGTTGAAAGAAGCTAAGACTTCATGGATCAAGGAAGCCGGCGATTGGCTCCGCGGACTCAGGTTCCCTGTGATGGTGCCTCAATTGGCACCGGTAGCAATGATACTGGCCTTTGCCTTTTTGATGTTCGGCGAGACCATTTCGGCTGACGGTACGATTGCAGGCGTTTACCAAAGAAGCGTTGAACTGGCCGGCCAGACCTATCAGCAAAGCTCGGCTGTTTGGAGCGGTAAGCCAGCCGAACCGGCCCCCGCTACCGATCCGATCAACGGCACGACTACCGTCAATCACGAGGAACAGAAATAATGAATTGTGCTTATCACAATCATAGTGCGGCGGTAGTTAGCTGCAACGGGTGCGGAAGGCCGCTTTGCCCTGCTTGCGATCACCGCATCAAGGGGTTTCCGTATTGCCAGGACTGTATCGTGCAGGGCGTCGACCTCTTGCGTCAGCAGACCCGCTCGAATCATGTACCGTTCGTAAAGAAGCGAACGTCCCCGGTCATTGCTACTTTGCTTTCGATGATATGTCCCGGACTTGGTGCAGCTTATAACGGCCAGACCGTTAAGGCCCTGGTCTATTTTGCGATTTTTGTAGGCCTTTTCCAGATGGCCGTCCTGACGGGCGGTACACCGCTCTTCGTGCTGGGATTTATCGGAATGTGGCTGTTCTCGGCTCTCGATTCTTGGCGGACCGCACAAATGATCCGATCCGGCCTGACACCGGATGTCGCCGACGACATCTTGGTTCAGCGTTTTTCGGGGAACCCAAAACTTTGGGGCATCATTCTGACTGTGCTCGGAACCGCATTTTTGCTTCAGAGAGTCTTTAATCTCGGTTTCCTTATGCGTGGAATTCTGCCGATTCTGCTGATCGGTTTGGGCATCTATGTGCTTAAGGGATACATCTTTAAATCGAAGGCGGAGGCATCGGGTTGGTCAAACAGCCCTTCGGCCAGTTTTGCGTTGAGCCAGTCGCGCTATAATGAAACTGACCGCCCGAGGACGGGAGATTTCTCCGATCGCACGCGAAGCGGAAGCTGGAGAGATATTTAGGAATTTGATCTTCTAGGAGTTTGTTATGTTTATTAAAGCCGCATCGATATTCGGTAGCCTCGTCGTCCTTATCGCTCTCGTCATCACGCTATTAAAGACCGTTATCGGATTCGTCGGATTTCTTGCTTTTGCCATCAAAGTGATAATTATACTCGTCTTTCTCGCGGTCTTCGCCGCGATCGGAATGATGATCTATCGGTCATGGCAGGATAAAAAACGACATAATTAGGCCTTAAAACCATACCCTACCTCCGGGCCGCTGGGATCGTGCCGCCTATCATGGCTTGCCTTTTCGAGCGGCCTATGTTTATATAGTTCATTCCTTATTTATTATTTGGAAGCTACAAGCGGTTGTCCCACAAAACAGCGAGAGTTTAGTTTTTTTATTTAACTCTTGTTTCCAGGTTTCGCGTTAGTCGCTCGCGGCTATTCTTGCGTGATTCCAGCACATGAAACGAATGGATTTCGTGTGTGAGATCATTAAAAGGAGCTTAAAAGCATAATGCAGAAAGACGATACGTCGTATTCTTTTTTACTAAAGCATTCTTCAAAATCAAAAATTTATATTAAAAGGGTCGAAGTTTCGAAAAACTATTTGCATTTCGGAGCGGTCGGCATTTTTCTTTTATTGGGTATTACAACATTAGCTCTCGGTATAAACGGGGTTGCACGCAGCACCGTCCTGGCAGAGACATTATCAGATGCGGCGCCCGCAGCATTGTTAGGAGCCGAGCCTGAACAGGCCGCTGCGGGTGTCGATTATTCGAGGCCGTCTGCTTCGTCCGAGATCGCCGTTAATGCAGGCGGTCCTTGGGAAAACGAGGAAGATGGTGAGAACATGGAGCTTGCGGCCCAGATCGACGCTATCCGGCTCAACTCCGACCCCTCAAATCTGCCCACAATGTGGGCTCATCTTGGCAAGATCAATAACGAATTTGGCTTTCGCCGAAATCCCTTTGGCGGCCGGGCCTATGAATTTCACGCCGGTATGGACATTGACGGCGAACGCGGCGACCTTGTAGTTGCCCCTGCGGGCGGAATTGTTATCGAGGCGGGGTATAAGGGCGGCTACGGCAACCTTATTGAGATCGACCATGGCAACGGTTTAACCACCCGCTATGGCCATCTATCCAAGCTCGAAGCAAAAGCTGGCGACCCTGTCACTCGCGGTCAGTTGATAGCCTATGTTGGATCGACGGGGCGCTCAACGGGGCCGCACCTCCACTACGAACTACGCCTCAATGACAAACCGATCAACCCGCGGCACTTTCTGCCGCAGGAGCCGATCGATTTGGCGAAACTCGAAAAGTAAGTCGATTACAATCGATCAACAAAACTAGGCTGCCTGAAAGGGCGGCCTTTTTTAGTTGAATGTGAATTCGATAAAGTGAGCTGCAACTCTGCGTGGCTGACTAAATGTTTGCAATCATTTTCGTTATAATAGCGTCTAATTCCGGACATCTATTCGACAGGAAACACCTTTAAATGAAACACACCAGCAACCGTCTTATTTCATTCGCGATGATGATCGCGATATCGTTCTCAACATTTTCATTTGCCTTGGCTGACGAGGGTATGTACGCCCCCGATCAGATTGCGAAACTTCCGCTGAAACAGCGAGGATTAAAGATAAAACCCACCGACATCTACAATCCCGGCGGCGTTGGATTGACCGATGCGATCATCCGCCTGAGCATCGGATGTACAGCCGAGTTCGTCTCACCCGAAGGACTTATACTCACAAATCACCATTGCGGATTCGACGCTTTGGTCAAAGCTTCGACTCCTGAAAAGGACCTGGTTGAGACAGGTTTCAGAACAGACAGCCGCAAGGGCGAAATACCGGCACAAGGCTACTCTATCTACATCACCAACCGAGCCGAGGACGTTACAGCCAAAATTAAGGCCGGTACTGAGAGCCTTATAGGCGATGCCCTGGCAGCCGCGATCAAAAAAAATACAGAGGCCGTACAGACCGCGGAGCAGGCAAAAGCACCCGCCGGTTCCACTGTCCGCATTCAGGCACTCAATAGCGGGTTCTTTTATTACCTGTATGTGACGACGCAGATCAAGGATATTCGGGTTGTCTATGCTCCACCACGTAATATCGGGGTATTCGGCGGCGACCCGGACAATTTCCAGTGGACAAGGCATACCGGCGATTTTATGTTCTTAAGAGCCTATACGGCGCCCGACGGTTCGTCCGCCGAGTATTCACCGAATAACATACCTTTCAAGCCGAGAAAGCATTTGACGATGAACATTGGCGGACTGAAAGATGATGATTTCATTTTCGTTCTCGGTTATCCAGGCGGCACAACCCGGTACCGTGAAAGCTGGTCGATCGAATATGCAAGAGATGCAAATTTCCCCTTTCTCGAGCGATGGCTCGGTGCTTTGGCCGACTCACTTCGGCAGATCGGTTCGAATGACGAGGAGAAGCGTCTTGCATTGCAGAGCGACATCGCCAATTTCGACAATTCACGAACAGTTTTCGGCGGCGGTGCCTTACGGCTGCGGCGGGCAAATGTCGTACAGCAAAGGCAGGCAGATGAGGCGCGGCTGGCGGCGTGGATCAACCAGAATGCCGATCGCCAGCGTAAATATGGCAATCTTCTCAGCGAGCTTAAGTCGGTTTCCGAAGAATCCAACGCAGCGTCCAAACGCGACGTCATCATCAGACGATTTCCCGATCAAAATTCAATGTCAGTGTTAGTGCAAATGGTCGGCGCTGCGACCGCCGTAAAACAGGGTCGAAAGCTGACGGCTGAAGAGAAAGCAAAAACGCTTGCACAGATCACAAGTGCCTTTGCCGAGCGTGAACCGATGTTTGAGCGCGAAATGATCAAATTCTTCTTTAAGGAGTTTGACACGTTACCCGCCGGCCAGAGATTTGCAGCCGCAGACCAGAAGGTGGCTGGCAAGACCGGACAGGCACGAAGGAATGCCGAGGCTGAATTCGCAGCCAAGGTCGCCGAAGGGCCTTTCACCTCGCCGGAAAAAGTGATGGAACTATTTGACCTGTCGTGGGCTGAGATTCAGAGCCAGCATCCGTTTATTGCGGCCCTCGTCGATGAGCGTGCTGCACTAGCGGCCCGCACGACGAAATTTGGTACAAGTATCGACCGCCTTCGCCTTGCTTATATGGAGGCAATGACACAAATGAAGGGGCTGTCTACTCCGTATCCTGACGCAAACTCGACGCTTCGGTTCTCATTCGGTAACGTTAAGGGCTATGCCCCCCGCGAGGCTGAGCTGCGTTTTCCCTTCACCACCCTAAAGGGAATGATCGAGAAGGATACAGGTATCAATCCTTTTGACGCTCCGCAAAAACTCAAGGACCTCCAGGCCGCGAAGGATTTTGGCCGGTATGGTGAAGGCGACAGCGTTGTGCTGAATTTCCTCTCGACTGCCGATATCATCGGCGGCAACAGCGGCAGCCCGGTGCTCAACGGGAACGGAGAACAAGTTGGCCTTGTTTTCGATGGTAATTACGAAGGGCTGGGCAATGACTTCTATTACGACCCGAATTTTAACCGTACGATCTCGGTGGATATTCGATATGTTCTCTTCGTGACCGAGAAGTTTGGCAATGCCAAGTGGGTAGTTGACGAACTTACCGTTGTTGGCGGAGGCAAAAGCCGTGCGGCAGGTGCCGGCACGAAATAACTGGCTGCACTGAAAATCGCAAGCGGCCGCCGATCTGGCGGCCGCTTGCGATCAATACGCAAGCTTCATGCTATTCATATGTCTGAGGAGGACGCGTTGTCGGCGTACGACGCGCTTTCTGTTCTTTTGGGGACTAAAAATATTAAGCGGGCTGGGGATCATAGCGGCGAGAAAAGCCGCTTCTTCGCGTGTCAGATTCGAGGCGCTTTTCTTAAAATAGTTTCGCGAGGCAGCTTCGGCCCCGTAGATACCGTCTCCCCACTCGATAACATTCAGGTAAATTTCCATAATTCGTTTCTTAGAGAGCGACCGCTCGAGGAAGTAGGTATAGACGGCCTCTCGCCCCTTTCGGAGAAAATTACGGTCTTCTGACAGGAAGAGGTTTTTGGCAAGCTGCTGCGACACGGTCGAAGCACCACGCCTAAAACTGGGCATCGGGGGAATCCATCCATCCGGGTCATAGTCGCCTTCAGCTTTAGCCTCTTTTTCACCTTCTTTCACGGCTTCGTCCCATGCTTTTTGGATCGCTTCCCAATCGAAGCCATTATGCTCAAAAAAACGCGAGTCCTCGCTAGCAAGGACCGCACGCTGCAAGTTCGGCGAGATCTGTTCGATCGGCGTCCAGATCATAAATTTTCGCGGCTCGCGACCCTCGGCTTTTGCTTCGGAAATCCGAAACTCGATCATCGACGAAGTTGTCGGATTTTCGTTGCGAAGCCTGGAGATGCTGGGAAAGGTAACGAGCTCATATACGAGCCACACGCCCAACGCACCAACGAATATGAGAAATAAGACTTTGACCCAATACCACATGTTACTTGTGAATAGTAAATAGTAAATCGTCAATAGTAAATCCAAAAGTGGAATTTACGATCAACTATTTACTATTCGCAATTTACGATTTACTATTCAGCAATATGGGCCGATACGACAATGTAGTTGCGGTGATTCTTGGCGGCGGAGCCGGTTCGCGGCTCTTCCCCTTAACTTATGAAAGGTCAAAGCCGGCCGTACCGCTTGGCGGAACCTACAGGCTGATCGACGTTCCCGTCTCAAACTGTATCAATTCCGAAGTAACACAGATATTTGTATTAACGCAGTACAATTCAGCTTCATTAAACCGCCATATATCTCGAACATATCGATTTTCAAGCTTTTCGACCGGCTTCGTCGAGGTCTTGGCTGCCGAGCAGACGATCGAACACCCTGAGTGGTTTCAAGGCACAGCGGACGCTGTAAGACAAATGCTACCTCACCTTCGCGATTGGCGGGTTGACACGCTGCTGATCTTGTCCGGCGACCATCTTTACAGAATGGATTATCGTGAATTCTTAACACGGCATTTTGATACCGGTGCCGACCTGACGATCTCAGTTAATCCTTGCCGGCCCGACGAAGCTGAGGGGTTTGGGCTTCTAAAAACAAACGAAAAAGGCGCAATCGTCGAATTTAAAGAAAAACCTTCGGGTGATGAGCTTGAGGCAATGCGAGTGGACACAACTTCATTCGGGCTGGATCCGGAGTCAGCACAGTCCCGGCCTTTTCTCGCTTCGATGGGGATCTACATTTTTAATTACAATAAACTCGTTGAACTGCTTAAAACGGACCATTCGTGGGTAGACTTTGGCCGAGAAATCATTCCAGCGGCAATCGAAAAGTACAACGTTCAGGCTCACATCTTCAAGGGTTACTGGGAAGATATTGGTACGATCCGCTCATTCTACGAGGCTAATCTGGATCTTGCCTCACCTCTGCCGAAATTTAACTTTTTTGACGCGTCTGCCCCGATCTATACACGCAGCCGATATCTGCCGCCTTCGAAGCTTCATGATTGCGACATTGATAACTCAATGGTGAGCGAGGGATGCATTTTGAATGGTGTCCGCCTTCGCAAATCGATCGTGGGCCTCCGCAGCCGCATCGACAAGGGTGCAAACATTGAGGAATCGATCGTAATGGGCTCGGATTTCTTCGAATCCCTCTCCGAGGCAAACAGCAATCTGGAAACCGGGCGGCCCCACGTCGGAATTGGAGCTAATACTGTAATCCGCCGCGCGATCCTCGATAAAAATGTAAGGATCGGTAACAACGTTAGACTTGTCAATAAAGAAGGAATCGAAAACTACGACGCCCCGGATTCTTCGTTCTATATACGCGAAGGAATTATCATTGTCCCCAAAAATGCGACCATCGGGCACGGGACCGAGATCTGATGACGATCATTTTTTAGGTTTCCGCCTTATAAAAGTCTCGCGAGAGCGCACTACCAAACCCGTCTGATCGACCTTTACCTTAACATTCGCAGTCTTGCCACTCACTCGATCATCCCTCGGATAGTAAGCGATGCTGTAAAATTCGCGTAGTTCGCTGGCGATCTTGGTATATGCGTCGCTAAGATTAACTAGAGTGCTCGCCTCATAGATACGGCCGCCGGTCCGCTGAGCAAGTTGATCGAGATATTCCGCGGCTTTCTGATACTCCTCAACCGTAGTTCCCTGGCTGCTTGGAACGCCGACGGAAGGTATAGGGAATTTGTCGCTTTGCGGGGGGAACGGAATTCGAATTGGCGGCGGCCCGGTATTCGTCGATCTGCCTTTCATCCTTTGAACGTCCGCGAACGTATCATACCGGATCGGATAGATCAGCGAATCGAGTTCCATCGCGTCGCTTAGATTCCGCATATCGTTAGACCTGCGACTTGTCGTGTCGACGCCGTCCGTAAAAAGGATCACCGCTTTTCGGCCCTCGATCTGACGCAGCCGCTCATTCATTACGAGATCGAGCGCCTCGTAAAGACTGGTCCCCGTCGCAATCTTCGTCGATTTTATGGCCCGGTAGATCTGATTCCGGTCGTTGGACGCTTCGCATAACATTCGGACTTCTTCGTCGAACGAGATCACCATGATTTTATCTTGCGGGCGAAGCTGTTCGATAAATGCGATAGCGGCGTTTTGGATCTCCGTGATCTTAAAGGTCGTCGAGTAGCTCATATCGAGCACAAGGGCAACTGTAAATGGCTCATGCTCGTTAGAGAAAAGATCTATCTCCTGCTCCACTCCATCCTCTGTTACTGTAAAGTTCTCTTTTTGAAGGCCACCGATAAATCTTCCTTTCTTATCCATTACCCTGACGGGAACCGACACAAGCTGCGTGTTTACCTTGATAACGTCATCATTGTCGCCGGCAGCCTCTTTGACCAGATCATTTACCGGGGTTGGAGTTGGGCTTGATTCAGCGGTACGTTTATTAGCTTTTCCGGATTCGTGGGGGTTCTCACGCCGAGATTGGGCGATCAAGCCTGACGCGCTAATCGAGAGAATTAGAGCTAAAAAGGTAATGCCGACTTTCATAAATGATGCTGAGCTATTCTACGATGCCCCACAGAATATAAAAAGATGCCGGGGCACTAAAAAAGGGAGCCTTTCGGCCCCCTCCGGATCTAGATCTATTACTACTTATCGGCTGCCAGAAGATGAGTTACTTTGGCCAACTATATAGCTGTTCTTGGCACGAACGACGACTTCTGGCCGCATTACCCTGATCCTGATCTGTTTTCGATCGCCGGGCTTGCCCGCGTTGTCAGGATAGTACCCAAGCGAATATTGCCGGCGAAGCTCCTCCGCAATGCCCGAAAATGCGGTCTCAAGATTATAGAGCGACTGAGCCTCAAACTGGCGGCCCCCGCTGTTCTGTGCCAGAGTCTCAAGATATTGGCGGCCGGTTTCATAATCGGACGCCGACGTGCCGGTTCCGCCTCCACCACCAATGTTAACATTGCCGCCCATAATGATCGCACCCAGTATGTCGGCCATCGAAACGCGGCCGCCCCGACGCGGCGGATAACCTCCGCCCCGCGGATTACCGCGGCCGACACCCATTTCACGCGATGTGTCATATCGGATCGGATAAAATAACGCATCTGACTCCTCCGAAGCCCGGAGCGAGGTTGTGTATGCGCCTCGACGCGAAGTCGTATCAACCCCGTCGGTGAAAAGCACAACGGCCTTTCTTCCTTCGACGCGTCTGAGTTCCTGTTCGATCGTCCTCTCGACGGCGTCATAAAGACTGGTTCCGTTGCCGAACTCAACCCTTCGGATCGCATCGCGAAGCTGGATCCTGTTGTTCGTCGGCGTCGTCATCACACGCATCCGCTCATCAAACGCGATCACCATAACACGATCTGCGGGCCGGAGCTGATTAACGAATGTGATAGCTGCATTCTGTATCTCATCCATCTGGAACTGTGTCGAGGGGCTCACATCAATTAGGAGCACCACCGTAAATGGCTGTTCAACCGACTGGAAGTGATCGACCTTTTGCTCGATACCGTCCTCGAATATCTTGAAATCACGCTGCTGAAGACCGGAGATGAACCTGCCGTCCCGATCCAGGACAGAAACCGGCATCGTAACAAGATTGGTCTCGACACGAATAACCTCGTCGGTCTCCTCGACAGGCGGCGGTGTAGGTGTCGGTGCTCCGGATGTTCGTCGTCCGTCCTGCGTAAGCACAGGAGGAACGGAACGCTGGGGAATAGTACCGGTATCATTATTACCAAGCGCAGGAGGCGTTGCGGTCGGTGCTACTCTCGGCCGAGTCGAATTACTCGACTGTCCGTAAGCACCGAGCGCGAGCGTCCCCGTCAGTATCAAAAGACCTGCAAATTTATTCATCAGAACTGATTCTCCGAACCGAAGCATTACTTTGGGGAAAGCACCAAATATGATTAATCAACGACCGTTTTCGTTGCTATATTTGTCGTTACTATTTTTTGTCTAGAATATCGATCGCGAGATCGTGAAACCTCCGTCGCACCGAGTTGATATTAACGAACGGTAACGCATGGTTGTGCGTGCGGTTGGTCAGCAGGACGAAGACACGCTCCATGACTGGGTCGATCCACAAGCTCGTCCCGGTA
>JBGTCF010000105.1:0-14414 GCA_041748975.1 Pyrinomonadaceae bacterium
CAACGCGCAACGTAGCCGCCGAGATTACCATATTGGTATCCCACTGCGTAAAGGTCGGAGCCGGATGCCGCGAGGTCGACGACTTGCGCATTGAATCCTGCACTGATATCCATCCACAGCGATCCATTCCATTTGTAGATCCGATCGCCGGCGGCGGAGTAGATATGGTCTCCCGAAACCGCGATGGATCCCCCGCCTCCAAATTGAGCGCCGAGCGGAGACCATGCAGAGCCGTTCCATACAGACACGACTCCTTTGTGGTCCGGAGGGCCAGTACTCCCTCCGACGTAAATGATCGAGCCCGAAATAGCTAAGTCTTCAACCGAATGTCCTGGTCCCGATCCCACAGCCGACCAGTCGGAACCGTTCCATTTGGCAAGGTTGCTGGCCGCGATCCCGCCCGCCGTAGTGAAGCGACCGCCAACGTAAACATCTGCTCCGTTGATTGCAATAGCGGTTACATAGCCGTTGCCCCCCGCACCAAGCGGCGACCAGCTTGTCCCATCCCATTTGGCGACGTTGTTTGCAAAGCTGCTCCCGGCGGCAGCGAATGAGCCACCGGCATATACATTGCCCGCACCGTCGACCGCGATCGCCGCGATCCTCCCGTCAATTCCATTGACCGGAGCGCCCGGCTGCCAGCCTTGGTCGCATTGGACCGGGCTTTCCGCATTGTTATCAGCTTGGTCGAAGCTGAGCTCTGCACTCCGGCTATCCCGCATTCGGCGATCTCCGGGGTCAAGTGCCCAAGACGTTCCGTTTCGAACCGACCGATCGAGATCCCACACTGAAGAGCTCGAGTGGTCAAGGTCTCCGAGTATATGACCTTGGCCGATAGCCGACATCGCGGAGAAAAAAGCAAGAAAAGCGATTCCCAGTATTCTGGATCTTTTGCACCAAGTCATATTCCACTCTCCACACTATTCCAGTCCGACCAGGTCCACGTCCGACAGGCTTTCACTTATGGTTCGGGTCACAGCTTGAAAACGATAACGACGAGACGTGGCAGCTATGGTAACTGTCTCACCGGCGGGAATATCGGCGAATGAATAGAACCCTAACGAGCTGGTTAACACCGACCGCCTGTTTCCCACTGAATCCGTAAGGAATACAACCGCGCTTCGCAAGCCCAGCCCTGACGGCGTTATCACACGGCCCGAGATGATGACGCTGGGAGCTTCGGCATCGAGGCGGAGCAGGGCAATGTTGTCGCTGTCGTAGATCCCGAAATGTCCCGTAATGAGTATTTTTCCGTCTGGCTGTAGCGCTCCGTCCGAAGCTCCTGCATTATTCGGGCCGCCCGCATTCATGGGGAACACTGATATGCCGTCGATCCCAAACGCGTTATCGAGAACACCGCTTGAAGTTAAACGCAGCAGGCCGAATCCACTGATACCGTTAGCGGTCCCGTTGCCGGTCAGGACGATCTTGCCATCATGCTGAATTAAGACGGTCTCGGCCCCGAACGAAGAGGGATTGAAGACACCGTCCGTGCCGAATTCGATATCCTGCGAGCCGTCGAGGTTGAAACGGGCGACGTACCCTCTTCCACCGGGGACCGAATAATCCCGTCCGGCAACGACGAGCTTTCCGTCCCGCTGCATCGCTGCGGAAGACAGAAAAGTTTCTGCACCGTTGAGGCTGTGTGTGACCAAACCGTCGGTTCCGAAGCTCGGGTCGGGGATGCCATTTGAGTCGTAGCGTCCAAGGACGATTGTGGCTTGACCGTTCCGATAGTAATTGCCCGCGTAAATGATCTCGCCGTTGGACCGTATGAAAGCTTTGCCGTACGATGATCCGTTTTCTATCGTCACGATTCCTGTGCCCGCCGGGCCGAATGTCGTATCTGGCAGACCGTTTGCATTTAGCCGGAAGATGGTCGCTGCATGGCGTCGCGGTGGGAAGTACCAAAAATCCTGGCCGACTCCGACGATCTTGCCGTCGGGCTGAACGATGATCGACATTCCACTTTCATACGCAGTGCCCGTGTTGACCTCCGACGTTCCCCCGTTCCCAAACGTCGTGTCGAGTGCTCCATCAGGTGTGTACCTTCGGACGACCACATTGAAATCAGTATCGCCGAGCAGCACGATCTTTCCATCAGCCTGCAACGCCATATCGACACCGACCGCCGGCCGGGTGAATCCGTCCAGGACCGTGACTTTGCCGCCGGTGCCAAACGAAGGATCGAGCGAGCCGTCCGGCATGTAGCGGACAATGAACGTGCCGTAATACCAGGAAACTCCATCCTCCCAAAATCGGCCGCAAACCAGAATCTTGCCATCCGGCTGGACGCGGATAGACTCCGTATTTGGGAAGAAATACCAAAGGTCCGTCACACCAACTCGCGTAAACACACGGCCGTTTTGACCGAATGTCGGGTCGATGTCGCCTGGGGCCGCCGAAACGTCCGTAGACGAAGAAAGTAGAAGCAAAGCGACGATCGATATCAAGAATTTGAGTATTTTTATTGAATTGCGAAGAAATGTTTCTTTCATGATTCTCAAGCCTCCCACTTTTTCCCCCAAAAAATATTCCACTATTCAATCCCCACAAGATTGACATCCGACAGGCTTTCAGCTATCGAACGTGTAATGGGTTGAAAGCGGTAGCGTCGCGACGATGCGGCGATTGTTACGGTTTCGCCCGCGGGTATATTCGTGAATGAATAGTAGCCCAGCGAGCTGGTCAGCGCGGACCGCCTGTTTCCGTCCGTATCGATCAGTGTTACCGTCGCATTGCGCACTCCCAAACCGTTAGGCGTCAAGACACGGCCCGAAAGCGAAACAGAGAGCCTGCCGCCCTCAACACGGATCAGTGCGATCTTCTCATGGGAGTCTGTATAGTAGTTGAAAAAAGCTCCGGCAATGACTATCTTTCCGTCCGGTTGGACGGCCCCCGGGCCTGCAATTGCTCGATTCGCCCCGTCCGCATTCATCGGAAAGAGCGATGTGCCGCCGTTGCCAAAGACGGGATCCACGGAACCGCTGGAATTAAGGCGTGCTACGGCAAACGAATTGGGGCCGGCTTGATCGTATTTGTTGCCGGATATAATGAGCCTACCGTCAGCAATCGGGAATATTGTGTTTGGCGTAAAGATATCGAAGGATTGAACACCGTTAGTGCCAAAACTCGGATCAAGAGACCCGTTCGGATCGAAACGAATGAGAATTGAAGAGTCCGAAGGCGAAGACGTTCTTTGACGAACCACGACAATCTTCCCATCGGGTTGCAATTCGGCGGCATTTGAATACTCCCAGAGAGGGTCAATATTGAGAGTTACCTTACCTCCGCTGCCGAAACTCGGATCGGGAATGCCCGTGTGGTCATAACGGGCAAGCAGAACAGAAGGCGACACTCCCGCGAGCGTGCCGATGAGTAGTATCCTCCCGTCCGGCTGGACTACAACCTTACTACCGTACCAAGCTCCGTTGGTGACCGTCACCTCGCCCGCCGACCCAAACGTCGTGTCGCGCGATCCATTCGTGTTGCAACGAAAGACTACGATTTCGCCCGGTCCGAACGTCGGGCTTACCCATCTGCTCCCCAGTATTTTCCCGTCGGCCTGGAGAGCGATCGAATCTCCCCAGCAGGCCGAGGTCCCGTTTTCTCCGAACGTTGTATCTAGAATCCCGGCGGAGGTGTAAAGGGTCCCTGATACAAGTATCCTCCCGTCAGGGAGCACGGCCATAGTGGCTCCGCTACCCCAGGTAAAGACCTTTCCGTTTTGGCCGAAGGAGGGGTCAAGCGTACCGTTCGGCAAATAGCGGACGATATATCCGCCTTGGCCCAATGCGAACCCATCGTGCCAAAGCAGCCCGGCCACCAGGATTTTACCGTCCGGCTGGACGACCATCGATTCTGCCCACGGATAGGGTTCCTGTGTCACGATATCAGTGAACACACGGCCGCCCTGACCAAACGTCGGATCCAGATCCCCCGGAGCTGCGAATGACGAATCGGTAACTGAAAAGAAGAGGAAAATAATTATTGGGAGCTTATAGCTCATATGTTTAAGCATTTTTCAAACTCCTGAGTCTAAGAACGACGAGAGTTGTGCTGCGACAAAACTCTTCACCCATTCGTCGCGACGCCTGAGGCACTTAAAGTCTTCTTTGAAGCTCAAGGCGTCATTCAATCCCCACAAGATCGACATCCGACAGGCTTTCGTTGATCGTTCGTGTGATTGGTTGAAAACGATAACGACGCGACGATGCAGCAATCGTGACCGTCTCACCGGCCTTAATATCGGCGAATGAATAGTACCCTAACGAGCTGGTTAACGCTGACCGCCTGTTTCCGGTTTCGTCGTACAGTGTTACCATCGCATTTCGCAAGCCCACCCCTAACGGTGTCATGACACGGCCCGAGATCGAAACAGCCGGAGCAAGAAGGAAGCGTGCAATCGCAAACTTGCCGTCTGACGTGCCGGCGACAACCGCGCGTCCTGCGCTATCCAGCACCATACTGTAAGGAACATCGTTTCCCGAATTGAAGTCGACCGTGGTTATGCCGTCACCGCCTCCGAACGTTGTATCGAGCGAGCCGTCCGAGTTGTAGCGAGCGAGCGCAAAGTCATCGTTCGAGCCGTTGTCGGAATCACCTGCAACCAGAATTTTTCCGTCCGACTGAACTGCGACCGTTCGGGCTACCGCGGTCCCCGACCCTACCGGTGTAACGACCTTGCCGTCAGAGGAGAATGTTGTATCGACGGAACCCGCTGAGGTGTAACGAACGAGGGCAATGTCATCGCTCGAGCCGTTGTTGCTAGATCCCGCTGTCACTATCTTTCCGTCCGGTTGGATCTTAACGCAGTGGGCTAGGTCGGCTCCCGGTCCGATATCGGTGACCACCACGCCCCCACCAAATGTCGCATCAAGCGAGCCGTTCGAGTTAAGACGAACGACGGCGGAGAAATCCCAGAATCCATAGCTGTACCCTGCGGCGATGATCTTTCCGTCCGGCTGAATAGCTATGGAAGTAGCGTCCTCGACCGCTGGCGCCATTCCCCCAAAAGGGCCCGGTCCCCAGGGAATCTTGGCTTTGCCGCCACCCCCGCCGAATGAAAGATCGAGCGAGCCGTCCGGGTTGTAGCGGATGACCGTCAGTTCCGGAAAGTCATAGAGTAAGTAGTCGGTCTGGCCCGCCGCGACGATCTTTCCATCGGCCTGAATAGCGACCGTCTTGGCTCCAACCCAACCAGTTCCTAAATTTTCTGTCACAACATTTCCGTCGCCACCGCCAAATGTCAGATCGAGCGATCCGTCAGGATTGTAACGGACTAGTGAAAAATGTCCCCATTGGCTCCCGCTGCCGTCCCAGGTCGTGCCGACAGCCACGATCTTCCCGTCCGACTGGAGGACGACCGCATTTGCACCTTCGTGGGAAAAACCAATATCCGTGATTGCCTTTCCATCGCCGCCCCCGAAGCTGGTATCAGGTGAACCATCCGGGTGGTAACGAGCGACCGCAAAGGAGCTGTTGCTGGCGTCGGTACCGACTACCACTATCTTTCCGTCCGGCTGAATAGCAACCGCCCGTGCGGAACCCTCCCAATCGGTTAACTTTCCGTCACCGGAGAATGTTGGGTCCAGATCACCCGGAGCGGCGGATATGGTTATTGTCGTTGAAAGACAAACTGCGGCAAGGATCCAGGTTAGAATATAATTGGTCTTGTTGAACATCTTGATACCTCCGAAATGCATCATCGAAAGAGTATTATTCTTTATCGTCATTTTTTTCTCCTACACCAGAGATGAACGCCGCATTGACATCCTCTCCCTTATTCCTGACCCACGATCTCAAGGTTCGTCAGCGAACCGTTGACTTCAAGCTCACGCGGGTCGAAGCGGTACCGTCGTGAGGCGGCCCCGAGTATGTATTTATGTCCCGTTGCGACGTTATCAAATTGAAAATATCCAAGCGAACTCGTCACCGCCGTCCGTCTGACGCCCTGGGGATCAGTCAATGTAACTACCGTATTTCGCAGGCCCTGTCCTCCTGGTGTTAAGACGCGGCCCGAGATTGAGACCTCATCAGCGAGGTTTTGCCAGGAGGGATTAATTCCCATGCCCTCGGTCAATACGCGCCGGCCTTGTCCGAACTGGTCAATGACCTCGATTCGATAATTTGGATATGTTAGCGAACCGAACACGAGGAAATTTCCGTCCGGCGACCATCTGACCGTCATCACACCATAGAAGCCAAGATCTCGTCCATTGAACGGCGGATTAGGATCGACTATAGAGATTTTCCCGGGCGGAATTAAATCATTCCCATCTACGTAGGCTAACTTTGCACCGTCAGCCGAAAAGTCGGGCGATACGGCGCAAGTATAATACCCATAATGGCCAAAATTTATTCCGGGAAATGTGGTGAGGTAAATCCACAAACCCGAATTTGGCTGTGATTGTTTCGTATCCGAAGAGGCATAGGCGATTTGATTCATCGATCCCCACGAAGGTTCTGATTCTCTCACTGATGTGTTGGTAACATTTTGCCGGTTGGTTCCGTCAATGTTGACCGTTACGATGTTGCCGAACTCTTGAAAAACGATTTTACTGCCGTCGGGCGACCAATCAAGCGAAAGCCGTTCGCCGCAAAAATTCGTTGTGTTGAGACTGATGTCAATCGGAGTTACGACCCGTTGCCCACTTCCGTCAGCAAGCATTATTTTCAGCAAGGCTTGTCCGCCGCCAGATGGCGGAATTTCGCTTAGAAAGGCGATTTTTCTACCGTCGGGCGACCAAGCCGGATAATTGTCTTCGCCAGGATTAAAAGTCAGCCGCCGTAGTTCTGTGCCGTTAGGATTTATTGAATAAATCTCAAAGTTGCCGTCCTTTTCACTCGTGAATGCGATCTTGCCGTTCTCACGCCCCGGCAATGTTTGACCGACCGTAACAAAAGCCAGCAGGAAGATGGACCAAAGTGTAAATATGGCTATCGATCGAAGTCTTATTACGTATGTCATTTAGTTTTCTCCTTTAATCGTTTACACGCTGTCGGGGGTGTCCGGTTTTCTAAGCGCTTTTGTTCCAAATTTCGACCAAGGAGTCGATCTTTGATTGTCTTATCTCCTGGTCAGCGCTACTATATGCTTGCAAAAACGCCGTCCGGACCTGACTAGGTGACTGATTGTCGATCGTCGACTATTTCGGATTCGGCGTCTTTCCGTTGCTGTTAATTTTTTATTCCGTTTTTATTCCGTACTTCCCGAAAGACTTATGTCGAAGGAAAGTAAAGAGATATATGAATTCGGCCCGTTTCGCCTGAACGTAGGTGAGCACCTCCTCGAACGTACGGACGGCCAGCCAACCGAATCCCTGCCCGAAAGGGCATTTCAAACACTAATATTTCTCGTCGAGCATCATGGAAGCCTTGTTACCAAACATGAGCTCCTCGACAAGGTCTGGAAAGACGCTGTTGTCGAAGAGAACAGCATTAACAAGGCCATACACGCCATCCGGCATGCATTGAACGACAATCCCGATAATGCCGGTTATATTGAGACTGTCCGCAAGCACGGATACCGTTTCGTGGGGGATGTGAGATCTGTCGGGCCAGGCGCCCTTACCGAGCCGGCTCAGGCGCTGAACCAGGCGGGAGGTTCGGCAGCAAATAGGTCCGACCCAAACCACTTTCGGTGGGTTTTGGGGATCGGCGTGCTCCTTGTTGTAATTACGGCTGTCGCGTTTTCCATATGGACGTCCGAGTCTACTTCCTCGTCGCCGGGACGGAGCAATCCGCCTCTACCGCCTGGCGAGCAGAAACGCCTTACTATCCTCGGGGGTGCTACCCGAGCGGCGATCTCACAGGACGGACGATATGCAGCGGTAGCTCAGAACGCTGCCCTGGTCCTATTTGATCTGGAAACTGGTGAGGAGCGAGTGGTCGTGCCAGCGTCGGGTGATACGCGAATAACCTCTATATCATTTCGGCCAGACGATAATACCATCTATTTTGGCACCAGAGCGGCCATGTCCACACACGTTACGGTTTACAGTATTCCGCTCGAGGGCGGAGAAGCGGCGAAACTGTTTGAAGACATTTACGGCACCTTGACATTCTCTCCGGACAGTCAAAAGATCGCTTTCGTACGCCGGTATGCAGAGTCGAATGAGTATGCTCTGCTTACGGCCAACTCGGACGGTTCCAACATCACGCGCCTGGCCTCGAGCCAGATGCCGAACCGTTTGGAAGGATTGCCTGCATGGTCTCCGGACGGCACGACAATAATCTGCCCCGCAGTGAGCATAGAGAACGGATTTCATTTCACGGTTAATAAGGTCGACGCCGCCAGCGGAGCCATGGAACGGTTACTTCAGCAGCGGTGGGCACACATCGGATCTCTGGTGTGGCTTGGGGACACCAGAAGTATCATGATGGCCGCTCAATCGGAGAATGACGTGAATTCGCAGATTTGGAGATTGGACGCTCTGACCGGCGAGGCTGTCCAAGTAACCAACGACACATTTGTCTATGAGTCGATAAGCGGCTCGCGTGACGCCCGTTCGCTGGTCGCGATAAAGGTTCGTCAAAGTTCGCACGTTTGGATCCTCGATGAACCGCCCGTCCAAATAACCGCGGGCTTCGACAATCAAGACGGCGCGGGCGGATTGGCGTGGTCACCGGATGGATCAATTTTTTACCATTCCCGAGCCAACAATCGCGATGCGATATGGCGTGTGCGACCGGATGGAAGCCGAGCCAGTGAGATTACTCCGGATACCTCCGGCGGTTTTGCCGTTTCACCGGACGGCCGTTATCTTGTATTTCAGGCGAAACAATCAAAGGACCATCTTGGACTTCAGATCATGGACCTCGCGGACGGTACGCAACGACCGCTGACGCATGGAGTGACTGCGATGACGCCGGCTTTTTATCCTGATGGTAAAAAGGTTATTTTCACTGTTTACGACAAGAAGCTTGCACTCTTTGAAACAGATATATTGGGACGAGAGCAGCGATTGGTAAGTGACGAATTTCGGGCCGCAACGGCGCCCTCGGTCTCCCCATCGGGACGCTTTGTCGCCTATCCATTTAATCGAACTCAAACAAATAATCTTCAAGCAGGCATTGCGATAGTTGACAGTCAGACAAAGCAGTCGATCTCAGTCTTCCGGGCCAAAGTCTTTTCTGGAAGTCCATATGAAGAGTCGACAATTCAATGGTCGAACGACGAGTCGGAGATCTATTTTATTCAACTGGACAACACCGTTTCCAACCTTATGCGGCTACGAGTTTCTGACGGCGAGATCTCACGGCTTACAAACTTTCCTGACGGGCGGATCTACAATTTCGCGGTCGAACCTGGAGGCGGTCGGATCGTTATTGCGCGCGGCAACGTCGAACGAGATGCATCCCTGATCAAGCTCGATTAGATTCTACTCGAACCGCCCAAACTATCAATTCAGAGAGCTAGACCCCCGGCGCGTTTTGAGCGACATCCTGCCGGCTCACCCCCTCGATCTCAAGCACAAGGTCGGGGCCGTAGGCTTTGGCGGGCGTCTGAAAACCTGGCGTGAAGTTGCCGTCGAGAATTTTCTCAGCGATGTTGAGCGCGGCGAGGGCGGTCGTTGTGTAGCCTTCGGGGCATTGGAGGCGTGATTCTACTCGGTTGCCATTGAGGTCGAGGGCTTCGCCCCAGAGTAGGGTTTTGCCTTTGGCACGTTCTTCATCGCTCGGGCCGCCGGCGGGGATCTTCTTTTGGAGATAGTCCTGAAATGGCCTGGTCGCGAGCAGCCAGCCGAAGTAGCGGCTTGCCTTCATCATTTTTAGGGCTGAGGGCGGGACAACGGTGAAGACTTCGATATTCGGTATCCCTGTCGAATGATATGCGGTCGCGACATCGCCCCAAGGGATCGTGACACCCGTTTTTGTCACCTCGCCAAAATCGATCTCGCGCGTCTTCCACGCCGCCGGAACACTAGTGATCTTTCCGTCTTTTCGTATCGCGCCGCCCTTGCCGACATTCATCGTCATCGTCGCCTGCGTGCCGTGCGACAGACGGCCCATGCCGTAAAACGCAAGCGAAAGATGCGTGGCCGTCGGCAGCCGGTCCTTCAGGTGACGGGCGAGGCAATCGCTCGGCACCACGTCAAACCCCACACCCGGCATCATCATGATCCCGGCATCTTTTGCCTTCTGGTGGAGCGCGGCCATAGCTTCAAATACAGCTATTTCACCAGTTATGTCAGTGTAATGCGTTTTGGTCCGAAGACAGGCCTCGACCATCTGACGCGACGTCAACGAGAATGGCCCGGCACAATGAACCACAAGATCCACATCCTGCAGCGTCTGGTCGATGCGGTATCCCTCATCGAGCGAGAACACGCGGTATTCGAGATAATGCTTCTTCGCCAGAGCCTCGATCTCGATCGAATTACGCCCCGCGAGAACGGGCTTCATCCCGCGTTCGACAGCGTAACGCGTAATCAATTCGCCCGTGTAGCCGTTGGCTCCATATATTAGAAAGTTAGGCATAAGCTATTTTCGGCATTTCATCGTACGTTCGGCCTTCAAGCATGCGGCCAGTTTTCTTCTTATTGAAGCCGCCCCACTGCTTGAAAAAGAATGGTACACGGGCTTCGAAACATTGCCTTCGAATTTCAATTACCCATTCTTCCTTTATTGGTCGTGCGCCATATCCGCTTTCACCTCCGACAATCGCCCAATCAATGTTGGAAAGCTCAAGATCGCTTAATGGCCCAAGCAGCGGTTCCAAAGAAAGGAACTTAACCCAAGCATGCGTCGATCGCAAATCGTCAATTCGATGAATAAATTTCTGACTCTCAACGGAAACGCCCATCCAGATATTTGGCGACCATGACAATTTTGACTCGATTTCCGAGAGCCTGTCCGCTCTTTTGGTCAAGACCTGAAAGCGATGCCAAGATGCTCGATTCATTACGTCAAAGACCCGCTGAATATATTCAAGAGGAACCTCCGTATGGAAAAGGTCGCTCATCGAGTTTACAAAGATTGTCTGAGGCTTCTTCCACTTCAACGGGAGTTCGAGCATATGTGGCTGCAACGTAAGTTTGAATCCGTTTCGATAATTGGCCTGACCCATAGCCTTAAGCCGCTTCGAAAGCCGCTCCGCATAACAATTCTTACAGCCTGGGCTGATCTTGTTACAGCCGGTGACCGGGTTCCAAGTCGATTCTGTCCATTCGATTGGAGATTTGTGTGCCATGTTACTTTGAAATATCCGCTGAAACTAGATAGGTTCGGTCGTCAATTCTTGTAGCCAAATCAGACGACGTAAGGGTTCCATTGTCGATTAATTCCTTGAAAATCGCTCGATAGTCCCGCCCATGAAAAAAACCAAAATGGCTCGCTACGATATTCCTAATTATCTGTTTTCGAGTTACGAAATGTTGCGTTTTCACATATTCACGCATTACGTAACGCAAATTTGTCTGTCGCTTCGTTACTTCCTCATAAGCAAGACTCTCAGAAGGAAAAAGTGTGAGTTTATCTTGAACGTGCTCACCAAATAACAAATCTTCCTCCTCACGAATAAAGTCATTCATTAGATCAAGGCCGTCTGAGTGTCTCGTACAGTATACGAAGTGGTATTTAGGTTTTGAATCTAGAGCTTCCCGGATAGGATAAGCAACTACGGCGAAACCAAATTCTGCGATATTCGCCAAGTACTCTCCCAATAAGATCGATTCTTTCTCATTCGATGGAAGGCGGGGGTCGACTAGTTTACTTTTCCAGCGATCGTTACCGATAATTCGAGTGATATTCAACGAATTGGATTGGGCCGCTTTTGGATTGATGTTTTCCGAAAGTGCTGCGTCTGCGATTCTCCGAAGCCCATCTTGATCGAAGTTTATTATCAATTCAGTGATTTGCTGACTCCTCGAAAGTAAGGGCGTGATGTCCGCAAAATGTAGGTAAGTTGGTCCAAACGGATCAATGAAGAATAATGCGGGGGCATTTCCAACTATGTTGATGATCTCAGGCAGAGCAGTTCGGAAGTCTTTGTTTATGTTTTGTATGACTCCTTTTTGGGTCCATTCCACTGTCGATTGTTCAAGAGTTAGGAAAATCCCATCATGCTTTCCATCAGGCTCGACATTGATAAGCTTCAAATTGACCGGGTTTTTCCAAGTGGCGCACTCGTCAGCAAATCTAGCCATCAACAGCGGTGAGCCGTCGCTACCATCTTCGTATTTCGCTGCACCAGCGAACCCGTCCACGCAGAAGATTTCGCGATTTTGGGTGGCCGTCGCTACCTTTGCACTAAAAGGCTTTAAATATTTTCCTAAAAGTCGATGTTTACGTTTGGACCATGGTCGTACACTTTCAAAAAATTCGTCGGTATTCATCGAAAGGACCCCCCGCTAACGTTGCAAGTATAACACATTTTTTTATCAGCAAATTATTTTCGGGCAGAATCTGGAAGTATAACTACTACACGACCAACCTGCCCATCAGTCAACCGGACCTTGATCCCATGCGGATGGTTTGCTGAATTTGTCAGGATGTCTTTTACGATGCCGGTGGTCTGTTTTCCGGTGCGTTGATCTTCTTTCAAGACGATCGCAACCTCGATCCCCGGACGGATATTTTTGCGTTGACGATGTGGCATATTAGAACAGTTTTAGCTTAGCATTTTGCGTAACCCTAAGTTTATCAAGGAATTCCAGCCGCTCGATCTCCTTTGCTCCCAGGGCTTCTAGGTGTGGCGTTATCACCTGGGAATCTATCCAGGTTGAGCCTTGCGATTTGAGATGGTCGATGAGAAAAAGCAGCGCGAGCTTTGATGCGTTTGTCGCTTTGTAGAACATCGATTCACCGCAGAACACGCCGCCGGCATCGACTCCATAGAGCCCGCCGACCAGATGGCTATCCGCATCCCATGCCTCGACGCTGTGGGCCATTCCGGCTTTGTGAAGATCGGCAAACACAGTTTCAAACTCGCTCGTGATCCAGGTTCCGCCCTGCCTCGGCCGGTAGGCGAGTGAGCATTCGCGGATCACTGACTCGAAATCCTTGTCGATCGTAAAAGTCAGATCGCTGTTTCGCTGGGCCTTCTGCAGGCTTCGCGGAATTCGCAGTTCGGCAAATTCCAAAACGGCGCGCCGCTCCGGGCAATGCCACGGCAGCGGGATGCCGTCCGTGTGCCACGGGAATATTCCCTTCAGATACGCTTCGCGGACGTTGTTCACGGTCAGCGGTGTTCCGAATGCCACAACGTCATGCGAGCGAAAGAAATAGTTCCCGATCGCGACCCAGTCAGGGTATGCATAGGTCGCTGGATCGGGAAATACGGCCGAGGTCATGAGACATTTTACCGCAAAACCACCCCGCAGACGTTCCCCGATCACACCTGAACCAGCTTCCACTTGCCGCGTTTGAAAAGCAGAGCGCTAGCTACGGCCAGTACCGAGAACGCGATCGTTATCGCCCAGAATACACCTTGCGGCCCCATGTTCAGGTTATACGCGAGTACGTACGCAAGCGGTATCTCAAACATCCAGAACACGAGAAAGTTCAGCCATGTGGGCGTGACCGTGTCGCCGGCCCCGTTGAAAGAGCTTTCCATCACCATTCCGAGCCCGTAGAACGCGTAACCATAACCGACGATCCGCAAGCAATCGCGTCCATAGGCCGAGATCGCAGGGTCATCCGTAAATATTGCGATGACCAGATCTGGAAAGATGATAAAAAACAGGCCCGCTAGCCCGAGCAGCCCGGCGTTTAGAAATCCTGCGATCCACACTGACCGCTCGGCACGCTCGGGCTTTCCGGATCCGAGGTTTTGGCCGACCAGTGTGGCAGCCGCATTTGCCAGGCCCACGGCGGGCAGGATGACAAAGACTATTACCCGCAGTCCGATCTGATATCCCGCGATCGCAACGCTCCCAAATCCAGCGATAATTATCACGAGCCCCGTCCAGCTCGCCGTCGAGATCAAAAATTGCAGTACCGCGACCGATGACAGCCTGATCAACGTCCAGAGTAATTTCGGGTCAAATTTCCAATGCCTTCGTCTGATCTCGATACGCCCGCCGTTATCGCGAAAAAACAAGGCCCACGAGGCATATGCCACACCGATGCAGCGGCCGATCACCGTGGCTACCGCCGCCCCGGTCACCCCGAGTTCGGGAAAGATCCAGATACCGAAGATAAATAGAGGATCGAGGACGATATTTAGTAGATTGGCAACGATCAGAACGCGCAGGGCAATAGCCGCATCGCCGGCCCCGCGAAATATCGCATTCAACAGGAAGAGGAAGACGATCACCGCATTCGAACCGAGCATGATCTGCATGAACGGTGTCCCCAGCTCGATAACCTGGGGTTCGGCACCCAGCAGCCGCAAAATATCCGCAGCAAAGATCACTCCGGCCACGCCCATCGCAACTGAGACGATCACACCCAGATAAATAATGTGTGCG
>JBGTCF010000106.1:0-4487 GCA_041748975.1 Pyrinomonadaceae bacterium
TCGGACGGCATTCCGATCAGATTTCTGAGTTCGAGCAGGCGGATCTCGGGCTCGCCCTCGCTGATCTCTCGCATCGCACGGATGCGGTTAAGCTCGACCGTTTCCATATTTCGCTCGAGCGGAGCCCGGCGGCCTTCGGCGACCTGAGCGGCGACCAAGCCGTAATTCTCGGTCGCGGCAGCAAGCATTTCTTCGACGAATTTCAGCTTGAGGGCAGCAGCGAGTGCCTCGCCGAATTTTGCCCGGACCTCAGCGGCCGTTAGTCTTTCACGTTCGGCGACGGCGAGCTGCCTGATCTCAAGCTCGCGCTCCGCAACTCGAACACGCGCGCCGCGGCGCCCGCCGAGTTCGAGCGGCACACCGCCCTCGACCATAAGACTGTTGTCGGGCCCGTTGATCATTTTGCTTCCGCTAACCGCGACGCTCGGATTTGGGCGTAGGCGGGCTTGGCGGATCAGAGCCTCACCGGCCTCAGCCTCTCGGCGCATCGCTTCGATCTCGGCGTTGTTCGCAATGGCGTACGCGACAGCGGCATCGGCGGTCATCCCATTTATCTGATCGATATAGCGGGTATGGCTGTCGGTCCGCACCGGTGTTGTAGATATCTGGCCATGCGCGTCTATCAAAGGGCCGACACCCAGCACCCTTATTATCAATAAGAAAATTGTAGTTCCGGACCTCAACATCAATATTTAAACCGCCAACTCGAGTCTAATGGTCATGCATCTCCAGGAAATTCCCGAGTGGGCCCACTCCCTCTTTATGAACGAGTTCGGCACCATGATGCCCAGCCCATGCCACCGCTAAAGCAGCCCCAAGTAACACGATCGTGACGACGGTCTCACTCCACCAACGCCGGTCCAGCAAAAACTGGGAAACGATCTTTAGAACGAAACCCGCCGCGGCGAGCCAAAACGTGTAGGCGGCATAAAGCTCGTGTTCCACTAGAAGCCGCTGAGCATTTTCAGTCAGCCCAGTGGTGTGGGGGTGAAAGACATTCGACGACAGATACGCACCTATCGCCCCAAGCAATGCAAGAAAAACCACTGACCACCCCATTTCTCGCCGAAAAACAAACAGGGAAACGATCTGAAAAACCGCCGCGAGGATGATCAGCATGATCGGAAAATGGACCACCAGCGGGTGCAACGTCGGGAATTCCGTAATAGGTGCCGCCGGTTCAGCCGACGACGAGGCTAAAGCGGATTCACCCGATGAGTTCGTTTCCGATTGTGGAGCCTGATTTGTAGCGGAATTCGCCGCGTTCGTATTGTGCGCCTCGTGTGCCAAAGCAGTTTGGATGCCGCAGGTTGTCACCAGAACAAGCATCGCCCAAGCAAACAATTTCATTAGGTTCATAGTCATGTTCTTCTTTTCTCTTCCCTGGAAAGCTCCCATAAACGCAGCCAATAAAAGATCACGGGCGTTACGATAAGGACATGCACCAAACTCGACAGCATTCCGCCGAAGACGGGCGTCGCGAGCGGTTTCATTACCTCAGAGCCAGCACCGGTGCTCAGCATGATGGGCAGCAGACCGAAGACAATCGTTGCTACTGTCATGACCTTCGGCCGCAGGCGGAGCAGTGCCCCCTCCATCACAGCATCGCGGAGCGTTTCGGGATTCAGCCGACCCAGCTCCGCATGTTTTCGTTTGACCGCTTCGTCGAGATATACAACCATCACAATTGCCGTTTGGACCGCGGCTCCAAATAACGCGATAAAACCAACCCAGACCGCGACCGAGAAGTTGTATTGCAGCATCCACAGCAGATAAAACCCGCCTGTAAGGGCGAACGGCACCGCGAGCAAAACGTGGGCCGCCTCGAGAAAAGAGTGATACGTGAAATAGAGTGTGATAAAGATTATAAGAATCACGATCGGGACCACTATCATCAGCCGTTGGCGGGCACGCTGCTGATTCTCATATTGACCGCTCCAGGCAAAGTAATATCCGGCCGGCATTTGCATGCGGTCCCGTATCGCCTGGCTGGCTTCGTCGACAAGGCTGCCGATGTCACGGCCGCGTACGTTCAAAAGCACGGTTGCGCGAAGCAGGCCATTCTCGCTCTGTATCATCGACGGCCCCTCGACGGTGCGGATATTGGCGATCTGCGCCAGCGGTATCGATTCGCCGGACGGCGAGGTAACCGGGATACGGCCTATCGCATCGGGCGACGAACGAAACTCCGGAGCATAGCGAACTCGGATAGGAAATCGCCGCCGCCCCTCGATAGTCGTTGAAAGAACTGTCTCTCCAATGCCCTTCTCGATCACCTCCTGAATGGTCGAGACACTAATTCCATAGCGCGCGGCCGCGCTGCGGTCGATGTCGATATCGATATACGGTGCCCCGCCGATCTGTTCGGGATACACGTCGGCGGCACCGGGTATGTCCCGTATTACCGCGGCCATTCGCCTTGCCGTTTCTTCAAGCGTATCCAGGTCGTTGCCAAAGATCTTTATACCGACCTGAGAACGTATGCCGGTCGCCAGCATCTCGATACGATTTATGATCGGCTGAGTCCAGATATTGGTCACGCCGGGCATGCGGAGAGCGGCGTCAAATTCGGCTATCAGCTTTTCGCGTGTCATGCCGCTCCGCCATTCGGACTCAGGCTTCAGATGAACGATCGTCTCGTTCATATTAATCGGGGAAGGATCGGTCGACGTTTCGGCCCGGCCCGCTTTGCCGACGGCCCATGCGACCTCGGGGAAACTCGCCAGGATCTGGTCCTGTTTGCTAAGTATCCGCGTCGCCTCGTCAAGCGAGATACCGGGATCGGTGACGGGCATGTACATCAGGTCGCCCTCGTTAAGCGCCGGCATAAACTCATTGCCGATCTGTGTCGTCGCCAGCATCGCCCCCGCGAAAAAGACCGCCGCGATCAATACGGTCGCAAGTCGGTGGCGAAGCGCGAGCGTCAGCAGCGGCTTATAAACACTGCGTAAAAACCGCATTATCGGATTTGCCTCTTCGGGCCGAAGTTTTCCGCCCAGCAGGAATCCGCACAAAACCGGAACAAGGGTTACCGCCATGAAGGCCGCGGCGATCATCGCGAATGATTTCGTGTAAGCGAGCGGGTGAAAGAGCTTGCCTTCCTGGCCGGTCAGTGCGAAAACCGGCATGAAAGCAATGATGATGATCGCCATCGAAGCGAAGATCGGCCGGCCGACAACCTTCGTTGCTTCACGAACGATCACGCGTACGCGCTCCTTGTCTGACAGGCTGACGCCTTCGCGCTCGACCGCCCGGTATGCGTTTTCGGTCACGACTATTCCAGCGTCGACGAGGTCTGCAATGGCGATCGCAATGCCGGCTAGCGACATTATGTTCGAAGTGATACCGAAAAAGTACATGAACAAAAACGACATCAGCGCCGCCAGCGGCAAAGGTACCGTGACGATCAGTACCGAGCGGAAATGTCCGAGAAAGACGAGGCTCACCAGGGTGACAAGGATCAATTCCTCTATCAGCGCGACCTTCAGCGTATCGGCGGTACGGTTGATCAGGTCCGTTCGGTCATAAAACGGGACCAGCTCAACGCCGGGCGGAAGGCCCGGCTTGATCTCCTCGATCTTTTTCTTGATGTTTTCGATCGCAACCAACGCGCTAACGCCATAGCGCATGATTACCACCCCGCCGACGGCCTCTTGCCCGTTCTTATCCAGCGAACCCGTCCGAAATGCGTTCCCGATCTTTACCTCACCGAGGTCGCGAACGAAGATCGGCGTGCCGTCTCGCGACGTGACAACGATGGTCTCTACATCCGCGACAGATTCGACGAGGCCGATCCCACGCACTATCGCCCATTCGCCTGCCTGCTCGACAACGTTGCCGCCGACGTTGGTATTTGATCGCTCGACAGCCTCAATGACCATCGACAGCGGGATGTTTAGGGCGCGTAATTTGTTCGGATCTATGTCGACTTGATACTGATGGACGTATCCCCCAACGGTCGCCACCTCTGCGATACCGGGCGTGGAATTGAGCTGATACCGGACGAACCAGTCCTGAACCGTCCGCAGATCGCGAAGATCCATCGTCTCCGATTCGAGCGTGTACCAGTAGACCTGCCCTAGGCCCGAGGCATCGGGCCCGAGCGTCGGTGTCACCCCCGACGGAAGTTGCGCCGCGACCAGATTTAGCCGCTCGAGAATGCGCGTCCGGGCAAAGTACAGATCAACGTTGTCTTCAAAAATGACGTTGATCATCGAAAAGCTGAATGCTGAACTTGCCCGCACCGTCCGCACGCCCGCCAGCCCCTGGAGGTTCGTGACCAGCGGATACGTCACCTGGTCCTCGACCTCTTTTGGCGATCGGCCGGCCCAGTCCGTAAAAACGATCACCTGATTTTCCGAGACATCCGGGATCGCGTCGATTGGCGTGTGAACGAGCGCGTAATACCCCGCGATCGCCAATGCGAAATAGATCGCGAGGACGATGAAGCGGTTCTTAATGGACCAGTCGATGAGCCAGTTGATCAT
>JBGTCF010000107.1:0-17401 GCA_041748975.1 Pyrinomonadaceae bacterium
TTGCCAGTATTTTTCTTTGTGCGTTTGCTGCGGAATGTCGAGAAGTTTCGTCTCGGTGAACCACATATCGGCATTAGAAATGACGAGATCGGCTTCGAGTAATTCTCCCCCTTCCAAACGAACCCCGGTAGCTTTTCCGTCACGGACGATGATTTTCTCAACCGGTGAGTTCACGCGCAATACCGCGCCGTTCTTTTCTGCTATGTTCGACAAAGCCCCGATCAACTCGTAGAAACCGCCCTGCGGATAAAAGACGCCCTGATTAAAATCCATGTGAGACATCAGGTTGTATAAGGCCGGAGCCTCGTACGGCGAGGTGCCGAGGAAAACCATCGTGTATTCCATCACCTGCTGCAGCTTTTTCGAGGTGAAGAACTTCGAAACGAACCGGTGCATCGTCGAAAAAACCGACAGCTTTTGCCCCTCGGTCATCACGCGTTTGTTGAAAAAATCGAAGATCGTGTCGTAATTCTTAAACATGAAGTGCTGCGTCGCGACTTCATACTGATACTCTGACTGCTTAAGATAAGCTCGCAGCTTATCACCCGCACCGGGCTCGATCGCGTCGAATGTCGCTGTGTCGATATCCAAATTTGAATTGATATCCAGCGGATCGCCGTTGTTGCGGAAAAAAATCCGGTATGATGGCGAGAGTTTTTTCAGATCCAGATGATCCTCAACCTTTTCGCCGACTAGGTTGAAGTAATGTTCGAAAATATCGGGAGCCAGGTACCACGACGGCCCCATATCGAATTTGAAGCCTTGCGTCGAGAAAATATTTGCCCGGCCGCCCAGATTCGCGTTCTTCTCGACGACCGTGACATCGTACCCTTTACGGGCAAAAAGCCCAGCGGCCCCAAGCCCGCCGATCCCGGCCCCGATGATAACTATTTTTTTCATATTCTGAGCTGGAACGCAGGAGCCTTCGCCTGCGACGCTGTTTGCTCTGACGTCATGCAATGCGGGTCTGACAATCCTCCGGACGTTAGCGTCCCAAAAGCGGGAACGCCTGCAGGCGAGGGACGCCAGCGTTACCGACGGTCATTCATATACCCCAACCAGAGCCTTTGCCGAAAGCCACAGTTTTTGCCTGAAATTCGTCCGCACGCGTCCTAAATAAATATTGTAATTGACCCGCTCTACTTCAGCTAAGATCGCTTTATAGAGAACATATGAGATCCGAACTGCTAGACGGCCACGAAACGCGAGCATCGGGATGCCGGGCAGAGCTTCGCGGTATATCCTGCGATTACGCTCGATCTGGAATTTCATAAAATCCACGAAACGCTCATCCCAAACGCGTTCTGAGATATCGTCATTCGTGAGACCAAAACGCCGCAATTCGTCCTGCGGCATGTAAACGCGACCAAGTTCTTCGTAATCCTCGCGAATATCACGCAGGAAATTCGTGATCTGAAATGCGTACCCCAGCTTCAAAGCGTGAGAAAATGCATTGTCAGTCGAATATCCGACAATCCGCGTCACCATTAACCCGATCACGCCTGCCGAGCCGTACATATATTCCTCAAGTTCCGCATAGTTGGCATAGGTGTCGCGTTCCTCATCCATAAACATGGATTTTAGAAAAGCCTCGCCTTCTTCGACCGGGATATTAAACTTGCGAAAATAATAAACAATTGCGTTCATGACGCTGTCATCGCTTCGGCCGTCATTCATCGCCGCCCGCCAACGAGCACGCCATTCTTCGAGTTGTGCGATGGTTTCAACCTTACCGATCTTTGCCTTACCGTCGACTATTTCGTCAGGAATACGGGCAAATGCGTAAACGGCATAAATGCCCTCCCGCACCTCTTTGGGGAAGAACTGTGTGGCGAAATAATAGCTCGTGCCGTACTTCTTGGTTATCGCCTGGCATTCGGCGAGTCCGGCGGCGAGAAACTTTTCATCCATAATGTAGTATTCCAATAATGAGCGTAACGGCCCAGACGACTGAAAGTGCAGAAAGAGCCGCGTAAAATTCTATGTTTCGCGCTATAGTCTATCTCAGATTCATTGTTTATTTCGAAACGCATCCGTTTTGCGATCACCGGCGAAACGGACATTTACGAGTTTAGATGACTGTAAAGTATCAGACCAAGATCAACGACCTCTGGCTCTACGTGGCCGCGAACAGGCCACGGATTGAGCTTGCTCTTGAGAGCAATCTGCCGTTTGCCCCGGCTGCGGTCGAATCCCGTTTCAATGATGCTGTCCGTTACGCAGTTTTTCCGGGCGGTAAGCGGCTGCGCCCGATGCTTACATTTCTTGGAGCCGAGCTTTTCGGAGGTGATCCAGCCGGCGTAGTTAACGCGGCGGCGGCCGTTGAATACATTCACACAAGTTCACTGATTTTCGACGATCTGCCTTGCATGGACGATTCTCCGCACCGCCGGGGGAAATTAGCCCTTCACGAACAATTCGGAGAGGGGCTCTCGACGTTGGTTGCGATAGGTTTTTTGAATCATTCTTACCAACTCGTCACGCTCGATGGACGCAGCGATCGCGAACGGTCGGTTAATGCGATTCTTGAGATGGTTGACTGCGTTGGGCCCGGCGGAATGGTTGGCGGGCAGTCGGTCGACTTGATGATCGCGACCGGAAATCAGTGTAAGACATGCGCTCGGGCGAAGTTCGGCGGCGTCCTCAATCTGAAAACATCATCGCTCATTCGTCTTGCGTTACGTTTAGGGGCGATCGTATCCGGTGCCCGCGGTGAACGTCTCGATTCGCTTACCGATTTTGCGGAATCGCTCGGGCATGCATATCAGATAAGCGACGATATAATAGACCTTCGACAGGACGCCGCGATTCTCGGCGATCCGGACGAAGCCGAGGCGCGGCGATGTGCCGAAACCCTGGCTAAAAAGATCGCCCTTGCAAAATCCGTCCTTACGGATAATTTTCCGCCATCCGATGCCCGCGACAGGCTAACGCAGCTAGTCGACTACGTCGGCGACCGCAGAGAATAATGACCATAACACTCTCCTCCGAGGTCGTCTTCCGCGGTCGCGTTTTCGACATCCGCAGAGACCGCATCGCCGAGGGCGAATCCGAGTATGACCGTGAGGTTATTACCCATAACGGAAGCGCGGTCGTCGTTCCGGTCTTCGGCGACGGCACTGTCGCCTTCGTCCGACAATACCGCCACGCCGCCGGCAAATACCTGCTTGAATTGCCGGCAGGTTGTCTTGATACGCCTGACGAACCGCCCGAAAAGGGCGCCCACCGCGAACTCGAAGAAGAAATAGGGGTGACCGCCAGCAAAATGGACCTGATCGCACATTTTTACGTCTCACCAGGTTTTCTGACGGAAAAAATGTTCGTCTACCTCGCAACAGGCCTAACAGAAACGCAACAGAATCTCGACGAAGACGAATTCATCGAAGTCGTCAGAATCCCGTTAATCGAAGCGTTGAAAATGACCCAAACCGGCGAAATCGAAGATGCAAAAACCATAATCGGACTTACGCGAGCCAGTCGCCTTATCTGAAACAGCACTCTCCATCGAGCTACATCTACCTGTCCACGAATTTCCCCAGCGGCTTTACCCTGGATGTATACGTGGGTGAACGGAGCCAAACTGGACTTTGTTCTGGTTCGAGTGAAGACTAGTGCAGCTCGTCACTTGACCGCGTTCGTGGTTTTCGATATTCTACTCGTTCGCATTTTTGCGGATAAGGTTATAGGTGTGTGACTATGAGTACATATTTTCCTAGTGGAAAAGGTTTAGCGGAGAATCGCAAGTGGTTGGTTGTCGACGCCAAAGGGAAGACCGTGGGGCGTCTCGCCACGGAGATAGCGAGAATTTTGTCGGGCAAAAACAATCCCGCATGGACCCCGTTCCTTGATATGGGCGACCACTGTGTGGTGATCAACGCTCGTCATGCGAAGTTTACGGGAGCGAAGGACGATCAAAAGATCTATTATCGTCACACGCTTTATCCAGGCGGCCTTCGCGAAACGAGCGTCAAGGAAATGTTCGAGCGAAAGCCTGAAAAGGTTATTGAGCTCGCAGTTCGCGGAATGCTGCCAAAAACCAAGCTCGGCAAGGCAATGGCAAAGAAATTAAAGGTTTATGCCGATGGCGAACACAGGCACACGGCACAAAAACCGGAGGCGATCGAGATCGATTAGTTTCAGGTTCCAAGTTTCAAGTTCCAGGTTGTGGAGCCGATCGACTTGGAACTTGGAACGTTAAACTTGAACTTTAAAGAGATATGGCAGATATACAGTATTACGGTACAGGCCGGAGAAAGACATCAACAGCTCGCGTTTACCTTCGTCCGGGAACGGGAACGATCACGGTGAACAAGCGTGATTTCAACACCTACTTCCCTAACGAAGCTCTTCAGATGATCATTCGCCAGCCGCTTCGGCTGACCGAAACAACTGAAAAATTCGACATCCTTGTAAATGTTGTCGGAGGCGGAACAGCTGGCCAGGCCGGCGCGGTTCGCCACGGCATTACGCGTGCATTGATGGAATTTAATGCGGATCTTCGCGGATCGCTGAAAAAGGCAGGTTTCGTTACACGCGACCCCCGACAGAAAGAACGTAAGAAATACGGGCAAAAGGGTGCTCGTGCGAGATTCCAGTTCTCGAAGAGATAATTAAATGTTCTGAATCCCGCCTTCAGGCGGCACACCAAGGCCGCCAAAAGGCGGGACTCAGAACAAAATCCATCGCGGCAGATCATTGGTTACACATATCTGCCGCGAGTACATAAACCAATAGGTCAGGAGATAAGATTTTGGCAACAGTTACGATGAAAGAACTCTTGGAAGCAGGAGTTCATTTTGGACACCAGGTACGCCGTTGGAACCCGAAGATGAAAGAGTATATCTTTGGCGAACGCAACGGCATTTATATTATTGATCTGCAGAAGACGCAGAAACTCTTTCGCGACGCTCTCAATTATGTGACGGAATCGCTCACCGAGCGGCCTAATCAAAAGGTGCTCTTTGTCGGCACCAAGCGTCAGGCCCAGGACGCGATCAGGGAAGAAGCTGAACGCTGCGGGCAATACTATGTCAACAACCGTTGGCTCGGCGGACTGCTGACCAATTATCAAACGGTCCAGAAATCGATCCAAAAGCTAAAGGACATCGAAACGATGCGCGAAGATGGCCGTTTTGAGATGCTCACCAAAAAAGAGCGCCTCGGGCTGGACCGTGAGTATGAAAAATTGATGAAGAACCTTGCCGGCATCAAGGACATGGGCGGAATGCCTGACATGATGTTCATCATCGACGTTCGTAAAGAAGACATCGCGATCAAAGAGGCCAACAGGCTGGATATTCCTATCGTCGCCGTCGTTGACACCAACTGTTCACCTGACGGGATCGATCATGTCATCCCGGGCAACGACGATGCATTGCGTGCTATCAGATTGTTTGCTTCGCGTATTGCCGATGCAATAATCGAGGGCCGTCAGGTCGGTACCGAAGGGCGTTCGGCAGAAGTTGAAGTTGAGGATGCTGGCGAAGGTGCACTTCCGCCGGTCGCGGATGCGCCGGTGGTCGAATCGACTATTTCGATCCCCAAGGAATTTCTTTCCGAGGATGAAGTTGCCGAGATCGAATCGCCTGAGATCGACGAAGTGGTCGAGGATGATGAAGAAATTGCGGCTGCCGAAGCTGAGATCCCGACCGAAAATACGGCGGACCTGCCGGTCGCAGAAACCGCTCTTGAATCAGCTGAGGTGATCGTTCCCGATGCTGAAGACGGATCGGCCGAAACGATCGAAGCTACAACGGAAGAAAGCAGCGAAGCAAAAGCAAGCTAGTTTAATATTTCATTTTTGAAAGCGTAGCTTTTTCCGTTAACCGGCAACTGGCTACGCTTTTTTACAAGTTCTGAGTCCACGCTTAGCGTGCCTCTTTTCAAATTAGTAGAAAAAAGTGAGCCGGCTAAAGGCGAAAACTAACGACAAGTATCAGGGAGTAAAGTTATGGCAGAAATCACAGCAAGCGGAATTAAATCACTCCGTGAAAAAACGGGCGCGGGAATGGTCGATTGTAAAAATGCTCTTGTCGAAGCCGATGGCGATGAGGCAAAGGCCGCTGAGATCCTTCGCAAAAAAGGAATGGCAACGGCTGATAAGAAGTCGGGCCGTGTTACCGCCGAGGGCGCGGTCGGTTCGTACATCCACATGGGCGGCAAGGTCGGTGTAATGGTTGAGATCAACTGCGAGAGCGATTTCGTCTCCCGCGGCGAAGAATTTCAGCAGCTCGTCAAGGACGTTGCGATGCACATCGCGGCAACGGATCCGCGATACACGACCCGTTCTGAAGTGGCCGCCGCGGACCTCGATAAGGAGCGCGAGATCCTTATGGAGCAGCTTAAGAACGATCCGAAGAACGCCGGAAAGCCTGAGGACGTTCTCGCCAAGATCATTGAGGGCCGGCTTAATAAATTTTACGAGGACAATGTCCTCGTCGATCAGCCGTTCGTCAAAGACCCGTCGAAGACCGTCGGCGAATTGGTAGCCGAAAAGATCGGTGCTATCAAAGAAAATATCTCGATCCGCCGCTTCACCCGATATAAAATGGGCGAAGGCATCGAAAAGAAAGCTGACGATTTCGCAGCCGAAGTCGCGTCGATGGTCGGGTAGTCGATCGGAACGCGGACACTCTTGTCCGCATACGGGTACAAGCGCCCAACCAAGGCGGACAAGAGTGTCCGCGTTCCGCTATGAAACCTGCGTTCAAACGAATCTTGTTAAAGCTCTCGGGCGAGGCCTTAATGGGCTCGCAGAATTACGGTATTGATACCAAGGTTGCGGAGTCCGCGGCGAGAGAACTGAAGACGGTCCATGACCTCGGCATTGAGATCGCCATCGTTGTTGGCGGCGGCAATATATTTCGCGGCGTTTCGGAATCGGCCGGAAATATGGACCGAGCGGCGGCCGATTATATCGGAATGCTCGCGACCGTCATGAACGCGGTCGTCTTGCAGGACGCACTTGAACATCTGGGCGTTTATACGCGTGTAATGTCCGCCATCGATATACCACAGCTCGCAGAGCCTTTTATTCGTCGCCGGGCCGTGAGGCACCTCGAAAAACAGCGGGTGGTGATCTTCGCTGCCGGCACCGGCAACCCGTATTTCACGACCGACTCCGCGGCCGCCCTTCGAGCCCTTGAGATCAATGCCGAGGTTATCATGAAGGGCACCAAGGTGGACGGCATATATACGGCCGATCCGATGAAGGACCCGAATGCAGTCAAATTCGATCGGATCACTTTTCAGGAGGTCCTGGAAAAAAACCTTAAAGTGATGGACGCTTCAGCGATCTCGCTGTGTAAGGATAATGATCTTCCGATCATGGTTTTCGACATGCGAAAATCAGAAAATATAGTTAAGGCGGTGTGTGGCGATCTCTCGATCGGCACCCTGGTAACGAATTAATTATGAACTCGCAAGAAATAGTTAAAGAAACCGGTCCAAAAATGGAACTGGTCATTGAGGATTTCAAACGAAAGATGGGAAACGTCAGGACCGGTCGTGCGACCGTTGGATTGCTCGACACTGTGACTGTCGATTATTACGGCACCCCAACGCCGCTCAGCCAGATGGCGTCGGTGTCGGTTCCCGAACCTCAGCTTATTACGGTGCAGCCCTGGGACATGACTCAGCTCGGCATGGTCGAACGTGCCATCATCTCGGCCAATCTTGGCCTGAATCCTTCAAATGACGGCAAAGTCATCAGGCTGCCGGTGCCGCCACTAAATGAGGAACGCCGTAAGCAGCTCGCAAAGCAGGTCGGTGAGATAGCCGAGGATCATCGCATCGCCGTCCGCAATGTCCGACATAATTCGAACGACCTCCTAAAAAAATCGCTAAAAGAGAAACTGATCTCTGAGGACGAGGAACGAAGCGGCCTGGATGAGGTCCAGAAACTCACTAACACCTATATTGCCCGGATCGACGAGCTGGCTAAGAACAAGGAACACGAGATAATGATCGTATGAGTTCTCCCGTTCAGTTTGACATCATGAGCCTTTTGCCCGCATCCCGGTCAAAAGGCTTTTTTCTGCAGCCAGGAACTCAGAAATGAGCTTTCCACATTTCTAACAATATCGATATCCGCGGACAGCGAAACTATGGGCCGCGAAAGCGAGCGATAAGGCCGGTCGTTATTTATTCGCTTCCTGCTCGGCCTTGAACTTCTGAAGCTGCGACTTAAATTCACGGCAGGTTTTGGCAAGCTCCTCTTTGTCGTTCTTATTCTCCTCGACGCTCGCCCGGATCGAATCCCTTATCCTATTAAGGAACGTCGCTTTAACAGCTTTAGTGACAAAGTTGTCGTCCGGATCATTTGCCTCGGCAGCGAGCAAATCCATTACCTCGTCACACTCGGGAACGCCGATCTTTGCTTCGCCGACCGTCGTATCGACCGCTTTGTCTGTTAAAGTTTTGTTTGAATTCGAAGATTCAGGTCCTGTTGCTGTCTTTTGAATGCGCTCGACAAGACCGCAGCCAAGTCCCACCGTCAATAAAATGAAAAGAGCGACTGATCCCGAAACTCGATTTTTCATATTGTTTAGCCAGATTGCAGAATTCTCTGACCAATAATAGATCAAAAACCGGGTACCGCCAAAACGAACCCGCAACTCACAATACGGGTGAACCGCTAAAGCTGTATGTGATATATAGGTTCAATGCGTTTTCTTTCACCTCGGCCCTGACATCTTCGACCACGGCCTGCAGTTTTCCACCTGTCGAGGCGATCGGCATATCTACCGCCAGTTGTCCTGGGTGAATTATCGGTATCGGATTTACGCGATTGTTTATCGTCGACTGCACGAGCGGTGTGATAAGGCCGCCAAATATGGGATTTACGCCGTCAAGGTTAACAGTCTCGACATTGATGCTTCCAAATACAGCCTGCTGTGCCTTGTCAAAACGAAGTTCCAGATTCGCTTGTGCCCATCCCGTAAACCGCAGACATCCAAACGCCGAATTATAGCTTCCGGTAAAAGCCAGCGGTGCGGAGATCCGCTCATTCTCTAGCCGCAGTCCGGACCGGACCCCGCTTCCCTCCGCAAGGAGCTTGATCGTGCCTTCACATGCTTGGGCTTCTTGAAAACTTGCTTGTTCGAAAACGGGTTGGCTTGAACGTGAATCATTAATAGTGAGCGGGAAAGACGGTTCGCTGATCTGGCTAAAGATCGTGTTGAGTATCTGGTTAAAGAGGTCCTGATTCAAAGTGATCTGAGCTGACGCAGTCGAGCTGCCCGGATCAGGTGGCAAGATCGGCGTTCCGGGTGTCTGTGACGACCTCGGAACACCTACAAAAGTAAAGAATGTGATAGCCCCGCCCAGGATCAGTCCAAGGGCGAGGCCGATTAGTAATTTGGCCATCGGTTACCTCACGGGCGAAGTCGCCGGGTTCGGAGCAAGCTGCGATTGCCGCATCATCTGGGCCGCAAACGATGCCAGGGTATTAAAGATCATATCGACCTGACCCCTTACCTGTGACGCCTCGATCTTTTGAAATTCCGTGGGCGCATCGAATATCCCGGTCTCAGGTACTGACTTAATATCGGCGATCTCCGTTACGAGCCGAATACCGCTAAAACCCTGCACGTTAGCACCTGACTGAGTTTGTGCATGCGTTTCGGATCGTAACGGCAAGCCGGTCTCCTTGTCCACGAGCAAGAATGACTCGGTTGCCACCTGTCCGGCCTGGGTCTGGGTGTTCGTGACGGCTCCGTATTGATACTTAAGCACCGTCCGGCCGTTATATTGCTCTTCACCGACAAACTTCACGCCCGGCATCGCCTTTGTCTGCTCGACGATTTGTTCGGGCATGAGCATTCGCCTCACCTCGAAACCAAGGGCTTCCTGGTTCAACTCTGCATATTGGCGTTTGTCGGGTAGTACCAGGTAATTGGTTCCAGCTTTGTCGAGAAAGACCACTCGCCCGCCCGCGGGCATCGTGAACTCCATACGCCGATCGTTACCGCTTCGGGCGACATTTGCACTAAGCGTAGGCATTGCGGACCTCTGCTGGTCTCCCGTCGCTTCGGCCTTGATCGTAACCGTGGCCTGGTATTGCTCGGGTTCTCGTGCCGCGACCGATGCTGAAGCGCTCGAGTTCGTATTTGCTGATGTATTGCTGTTTACCGTGGAATTAGCTGAGTTGCTATTTACGTTGGTGACGTTGGAAGTGTTGATTGCCGGCTGAGCTCCGCAGCCTGCCAGAATGGTCGCCCCAAGGATACCCGCGGCTCCGATAAAAATAGTCTGAGTTTTAAGAAACATTTCATCCCCCTTTTTAGTTTGATTATACAATTATGCAGCTTTTCTCACATCTTTTCGAGATTGGCATATTTTTCGATCAGCTTCTTTTGGCCGAATCCCGGGAAGCTTACGGTCAGTTTCACGTTGTCGCCCGAGCCTTCGCGCCGCAATATTAGGCCGTTCCCATACTTTTGATGACGCACGTGGGATCCGGCGACGAGTGCGACTGTCTCAGGCTTATTTTCCTGCGGAGTGGCGATTGCGCGCAGCTTGTCCATGCCCGTAATGGGCTTCTTGGCAGCTCCATGTTCGCGTGACTGAGGAAACGATCCTTCTTTTTTCTTAAAAAATTCGGCTATCGCCTCGCTGCTGTTATATGTTTTTCCCGTGTAGGTCACACCCGGCTTCGGCGGCAGCTTTTCACCCCGCAATGCGGTTAGGGTAGCTTTAGCCGTCATCGACGAAGAATTTCGGGCATACGAAAGCCATGACGCGCTGGTCGAAAGATCCTCGATAAGCTCAAGCGGCAATTCGTTTAAGAATTGCGATGGTTCGGCAGCTATCTCTTCACCGTAAACCCGCCGCCGCATTGAGTGCGTGACATAAAGGATCTTTTCGGCCCTTGTGATAGCAACGTAAGCCAACCGGCGCTCTTCCTCGAGTTCCTTTTGATCGTTTAGCGAACGGGAATGCGGAAAAATTCCATCCTCGAGCCCGACAAGAAAAACTACCGGGAATTCCAGCCCCTTCGCAGAGTGTACTGTCATCAGGGTCACACCGGCATTTCGATCATATTTGTCAGTGTCCGACGTGAGAGCGGCGTGGTCGATAAAATCGCGAAGCCCGCTCTCCTCCTGTTTGTCATAGTCCACCGCCGCGTTTACAAGTTCTTCCAGATTCTCAAGTCTCGCTGCGGATTCATCCGTGTTTTCCGCCCGCAGCGAATTTGCGTATCCGGTGTCCTCGATGGAGGAAATAACAACATCCGAGACCGGTTTGTCCGTTCCCGCGGCTTCGTGGACTTTCGCTATCAGATTTTCGACCGAACGTTTAAACCCCTTGATGGCTTCCTTCGCTCGCGGGGTCAGATTAACAGCCGACGCAAACCCCGGATCTGTGATCGAGGTTATCGCCATCCAAACCGATGATCCCGCGGCCTTAGCCTGCCTCTGAAGCTCGTCCAGGCTCGTCTTGCCGAGCCCGCGCGCCGGGGTATTTATCACCCGCATCAATGCGACATCGTCAAATGGGTTCATCGCCAGCTTGAGATAGGCGATTATGTCTTTGACCTCGGCTCGCTCATAAAATGAAAATCCGCCGACGATGTTGTATTCGATGCGCATTCGCCGAAGTGCCTCTTCAAAGAGCCGCGACTGTGCGTTTGTTCTATAAAGGACTGATATCCTGTCGCCCGGATTACGTCTTCGATGGTCCTCGATTTTAGACGCAACAAAACGCGCCTCGCCGTCTGCGTCATAGGCCTGATAGTAAAAGATCCGGTCGCCGCCCTGATTTGACGTCCACAGCTTCTTTTTCTTCTGATTGATGTTGTTTTCGATTATCGCGTGGGCCGCGTCGAGGATGGTCTGTGTTGAGCGATAGTTTTGCTCGAGCAGGATTACCTTCGCTGACGGAAAATGCTCTTCGAATCCCAAAATGTTCCGGATATCAGCCTGCCTGAATCCGTAGATGCTCTGGGCGTCGTCACCAACCACACAAATATTCTGCTGCTTCTCGGTCAAGTAGCTGATGAGAGCGAATTGCAGGGCGTTTGTGTCCTGATATTCGTCGACCAGGATGTATTTATAACGGTCATTATATTTTTCGCGTGTTTCGAGCGATGTACGCAGCAGCTTTACGGTCTTGATCAGAAGGTCGTCAAAATCGAGTGCATTCGCCGTATTAAGCCGCTCGTCATAGAGCCTGAAGACGCGAGCGATCGCGGCTTTCTTATCATCGCCATGCTCGACCTTCGACGCAAACATCAAGTTGTCCTCACCGCGGTTCTTGGCCGAGCTGATCGCATTACGCACATAACGCGGGGCGATCTGCTTTTCGTCGATGCCAAGTTCCTTGATACACGCCTTCACCACCTTCTGCGTGTCATCGGTGTCGTAGATCGTGAACGACTTGTTATAGCCCTCATCGAGCTTATCGATGTCCTGCCGCAGTATCCTTACGCACAGGCTGTGAAATGTCGAGATCAATGGCGATGACTGAAGCCTTTCGCCTTTGAGAAGCTCATGAACACGGGCCCGCATCTCGCCGGCCGCCTTATTTGTAAATGTCACCGCCAGAATGCTATGCGGCGGCACCTTTTTGTCTGAGATAAGGTGAGCGATCCTGACGGTGATAACGCGCGTCTTACCCGATCCTGCACCGGCAAGTATAAGCAGCGGCCCCTCCGTCGTCTGTACGGCCTCGATCTGTTGTGGGTTTAGTGAAGAGAAAATATCCATTTATCGTATCAACGCCTGTATTTCTTTGAACTGCTCATGCGTCGAATCCCTCATTAGTTCAAAAAATGCCATCTCGACCGAAGATGGAATTGCCCCGCTCATCTGCATTTTCGCAAGTCCGGCTTCCCTGTCGTGGCTGAAGCGGGAGGCAACACAATCGGTTAAAACGTGTACCTGAAATCCGTGATCAAGAAGGTCGTGTGCGGTCTGATTTACACATACATGCGTCTCGAGGCCGCAGATCACTACCTGGCTCTTATCCAATTCTTTTAGTTTTTGAACAAATGGAGCAGCCCCACATGAGCTGATCGTTGTCTTTTCAAAAACCTCTGTATCGTCGCCGAATACCAGCTGAAGTTCCTCGGCCGTTCGCCCCAGGCCGGCTGGGTACTGTTCAGTGACAAACACGGGCACGCCGAGCATCTGAAAACCGCGGACCGCGGTCGAAGCCCTCGATGCGATCAGGGCAAAATCCGGCACCGCGCTCCGAAACGCTTCCTGAATATCGATCACCACCAGAGCTGCCCTGCCTATGTCGAGCATATTAGGATGCGGCATCTTTACTTTCCTCCGCTGCAGCGGCCTTTGCCTTGATACGCAGTTCCTTTTCCAGCATTTCCTTTTTATAGGTCTTGAAAAAGACCACGACCGCGGTCACGCTCAGGATAATGATCAAAATCATCATCGCAGCGATGAAATAGACCTCTGCTTTTCCGGCTCCGGGCATGGTTTAAGTTTAGAGTGCCCACCCCCGAGTTTCAAGCTTGAGATGGAGAAGGGTTAACTGGGAGCCTGATCGGCGGGAAATGCGAGTTCACCGGTGTCGAGAAACCGTTCGCGATATATTTCGGGAAGCGTCCGGACTTTTTTGTCTTTATCTGTCACAACATGAAGCGTTTCACCCTCGCACAGGATCGTATCGTCGCTCGCCCGGTAAACCTGATAAATAAAACGCAGGCTGCGGCTTCGTATCTCGCCGACCTGTGTCCTAATGGTGAGCACGTCGTCGTAGTATGCCGGTGATTTGTATCTGCAATACACCTCGGCAACCACCATCAGGGCGTTGCCTTCCTCTTCCATTTGTTTGTACGAGAATCCCTTAGCCCGACAAAGGTCAGTGCGCCCCGCCTCGAACCAGATCGGATAGTTCGCATGGTGAACGATCCCCATCTGATCGGTCTCAGCATACCGCACACGTATCTCAGTCTCATGCCACTCGTTCATAAACGGCAATAGTATAAACGAAACCGAAATTTATCTCACTTTTGTTTCGAAAGGGGCAGGATTCTGGGGCCGCGTAGCGGCAAATGATTTTAGCCGTGGGTTTGAACCCACGGAGTATCGACGAAAAAGATTGTTGTCGCGTCAGCGACAATTGAAAAAAAAAGGCGCTCCAATTAAATTGTAAGTATTGAGTAAAAAGAAGTTGGCTGGGAGACAGGGATTCGAACCCCGATAGGCAGATCCAGAGACTGCAGTCCTACCATTAGACGATCTCCCAGCGCTATTAATAATCTAATGCAGAAGCCCGCGTGTAGCAAGGGCTTAGCGCACAACGTTGAAGGTTACGCCCTTGCTCATGCGCGGGCTTCTGCATTATCGTTGCCTTATGTCCATGGACAAAGACATCCTCAATAATCGGCAAGCCTATCATGAGTATTTCATTCTTGATAAATTTGAGGCGGGGGCTGTCCTGGTCGGCACCGAGGTAAAGAGCATCATGGTCGGGCGTATTCAGCTAAAAGAGTCGTACGTTACGATTAAGGATGGCGAAGTCTGGCTAATGGGTGCCCACATCTCGCAGTATTCGCATGGGAATATCAACAACCACGAACCCTTGCGATCGCGGAAGCTGCTTCTCCATCGTAAGGAGATCGAAAAACTTGAGAAGGAAACCACTCAAAAGGGGATGACGCTCGTCATAACCCGCATTTACTGGAAAAACGGCCGGATAAAATTCGAGATCGGTGTGGCAAAGGGTAAAAAGCTATACGACAAACGCGAGACTGAAATGCGAAAAACCATCGAAAAAGAAACGCGGGCTCAGTTGAAAGAGAAGCTTAGATAAGTTATAGATATTAAAGAGATTTTTTCGAATCAACGTCCAAAAATTTTACGAGGTGTTAATGAAGTTCCAGGGAATTACCGGAAATTTTGCTGAGGCTGATGCGGATGCGTTGGCGATCCCCGTTTTTAAAGGCGAAAAAGCCTCGAGCAGCGAGCTCAAAGAACTGGATAAAATAACAGGCGGCCTGATCGGCTCGGTCATGAAGGCTGAGGAATTCAAAGGCGAGGCCGGGGAAACGGCGCTGTTGCGTTTTACTCCGAAAGGACCCGTAAAGGCCAGTCGGATGGTCCTCATCGGGATCGGAGACCGTTCGGAATATGGACTCCATTCCGTCGCGCATCTTGCCGGAACCGCTGTTCGGTTTCTGAGCAAGCGAAACATCAAACGCATGGCCCTCCTTCCCCGATTCAGCGGTGATGCGACAGATGTGGCTCAGTCGGCGGTGCAGGGCTGTATCACCAGCCAGTTTGAGCTCGACAAATATAAGACCAAGGACAAGCACGACAGAGCCGTAACTTCTGCTGTGATCTGCATCGATGAGGCCAATGCGGCCCAGCTCAAGAACGGCATTGCGCGCGGTGAGGCGATCGGCGATTCGATGAATTTCACGCGCGATCTGGCCAATGAGCCGCCCAACATTCTGCATCCGACCGAGATGGCAAAACGTGCCCAGGCGATGGCAAAAGAGGTCGGCCTGAAATGCGAGATACTCGACGAAGCCAAAATGAAAAAGTTGGGGATGGGTTCGATCCTCAGCGTGTCGCTGGGCTCAGAGCAGCCCGCGAAAATGATCGTCCTGCGTTACACCCCGGCGAAAGCGTCAAAAAAGGGTGACGTTATTGCTCTCGTGGGCAAAGCCGTTACATTCGATACCGGAGGCATTTCGCTCAAGCCCGGCGAAGGCATGGACGCGATGAAGTACGACATGTCCGGCGGAGCAACCGTAATGGGAGCCATGCGGTCGATCGCTCTTCTCAAACCGTCCGTCCCGGTGATCGGAGTTATCGGTGCGGTCGAGAATATGCCCGACGGAAGAGCTTCACGCCCGAGCGACGTCGTCACGGCCATGAACGGCAAGACTATCGAGATCCTAAATACCGATGCCGAAGGCCGTCTTGTTCTGGCAGACGCTGTAGCATATGCCGAAAGCGAGGGTGCAACCCGGATCATAGATATGGCGACGCTCACCGGAGCCGTGATCATCGCCCTCGGCGACCTAAACACCGGCATCATGGGTAATGATCAGGACCTGGTCGATGATATCGTGTCGTGTGGAAAAGAGGTTGGAGAAGGCTTTTGGCAGCTCCCTTTGAGTCCCGAATACAGCAAAATGATCCGCTCGGACATTGCCGATATCAAGAACATTGGCCCCCGCGGCAAGGCCGGAACGATCATGGGAGCGGTCTTTATTCAGGAATTTGTCGATAAAGCCAAATGGGCCCATCTCGATATCGCCGGAACAGCCTGGGCCGACGGGGTAAAGCCGCATCAGGCTAAAGGCCCTACCGGCGTGGCGATCCGTACATTGATAAATTTGATAGAAAAGGCTTAGCCGCTTCCCTCGGGCGATACTCCGTAAACGTTCTGCTGTAATGAGTCCCTGCTTTAGCAGGCACTGTCGGGCTCCAAGCCGCCTAAAGGCGGGACTCAAACTCAAAATATGAAGATCCACGAATATCAAGGCAAAGCGATCCTTAAAGAATTTGGTGTACCGGTTCCTCGCGGAATTGTTGCCCGAACGCCCGAAGAAGCAGAAGCCGCAGCCCGCGAACTGGGGACCGACGTTGTCGTTGTCAAAGCCCAAATTCACGCTGGTGGGCGCGGAAAAGGCGGCGGAGTTAAGCTCGCCAAATCGCCCGCCGAGGCGAAGGAAATCGCTTCGAAGATCCTCGGAATGCAGCTTGTTACGCATCAGACCGGCCCGGAGGGCCGCGAGGTCAAAACGCTTTTAATCGAGGAAGGCCTGCCCATCGATAAGGAATTTTATCTCGGGATCACGCTCGACCGCGTGACGGGACGAAATGTTTTCATGGCGTCGTCCGCCGGCGGAATGGACATCGAGAAAGTCGCCGAGGAAACTCCGGAGCTGATCCTGAAGGAAACGATTGATCCCTCGGTTGGACTTCGCAGCTTTCAAGCACGCAAACTCGCGTTCGGCCTCGGTATTCCCGCCGAATTGATCGGACAGGCTACAAAATTCATGCTTTCGCTCTATGATGCGTACGAAAAGATCGACGCTTCCCTGGTCGAGATCAATCCGTTCCTCTTGACCAAAGACAACCGGCTGATCGCCCTCGATGCCAAGGTAACGTTCGATGACAATGCAATGTATCGTCATAAGGATTTCGCTGATCTTCGCGACCTGGACGAGGAAGAACCGCTCGAGATCGAGGCATCGAAGCATGACCTTAGCTATATCAAGCTCGACGGCAACATCGGCTGTATGGTCAATGGCGCCGGCCTCGCGATGGCAACGATGGACATTATCAAGCTCGCTGGCGGTGAACCGGCCAACTTCCTTGACGTGGGCGGGGGTGCTTCGCAGGAAAGGGTCGAACAGGCCTTTAAGATCCTGCTCGCCGATCAGAACGTTAAGGCTGTGCTGATCAATATCTTCGGCGGCATA
>JBGTCF010000108.1:0-22360 GCA_041748975.1 Pyrinomonadaceae bacterium
CATCACGAATTATAACACGCAGATCACGGCCAATTGTTGCAACCAGAATATTTTGGAGCGCATTTCAGATCAAACGAACAACCCTGTATGCCGGGCCGGCATCCATATTTTATCTTGTGAAGTTTGATCACTTTCCATAGAATTTGATTGCGATCAATAGGAGAAGGATGTTTGCTGTACAATCACCAAGCCTGAGTGTTTTCGATAGACTTCGACGCGGCGCATGGATAATGCTGTGCATGTTGCTAGCAACTTCAATTTATTCAGCACAGGTGGCAAATCCTGAACCTACTCCGCCCGATGAACCTGACGTTCCGCTTCGCATCAAGACCGACCTGGTTACGCTGACTCTAACGGTGACCGATACATTCGGCCGCTACGTCTCGGGTCTGACCCAGAAAGCATTCACCATAACCGACAATAACAAGGAGCAGGAGATAACTTTCTTTAGCGATAAGGACGCTCCAGTTTCGATCGGGATCCTATTTGACGTTTCTGGTTCGATGAGTAGTGATAAGATCCGAAAAGCCCGAAAAGCGCTCGAACGATTTATCTCTACTAGTCATCCTTCTGACGAATATTTTCTGATCGCCTTCAACAGCCGGGCACAGCTTCTTATGGACCGCACGCGAGACGGTGATGCAGTTCTCAGAAAATTGACGCTTGTGCAGCCCAAAAACAATACCGCTCTTTATGATGCCGTTTATCTCGGAGTCGAACGTGTCACCCGTGGTACTCATCAAAAGCGGGCACTTCTAGTGATCAGCGATGGTCAGGATAATTCTTCCAGATATAATTTCGGCGAGGTCCGGCGGCTAATCAAGGAATCCGACGTGGTGACTTACGCGGTCGGCATCATGGACCGTGGCGATTCCACGTCTTCTTTGGGAATGCAGGGGCAGGCTTTCCTCGATGAACTAAGCTCTGTCACAGGCGGCAAGTCGTTTTATCCTCAAAGCGATATCGAAATGGATGAGATCTTTGAACGAATTGCCCTCGAATTGCGACACCAATATTCCATCGGCTATATTCCTAAGGATTTCGAACCCGACGGAAAATGGCGAAAAGTTAAAGTTAAAGTGAAACCTCCAAGAGGTTTGCCGCGTCTAACAGTGCGATCGCGTGAAGGCTATTATGCCACGCCAAGTTTCAGCTTTCGTTAAGTTTTACCTGAGATGAAAAAATTTGTATTGCTGCTTTCTATCTCTTTTCTTGCCGGCGGCATTCTTACGGGCACCCATTCGGCCTTTGTCGTGGATGCCCAATCTGCCGGCCCAACGCCTACTCCTCTGAGCACTCGGCCGGTATTGACACCTACGCCTCCAATTGATGATCCCGATGATGTCATCAAGATCGACACCGAATTAGTTAACATGAATGTCCGTGTTATCGATCGAAATAACAGACCGATCAATAATATTCAGCAAAAGGAATTTAAGATCTACGAAGACGGCATCGTGCAAACGATCGATTTCTTCTCACAGTCCGAGGTCCCTACAAACTACGCTCTGGTGATCGATAATTCAGGCTCCCTTCGACAGCAGCTTGATAAGGTGATCGAGGCAGGGAAAGTGTTTGTCAACACCAATCGCCCCGAGGATGAAACGATGGTGATCAGGTTCGTGGGCAGAGACAAGATTGAGATCGAACAGCCTTTTACAAAGAAAAAGGTAGATCTCAACGACGCTCTCGAAAATCTTTATATTGAAGGCGGCCAAACCGCCGTCATCGATGCCGTATATCTTGCCGCGGAAAACGTCGGTGAATATGAGAAATCGAACACTACCACGGACAGGAAGCGTCGTGCCTTGATCCTCGTCACCGATGGCGAGGACCGTAATAGTTTTTACACCGAGAAACAGCTTTTCGAGCTCTTGCGAGAATCGGATGTTCAAATCTACGTCATAGGATTTGTAGATGATCTAAGCAGTGATGGAGGCTTTATAAGCAAAAGCCCCCAAGCGAAAGCTAAAGGATTGTTAGAAAGACTTGCAACAGAGACCGGCGGTAAAGCATATTTCCCGAAGTCAGCGTCAGAGCTGCCGGCTCTCGCGCGTGAGATCTCCAGCGAATTGCGAACACAATATTCGATAGGCTATATACCTTCAAACGATCGCAAGGATGGAACATACAGGACGATAAAAGTAGCAGTAGACGACGGGCCCGGCAGTCAAAAACGGATAGCGATCGCAAGGGCGGGACGTGTGGCAGAGGGAACCTCTACCCAACCGGTCAGCCGACCAACTCCAACCACTAGGAATCAGTAATATCTTGGGGATCACAAAAATAAGCGCATCGAGGGGACATCCTCACTACACATTTCCCCCGAAATATAATCTATTCGGGTACGCTTCCCGAGATCTTCTTCCTGGTGGTCTCTCCGGTTTGTAGAACTGCGATCCCTTCATCGACCTCACCGTGCGGACGCGGAATAACGTGCACGGCAGTGACCGTCCCGATACGTCTGGCGGCCGCGGCACCGGCATCGACGGCCGCCTTGACCGCACCGACCTCGCCTCTGACTATCGCAGTCACCAGCCCGGCGTCGATCTTCTCGTATCCGACGAGCCTAACATCGGCCGATTTGACCATCGCATCCGCTGCCTCGATCATCGCCACGAGACCAAAACATTCAACCATCCCAAGTGCTTGCATATTCACCTCAAAACGCTTTACTTCCAAACGACCGTAACAACAATTGCCAAGGCTGCCAAGATTGTTATCACTGCGACGATAATCAACATTAGTCGGCCGGGTGGGCCTTCGACCGGTTCCCAGACATATTCGCGGGCCTTTAACTTAGCTCCACGCGCCTTCTTCCGTCTGGCAGCGGCCAACGCGATCGCCTCATCGTCGATCGCCGGAGGTTCGATCCTGATACGCTCGGCAAGGTTATCAAGGGCAGCCTTGGCTTTCGGATTGATCCCATCTGAGGTCGCCTCTTCCAATCGGGTATCAGGTTTGCCAACCGGCTCAGAATCAGCGTTGTCATTAAACGATCGTATTTCACTCTCGAAACCGCCGGACATTTCAGGGTCCGCCTGTCGGGTGCCGCAATTGTAGCAAAAAAGAGTATTATCGCGGACATCGACCCCACACTTCTCGCAGATAGCTTTCTCAATAACGCTTCGGGGCATCGGCTAGATACGAGCAAAAACCTCCCTTTCCTCGCCAAGGTCTCTCGCCGACGGGGTCAGGATCGTCTTTTTCGAAATATAAATCTTCTTTCCGTCATTAAGCGCCTGGCGCACATCGTCCTCACTGACGAAATCGACCGCGGAAATAGGCACAGGTTTCTGAACGGCATTCTCAGGCGTAATTTCGTGAACGATCGCTTTAGGCTCGACTCGGGGATCAGGCAGCTCGGGAGCAGGAATCTCGGCCAGCTTTTTACTTAGAAAACTATCGACAATGGCTGCTATTTTTTCCCGATCAGGCCGTCTGGGAGACGGAGACGGTTGGACGGAAGCAACCGGTATTGAATTTGTGTTTTGCACCGCCGCACTCTTGGCATTGACCGGCTTTGTCTCGAAAGCGACCCTCTTTATGTCCATAAGATGGATCGGGGAAATATTGTCGGATGTGACATTTCCTCCCCATGATCCGCATCCGAGCGTCATTGACGGAGCCAGATCCGTGGAAAATCCGATAGCGCCGTGAGTTGTCGGTGAGTTTATTACAATGCGGGAGGCCGGCATTTGTTTTCCGTACGCAACGGCTGATTCGCGATTTTGCGTATGCATTCCGGCGGTGTGGCCCATCCCGCCAAAACGAAGCACCTCCTGGCATCGGGCCGCCCCTTGATCGACGCCGTCCGCTACAAAGAAAGCAAGTGTGGGCGAAAGTTTTTCGATCGACCATGGGAAATCGCGGCCGACTCCGCCGCAATCTGCGAGCAGGCAGCGCGTGCCCGTCGGAATCGAGATTCGGGCAAGGTCAGCAATGTACTGGGCCGATTTGCCAACGATCCCCGGATTGAGCGTTCGTTGCGGCGTCATAAGGATCTTGCCGACCGCATCGGCATCGGCAGCGTCAAGAAAATGTCCGCCCTGTAGACGAAACTGTTCTCGGACGGCAGTTTCAATGGGGGCATCAACTATTACGGATTGCTCGGACGCGCAAATGGTGCCGTTATCGAAACAGGTGCTCGTGAGAATATCGGTTACCGCTTTTTCTATATTTGCCGACCGTTCGATGAACACAGGCACGTTCCCCGGCCCAACCCCAAACGCTGGCTTGCCAGACGAATACGCCGCTCTTACAAGCCCGGTGCCGCCCGTAGCCAGGATCACCGCAGTCTTTTGATGTTTCATCAATGTCTCGGTGCCCTCGATCGTCGAAGTCGTAAGACAGATGATCGCCTCGGCCGGAAGACCTTCCCGGACAGCAGCCTCCCTCATGACACGGGTTGTTTCGGCAATACATCCCGCGGCGGACGGATGGGGTGACAGCACGATTGTATTCCGGGATTTTATCGAGATAATTATCTTGTAGATCGCGGTTGAGGTGGGGTTGGTTGACGGAATGATCGCAGCCACAACTCCCCGTGGACTGGCAATTTCGACGATTGTCCCCGTATCGCTGATTACGCCGACTGTCTTTAGGCCGCGAAAGTAATTCCATACGTCCTCGGCAGCAAAACGGTTCTTCTCTCTTTTGTCTTCAGCTATGCCGAAGCCGGTCTCTTCATTAGCGAGTTTGCCTAGACGGAAGGCCTCCGCGAGGGCAGCTCTCGACATCGCTTCACATATCTCATCGACCTTCGTCTGATCCAGCTTTGCAACTGTTTGAAAGGCACGTGACGCGGCCTCTACCGCGTCACGTGCCTCCTGTTGAGCGATCAGATCCTTGTCACCCATAATTCAATAATAGGAAAAATGGCTACCGGACATTTGCAGATGTCTGCGCCCAGTTCCCACTACTTGTTAACTTTTCCTTTGTTTCCAGTAGGCGAATCCGCCGATAGGGATTGTGCCTCACCCGCTCCGAGCTGTTTTCCGCCGCCCTGAAGCGAACGTTCGTCGGGGCTATATCCCACAGAGCCACCTTTGGGCAGAACTCGTTCGACCTCACCATGGGGGCGAGGAATTACGTGCACGCTGATCAGCTCGCCGACACGTCGAGCGGCCGCCGCTCCGGCATCCGTAGCCGCCTTAACCGCACCGACGTCCCCGCGTACGAAAATCGTGACATACCCGGCTCCGATATATTCTTTGCCTACGAGTTTTACGTTGGCAGCCTTAACCATGGCATCAGCCGCTTCTACGGCACCTACAAATCCTTTGGTCTCGACCATCCCCAGAGCTTCTAGACTCATTTATGATTCCTCACTTATTGTAAACTCTACCGATATTATAATAAGTCAACGCAACGCCAAAACCTATTGCCGGTGATTGCCACCGTTATGGTGGACAACGGCAGGATTCAGGGTAAAACAATTGACATTGCCGTCATTTGAAAGCTATATTTCAAGTCAACACAGGGTTTGCACGTTCATGTCGCCCGTGGTCGGCCGAAATACTGAATAATGTCATTAACCTTAGGTGAAAAATTGCGGCAAGCCCGAGAAGAGCGAGGGTTTACGATCAGCGATGTCGCCGAACAAACCCGGATCTCGTCCCTTTATCTTCAGTCCATTGAAAACGACGATTACAATATTCTTCCCGGGGGTATTTTCAATAAGGGATTTGTTAAATCGTTTGCGAAATTTGTCGGTGTGAACGAGCAGGAAGCTCTCGAGGATTATACTCGGTTAATTTCTACGAATGAGGGCGGAAATGGAGGCGACCTGAAGGTATTCCGTCCTGAAGTGCTTACAGACGACCGTTCGGCAGCGTCAATGGCCCCGACGATCATCATTGCAGCTATCATATTGGCACTAATGACGGTGGGCGTACTGTTTTTAGTAGATTATTTGCGTCAACCGTCCGCAGATCTAACTGCCAACACCAAACAGTCAAATTCAAACATAGCCGCTGAGGCTCCAATCGAAAAACCCCGATCAGAATCTACATCGCCGGCGCCTGATATTAGTTCATTAAAAGTGGAATTCACCGCTCTTAGCGAACCGGTTTCGCTTTTGGTCACCACCGATGGAAAAACAAGGAGCTCGACCGTAGCTCCCGGCACTTCTGTGTTGTTTGAACCAAAGGAAAGTCTGAAAATAAGCTATTCCCGATCGCTGGCAAGCGTTGTTCAGTTGAGCATTAACGGCAGAAAGATCGACCTTCCTGCTCAGCCCCTAGTGCCGAGGCGAAACGCAATCGAATGGGAGATCAATAAGGAAAATCTAGGCCGCATTTGGGAAACGGGGGCGATCTCGGGAGAATTAAACACGGCTGAAATAATACCCACTGCTACAAATTCCGCTTCAGCCAACACCGATACAAACATCAACGTCACGACGCCGGCAAGGCCCGTTTCGACACCTGCTCCCCGACGGGCTCCCGCTGCCAACGTTAATTCGGATCCGTCAAAACCCTCGCCGCGACCGCCCGCAAACGCTGGGAATGCTACGACACCACGGTCAACTGCGAACCAGGTCGCGCCGCCTGATAACCCTTAACAAAAGTTTTGGGAAAATAAGGGATGTACCGGCCTGCGAGAGATTTTGCGGGCCTTTTTGTTTGCTATAGAATGAAAAGATGAATATCACTGAGATAACTGAGGGGCTGACATTTGACGATGTTATGCTCATTCCTGCATACTCCGAGATCCTGCCCTCTGATGTGGATACGCGAACGCGGTTTTCTCGCAATATACGACTCAATATACCCCTTTGTTCATCGGCAATGGATACTGTGACCGAAGCTGGCCTTGCGATAGCCCTTGCACAACAGGGCGGCATCGGGGTGATACATAAGAACTTTTCAATCGCTCAACAGGCAGAAGAAGTCGACAAAGTTAAACGAAGCGAGTCAGGCATGATCGTCGACCCGGTGACCATTGAACCGGACAAATTGGTGTCCGACGCTCTCGACATTATGGCACGCTACAAGATCAGCGGCGTGCCGGTTGTCGATGCGGGAGGTTTGCTCGTCGGTATCATCACGAACCGCGACCTGAGGTTCGAGACCCGCTTTGATATCCCGGTCTCCGAGATCATGACGCCCCAACCGCTTGTCACCGTACCGGTCGGCACTACCCTCGATGAAGCTAAGGTAAAACTGCAAAAGCATCGGATCGAGAAGCTGCTTGTCGTAGACGAGAATGGCCATCTAAAAGGTCTCATTACAGTTAAAGACATTCAGAAAGCCATAAATTTCCCGACTGCGGCCAAGGATGAACTCGGACGCCTGAGATGCGCGGCAGCGGTCGGAGCGACCGGTGACTTCCTTGAACGCGCTGCCGCCCTCGTGGCCTCCCGGGTGGATGCCATAATAGTCGATACCGCCCACGGTCACAGCTCACGTGTGCTAACTGCGGTAAGTAAATTGCGATCCGCGTTCACGGCGATCGAGGTGATAGCGGGAAATGTAGCGACAGCGGAGGCTACCAGAGCATTGATCTCCGCCGGCGTTGACGCTGTGAAGGTCGGAATCGGGCCGGGATCGATCTGCACGACACGAGTAGTGACCGGCGCGGGCGTACCGCAGATAACAGCCATCTTTGAGTGCGTCGCCGCAGCAAAGGGTTCCGATGTGCCGATTATCGCCGATGGCGGTGTAAAATTTTCGGGCGACGTCGCAAAGGCGATCGCGGCGGGGGCCGATTCTGTGATGATCGGTTCGCTATTTGCTGGTACAGAAGAAGCTCCGGGTGAGGTCATCCTTTTCCAGGGCCGTAATTTTAAGACATATCGCGGAATGGGATCGATCGGGGCGATGAAGAAAGGTTCGAGTGACCGATATTCTCAGGAAGACACAGTCGCGGATGCAAAATACGTGCCCGAAGGAATTGAAGGCCGCGTCGCTTACAAGGGCTCCGTTGCCGAAATGGTTACACAGCTTATCGGGGGACTTCGAGCAGGCATGGGTTACACCGGCTGCAAAAACATTAGCGACCTTCAACAAAATGCCCGATTTGTCAGGATGACGTCTGCCGGCTTGAGAGAATCTCATGTCCACGACGTGATCATTACCAAGGAAGCTCCTAATTATCGGATCGAGTCATAATCAGGATTGGTTCAGTTAAACAATCGGGGACGGACGCATAGTGTGCCTGTCGAGCAAGCTATTATTGTTTCTTAGAACTACGCTTTTCGATTGCCGGTTCAGAAAGTGGAAGGTCAACAATCAACGGGCTATGGTCGGAGATCCGACCGGGTACTAACGAATTTATTGCCACTAGTGTCCGCCCAAAATGCGGAGCAAAAAGATAAGAGCCTTGATAGTCGGACGAATCGAAAAGGTGTACGGGCTTTACGAATATCCAATCCAGCTTGAATTTCCCGATAAATTTGACCGGACGAGGCAGCCGGAAAGTTGTCACAAAGCCCTTTCCGTCACGCTCATTGGAATTTGCCAAAGTGCTCTTCCTTCCGCCTGCCGAGCGGGATGCTTCGCCTCGAAAGTCGAACGCACCGCCATCCTCGAACCGGAAAGACTTTAATAATGAAAAGAACTTTCGTTCTTCATTCGGCATAAGGATAGGAATATGACGGACCGTGGGGTCGCCATAATTTCGACCGAACGTAAGGGTCGTTGAAACGGCATCGTGTAGCATTCCATAGCCTAGTATCTGATTGATGCCTGTTTTAATCCAGTATTCTGGTCTTCCAAAGCGCTTTCGCAATTCCCTTTCGATTGTCGTCGGCGTCATATCTGTGGTCGACGTATTCATATCGCCAGCCACAATCACAGGTGTTCGGATCGGCTTGATAGTTTCGAGCAATTCGTTTAGCTGCGCCCGTCGATTGGAGGGGGACGCTCGGCTCTCGATATGCGTCGCGACCACCGTCGCCCGTCCTGCCGGAAACCGAGGATCTGTTATTTCAGCGATCAACATCATCCGGCCGCCCCGTCGGACCTCTTTCATCGCTTTTTCAAGAAAGATCTCTTTCACCAACTTTCGCCTGCCTTTTTCGATCAGGCTGACACCCTTCTTTTCACCTTCGAACCAGTCGTACGGCTGATTCTTGAAAGGGATGAGTCGAACGTTTTCTAGCGGGAAACGACTAAGAATGGCGGTCCCGTGAAGTCCCTTATATCGCTCGATATCGATATCCTCGCTACGAGAGGTAGGATCCGAATTTCCGCCTTGCAGGTTCCTGTGTACAGGACTAAGCTCGACAAATTCTACTCCAAACGCATAGTTCCAACCCAAGAGTCCGGCAAGTTCCTCGGGAATATTTCGGTAGTCAGACCGTTTGATGCCCCAATCTACCTCGTTCAGAATAATCACGTCAGCATCTCGTAGCATTGCTGCCTGCTCGAGCATTACTTTCCGAGCCAAGCTGTTCGGGGGAAACTTTACCGGATCGAGCGTCGCCGCAACCCGCTCCTCGCCTTCGAAAACGGCCTGTATTGCTCCGAACTCAAGTCCGCGCTGAATATTCCATTGCGCGACTCGAATATATTCTCCCAATATGGGCGAGGACGAGATTAAAGGTCTAGCAGAATGTGCGCTGATATTCTTTACAAAAGGTTCATTCAGGAGCCGGTTGAGTCTCAACTTAAGTACCGGCGAAAGGCTGGATTGACTATAAAGGTCAGCGATCTCTGAATACGTCAGAAGTTTCGCATTTACCGTGTCCGAAGCCGACAAAAATGCAGGCGTAGAAAACAGGACGAGAAGCCACCCCGCTATCAGCTTTTGAGCATTTCGTCTTCGTTTTAACAGTATCTTGGACACGATCATGAATCCTTACAAAATAATTCTGGCATGTGGCCCTCTCGAACGGCAGCTAGTTTCCGTCGACAGGCCCACCGCAATTAGGAAGTCGCTTTAGGCACATCAGACGGGTAAGTCGAAAGCCGCTTCTTTTTCCGCAAATGCCACTGTTTTTGACGCATCCGGCACCTGTAAGCGGGCCGGTTGTCTGTAGATAATAGAGAATACCGCTCTATTACAAAAAAATCTATTGAACCGGACTCTGCCGGAGAAATCTCTTGTGAATAATGTAATTCGTTTTGCTTCTTTATATTGGCAAGTGCCTTCATCCTCTACGACGTAGATATGTATTCGTTAGAATACCCGAATGGGCTTGGTAACTGTATAAACTATTACGTACTAAGACGTTCTGCAGCTTCTTCCCACTCCGTGTAAAGCCTTCGAATCTCCATCTCGACGGCCGTGAGTTCCTTTGTCAACGCACCTAGTTTCGAGTAATCGGCGGCGATGTCGGGCCGGGCGATCTCGGAGTTAAGCCTTTCAGCCTCTTTCTCACATTTTGGAATTTCTATTTCGATCTGCTTGATCCGTTTTTCCAAACTTTGACGCTGATTTTTTGAGAGAGGGTCTGATTTCCGGATCGAATCCTCCACAGGACGCGTTGTGATCGCAGGGTCAGAACGGCCATTTGGTACTGCCGAGTTGCATGCGCCGGAAATTGCGACCTTCCAGTCGTGATATTCGCTGTAATTTCCTTCGAATGTCGTAACAGAACCGTTAGTTTCGAACGACAAGATCTTGTTTGCTATTTTATCGAGAAAGAAACGATCGTGGCTAACCGTTATTATCGTGCCGTCATACTCCTCAAGGGCGGTCTCGAGTGATTCGCGTGACGGAATATCAAGATGGTTCGTCGGCTCATCGAGAACGAGTACGTTTTTTTGCGAATAGATCAGTTTCGCTAATGCAAGCCTTCCCTTTTCGCCCCCCGAAAGGGCTGAAACAGGCTTAAACACGTCTTCGCCAAGAAACAAGAATTTTGCCAGGAATCCCCGCAATGTTCCGTTGTCAGCCGACGGTGCCACACGGCGGAGTTCCTGGATCACCTCGTTTCGTGGCTCTAGCCCCTCGAGGTTCTGCGAGTAGTACCCGATGTTCACCTTGGTTCCCCAATGGATCTTGCCGTCAAGCTCCGGGATCGATCCGAGAAGAGTTTTGAGAAGCGTTGTCTTACCAGTGCCGTTGCCTCCCATAATGCCGAGAGCGTCACCCCGATGCAGTGAGAAATTCAGCTTACTCGCAAGGACGTTGTCGCCATAACCGATCGTCAGATCCTCGGATGTCAGGACATTATTCCCGGTCCGTTCGACTTGTCTGAGGCCGAAATTACCACCCGATTTTTCGCTGGAAACCGCTTCAAGACGATCCATCCGAGCGAGCAGAGTGCGTCGAGATTTTGCCTGTTTGGTTTTCTGGCCCTCAAGATTGCGTCGAATAAATTCCTGAGTCTTATTGATCAAGGCCTGTTGGTTTTCGTATTCTCGCTGCTGTTGCTCACGCCGCAGCTCGCGTTCGGTAAGGTACTGCGAATAATTCCCCTTGTATGTGACCGCGGTCCCGCGGTCAATCTCGATTACACGATCTGTCGTTCGATCGAGAAAATACCTGTCATGACTGATCACGACATACGTATTGTCATATTCCTTAAGAAACTCCTCCAGCCATTCGACTGCATCGACATCGAGATGGTTTGTGGGCTCATCTAAAAGCATCACATCGGAATTTGAAAGGAGCAGCCTGGCCATACCCAAACGATTCTTCTGCCCACCGGAGAGAGTTTGCACATCGGTCCCCCATGTTTCAGGCGGAAAGCCGAGCCCAAGAAGGACCGACTCCGCTCTTGCTGCATAAGAAAAGCCGTCCGCGAGTTCGAATGCCGCTTGGAGATCAGCGTACCTGTCTAACACCGTCGCAGAATGGTCCGTCTCCATTTGCTTTTCGAGTCGCCGCATCTCAGCCTCAATGTCATGGATCTCTTTAAAGGCAGAAAGCGCGGCTGTATGTACCGTTTCACCAGCTTCAAAATCAACGTGCTGCCCTAGAAGCCCGAGCTTTAAACCACTCATCTTGATCAGATCGCCGTCGTCAGGTGATTCCTGTCCAGTGATTATGCGAAATACCGTAGTTTTACCTGCTCCGTTCCGTCCAACAAGCCCAACTTTTTCAGACAGGTTGACCTGGAACGAGACGCCCTTGAGTATCTCGGTCCCGCCATAGGATTTCCACACATCTGAAAGTCTGAAAAGCATATCGGTTAAAAAAATAAAAAGGCAAAAGGCAAAAACATCATCTGCCTTTCACCTTTGGTTTTCTGCTCAGTCCAACCTAACGGTTTGCCGGTGTATTGGCCGCATTAGAAGCGGCGGCATTAGCTTTCGAGACAGTGTTGGTATTTGCCGTTGAATTAGCATTCGCAACGGCATTCGTATTATTCACCACAGGATTGCTCGATGTGTTAGCCGGTACGGGTGTCATTGCACCAGCAGGCCGCGCACCGCTAAGCTCATTCGGATTGTCAACAACCTTTCGAGCGAGAAAATTCTCGATCTTCGCCTCGTTCATTGCGATCGCCTGGTAGGAGGCTGCCAGAATCTGCTTGCGATTGTCGACCAAGAGTTGATTGATCTGCGGTCTGACATTAGGACTCTCCAGCGTAAGGGTTTCGTCTTTATCGATCCTCTCTTGAAGTTTGAAGATATATCCCTTACCACCAATGTTCACCATATTGGTTATCTGGCCGACTGTAAATTCGGGACTCATGAAGCCGGCGGCCAACTGCGGAAAATTCTGTTTCAGATCATCCTCGCTCAAATACCCAAGATCTCCGCCCTGGAGTTTGCTGCCGTCTTCGCTATATTCACGCGCCAGCGATGTAAAGTCGCTTCCCGGCTGAGACAGTTTCGTCAGTATCTCTTTGGCCCTCTGGTCGGCTTCCGCGGGGTTTCGGGTCGTATCGCCCTGTCCACTATCAGTGGGATCAACGACGATTGCAGCGAGACGGACACCCCGTTTCTTGACGAACATCTCGGGATTCCCGTTAAAGAACGCCTCGACCTCGCTATCTTTCGGCGACTCGATCCGGCCTGTTACTTTATCAATTAGCCGCTGAATTGCGAGTCCCTTCTTAATGGTGTCGCGGAATGACCTTTCGCTCAAGCCAGCTTGTTCCATTTGCCGATTGAATTCTTCAGCCGAAAGCCGACTGTCGACCTTTCGTTTGTTGATCTCGACGGTTACTTCCTCATCGCTCGGGACCAGATTTTCTTTCTCAGCCTTCTGGAACATTACTTCCTGTTCTACAAGTCCCTGTAAGACCTGTAGTCGGGCTCCAGCCATTTCCAGCGCAGAGAGCTTAGTTTCTTGTCCCTGTGCCTGCTGTTTCACGGCAAGGTCGACCTCTTCCATTGTGATCACCTTACCATTTACCTTGGCGGCCGTTTCATTAGGATCAACTGGTCCGGAAGAATTGGAAACACTTCCTCCGCACGCGGCCATCGCCGCGGCAAATACGGACACAAATAGAACCTTTATGATCCTGTAATTAAAAATTTGCACGATTGCTTTTGCTCCTTTCAACTTATCCATCTATTTCACTTGCTTGACTATACCTTACAGTATTTGTTATAAATCTTGTTTCGAGTTTTTCCAAAAAACTCTCTTTTTATCCTCGTTCATACAGGAGGCAATTATATTATGGCAAAACGCTGCGACGTTTGCGGGAAAGGCCCGCAGTTTGGAAATAACATATCACACGCTAATAACAAGACGCGAAGACGATTTAACCCGAATCTTCAACCGGTGCGGGTTCAACTTCCTGCCGGCGGCAATGGACGCATGAAGGTCTGTACTCGCTGTATTAAGTCTGGAAAGATCATCAAAGCCGCTTAAGTCTCTTTGAGATTCAGATGACCGCAATGGTTGCCAAACGCTAGATATAGAGCGTTTGGCTTTTTCAATTGCCTAGGCCAATGCAATGCAATCGATCTCCACACGGGCATCTTTTGGAAGCCGAGCGGCCTGCACTGTCGCCCTCGCCGGTTTATTCTCGTTAAAATAACGTCCGTAAACTTCATTCATTTCGGCAAAATCACCCATGTCAGCTAGAAAGACTGTCGTTTTTACAACGTTATCGAGGCTAGAACCCGCCGCCCTAAGCACTTCGCCGAGATTCTTCAAAACCTGATCGGTCTGCTCCGAAACGATATCAGAAACAAATTCCCCTGTGGCCGGATCGATGGGGATCTGACCAGAACAAAAGACCATTCCCCCAGCCTTGATGGCTTGCGAGTACGGGCCTATTGCTCCCGGTGCGTTCTCGGTCGAGATTACCTGTTTCATAAGTTCTGTTGCTCGCCTTTCGATTACACAAGCAAAACGCGAATTTTAGCAGATTGGCCGCCGGAAACAAAGCGGTGCGGACGGAAAAAGGTTCCGTCCGCACCAATTTCAAATACGATTAAAAACCGGATAGTTAATAACTCACAGTCACATTTGCAGAGCACGTTGATGTGCCGGCATTGCAGACTCTATAAGTTCTCGTTCCACCGCCGCGGCCTAGGTTGTCAACGTAGCTCGTTCCGCTAACGGTTGCTATTTTCGAATTATCCCGAAACACATCCGCGGACGATGTCGCTCCAGACCATGATAAATTAGCACGGTTGATACCCTGCTGCTTAGTCATTGTTACCGTTAAAGAAATACCGGCCGGAGTGGGGGACGGCGTTGGTGTCGGACTCGCTGTTGGAGATGGGGAAGGAGTTGGTGTCGGGTCGGTCCCACCGCCAAAAAGTGAGTAAAGCAATAAATTGGGTGAACCCGAGCCGGCGCTCGTGACTTTGCCTGTAGTTGCATTCCCAACAATGGCGTTTGCGACAGCAGCCGGACTAGCTCCCGGATTTGCTTGCAAATATAACGCAGCGACCCCGGCAACGTGCGGCGATGCCATCGACGTACCGCTTATTGTGTTAGTAGCTGTATTGCTTGTGTACCAGGCAGATGTGATCGAACTGCCGGGTGCAAAAAGGTCCAGGCAATTCCCAAAATTGGAATATGACGCACGCGCATCCGAACTTGTCGTAGCTCCGACAGTTATCGCTGCTCCGACGCGGGCTGGTGAATAGTTGCACGCATTTGCGTTGCTATTCCCTGCGGCAACTGCATAAGTCACACCTGCATTGATGGAATTTACTACGGCCGTATCCAGCGCGGACGATGCTCCGCCACCTAGGCTCATATTCGCCACCGCCGGTTTCACGTGGTTAGCAGTCACCCAATCTACGCCTGCAATTACGCCGCTTGTCGTTCCGGATCCCTGACAATCCAATACTCGGACTGGTACGACAGAAACCCCCTTGGCGACGCCCCATACTGCACCACCCGTAGTGCCTGCGACATGGGTCCCATGGCCGTTGCAATCGTCCGTTCCCCGGCCGTCACTAATGGATGTAAATCCACCCGAAACCCGCCCGCCAAAATCATTATGTGTTGCTCGTATGCCCGTATCGATGATATACGCCCTTACACCAGCACCCGTACCGTCATATTGGTACGTCCCGCTCAACGGCAGGTCACGTTGATCGATACGGTCCAATCCCCACGTAGCATTGGACTGAACAGCGTTGATCGACATCTCAGCGTCCTCTTCGATAAACTTGACCCGATTATCACGACTGAGAGCCTCGGCTTTTTTCTCGCTCATTTCAACTACAAACCCGTTGATCGCGTGCTTGTAGACACGGTCGATTCTGCCGTCGTAGACAATGCCAAGTTCCCATGCAACGTCGTCAGCCCTCGATAAAACGCCACGGGGACCAGCTGCCCATTCCTCGAGCACGACGATATATTGATTGAATATTCTTTTATCCGACTTAACAAGTTTCCTCTCTGTGACCTGGCTCTCGACCGACTGCTGCGGAACGATGGCGACGAGAGTCACCAAGACAGCCAAGCCCAAAAAAGGCAAAAGCATTCGTTTCATTGTTTATTCTCCTTGAGGTAAGTATTCAGAAGTAAATCGAGATCGAAACACTTTGAAATTCCGAGATCGACACAGAAATGGTCGACTGAAAGCGGCAAGAAAAACAGTAGCTAACCAAAAACAATGATCTTCGATTTTACGCAGACTGCAAACTAAATCGAGCTAGCGTACCACCAATTGTCAGTTCATGTAAAGCAAACAAATACCCTGTCGTATTGGTGGATCAAAAATCGAAATCAATTACGAATCATTTCGAATTCATTCTTTCAACTGCTATTACCCCGGGAACGTGCTCAATAGCGCCAACCACTTTATCAAGGTGTTTCTTATCAAAAACTTCCACAGTAACCTCGATCATGCCGATGTCTTCTTTGGAAACATTGGCTCGCGCGTCGCGAATTCCGGTCTTGATATCTGCGATGGCATTTGTGATTCCGGCAAGCATGCCTGTGCGGTTTTCCGTAGTAGCGAGCAAATGCACCGATTGGATCTGATCTTTGTCGCTCTTTGCCCATTCGACGTCGACGATACGTTCCTTATTGATCATCAAATGAGAGACGTTCTTGCACCGTTTGTTATGAACGACGATACCTTTATCCAGGGATATATAGCCGATGATCTCCTCTCCTCGAAGCGGATTGCAACATTTCGCACGATTTATCAGGAGATTATCGACACCACGCACCACAATCGCATCCTCGCCCATCCCAATGAATTTCCGGACGGCTTTCATGCCTGTTTTTATACGCGTCTCTTTCCGTGTATCCGGATCGAGCTCGGAGAATTTTTCGGCACCAAGGAACTTTGCAACAATATTTCGCGGAAGGGTTTTACCATACCCCACTGAAGCGAATAGATCTTCGGGTCGGCTGAGCCCGTATTCATTCGCGATACGCTTCATTTCAGCATCGTTTCCGACGAATTTTTTCAAGGTTATGCGGAACTTCTCCGCTTCTTTTTCGAGAAGTTTCCGACCGATTTCGATCGACTGTATCCGCTGTTCGGTTGAAACATAATGTCGAATGCGATTCCGAGCCCGTGATGTCACGGCATGATTAAGCCAATCGCCAGACGGTTTGGAACTTTGGGTCGTGAGGATCTCTACTACATCTCCATTCTGCAATTCGCTTCGAAGTGGGACTATCCTGCCGTTTATTTTCGCTCCGGTGCATGTGTCGCCGACCACAGAGTGGATCGCATAAGCAAAATCGATCGGTGTAGCACCGCGCGGAAGCTGGATCACCTTTCCCATCGGGGTAAAGGCATAAACGTCCTTTGGGTACAGATCAAGCTTGAGAGTCTCGATGAAGTCTTCCGAATCCTCATTGCCATCGTTGTCCTCAACGAGCGGGAGCAGCAGTTTCTCAACGGTCTTTCGCAACTCGTCCAGATTTTTGTCATCTTCGGTTTGGCCCAAGCTCTTTTCCTTATATTTCCAATGTGCCGCTACTCCCTCTTCAGCGATCTGATGCATATCCTGCGTTCTGATCTGAACTTCGAATGGCTGCCCACCATCACCGATGACCGATGTATGTAGAGATTGGTACAAATTGTCACGGGGGATCGCTATCCAGTCCTTAAAACGCTCGGGAACAGGCGTCCACCGGTCGTGAATGACGCTCATTGTCAGATAACAGTACTTCCGATTGTTTTCGGTGATAATGCGGGCAGCTATTAGATCGTAAACCTGTTCTATACGGATCTTCTGTTTTTTGAGCTTTTTCCAAAGCGAATAAAGACGCTTGACCCGGCCCTCGATTGCCACAAATGGAACTTCGTTCTCCGTTAGCCTCTCCGCAATTATGGATTTGATCTTTTCGAGAGTAGCTTCGAGTTCAGGGCGACGGGCGTCGACGTCTCGAGCGAGACGCTTGTATTCTTCCGGATACAAATTTTGAAAAGCCAGATCTTCAAGCTCGCTTCGCATCTTACCCATACCTAGGCGATGGGCAATCGGAGCATAAATATCAAGCGTTTCCTGCGAAATACGTTCGCGCTTTTCGGGCTTAAGAAACTGCATTGTGCGCATATTGTGCAGCCTGTCGGCAAGCTTGATAAGCACCACGCGCACATCGGTGATCATTGCGAGCACCATCTTTCGGACGTTCTCAGCCTGCTGTTTTTCCCGGGAAAGATCGCTTATATTGGCGATCTTCGTGAGCCCATCGACAAGCAAGGCTATCTCATCCCCAAAATACGACTTGATGGTTTCCATATCTACAAGCGTATCCTCAACAACATCGTGGAGAAGCCCAGTCGAGACACTGACCTCATCGAGACGCATATCCGCGAGTATCTCGGCGACCTCCAAAGGGTGTACAAGATAGGGTTCGCCCGACGCCCGTTTCTGGCCTCGGTGGTGCAGGGCAGAAAAAAGATAAGCGCGGCGAATAAGATCAGTATCCGCACCGAACCGGTTCTGCTGAACTTTTTCAATTACATCCTCGATTCGGATCATTGAACCTCTTAAGCGGCACTTCCGTTTTGATCTCGCTGATACAAAAAGTGGTGCTCAATTAAAATTGTAATTGAGCACCACCCAGTTGAAAAGAAAAATGAAGATTATTATTGGTCCGCTTGTGCTGCACCGGAAGTCGGAGCCGCTTCTGCGGCGATCCTTGCATCGATCTCAGCCTGGATCTTTCTGACAACATCACTAAGCTGCAGGAAATTCTTTCGAGCATCTTCCGACTCGTCTCTGAATTTGTCACGCTCTGCTTCTCTTCCATCCATCTCCGCTAAGCGCATTTGCTGCACAAGGAGGCTGGCTTTATACGAACGAGCTGATTCGAACACCTTCAACACGTCTTGAGTCGTCTTGAGCTCCTGGTTCGAACTTCCCTTGATGTCGAATGATTCTGCATTCCTGACTTGCGGGGTCTCGAGACTGATCGCCTGATCGATAAGGGCCGTACCCTCCTGGATGCATCTGCCAAGTGTGGTGAAATCGTCGGGATTAGCAGGTTTGACGAACTGGAATGCCGGTTTCCCTTCCTTCGTGATCGTCTTTTTTACCGCATCCGTATCAGTAATGTCATTGGCGCAAGTGTTCTTTTTTGCGGCTAAAGAAGTAAGAGACTCGGCTCGCTGTTCAGGCGGAATGGATGTGTTTTGAGAACGCTTTGTTACCCAGTCCAACCAAAGATCTGTCTTCTGCAGATTTTCGTAAAGACTAGCGATCGCCTTATAGGAACTCTGGTCATTCGGATTTAAGGCTAGTGCTTTCTGATATTCAGCTACAGCTTCTTCGGCCAAAGCATTGTTCGACCGGTTTCCAATATACTCTGAATGAAGCGTTCGGGCCAGAAAAAGCTGAGCCATCTGACCCTCGACAAACTCACCATTAGGATCCCGGGCTATCGCACTGCGAAAAAGGCTCTGAGCTTCGGGAAATTTCCGGTCCTTGTACGCATTAGAGCCGTCAACAAGGTCTTTCCGAGCCATAACCCGACTATAATAAGTGCAGTTCGTTCCTAAAAGAACTGTGCATAACAGCAGAACAATTGCACCGACACGAGACAATCTTATCATATGACTCCATTCAGGCCTTCAAGGGTGATCACACACAAATCTCCATAGTGTCGCCCCGGCCTCATGCAATATTAATTTGCTAAATCATCGATCTGGAGGCCAATAGGTGACGCCCCTACCATTTTTGCAGCGTCAATGACCCTGATGACGTCACCATACTTGACAGATCTGGGTGCCTTAACAAAGATCGTTTTTTCGACCTCGTTGGTACCTTCGCGGAAAACGCCGTTATTTTCTCGCTCCTTGAAGATCTCACGAAGACGGTTTGACAGCTTATCAGTATCCGAAACGTCGCCATATGGCTCATTATTGAGCGTTATCCCCTGTGTTTCGCGATTGATTGCAACAACTAGGGTCAATGGATTCGGCTTAACGACGGTCTGTTGCTCTTCGTCTTTAGGTTCTGCCGGAACCTTTGCCTCGAACCGGCTGGGTTTAAGAGGTGTTATGACCATGAATATGATCAAAAGTACCAACAGAACGTCAATTAAGGGAGTTACGTTAATATGCGGAGTGGCTCCCTCACCACCACCAGGTCCTGACATTCCCATTATTATTTCCTTCTAATTACCGGCCTGCATCGCAGGCAGGTTGTTGCTTAATTCGCTGGAGCTTCGGTAGCTCCCTTCTTTCTATCGGCAACAAGACCAATCTTATCGATATCCTGCCTTCGTATCGTCTCGATCGCCTGGACGACTCGTCCATAATCAACATCGATCCCGCTCTTGATGTAAACAATTCGTTTATCCGGTGATTTACCTTCCATTCGTCGTTTTATCACTTCCCCAAGAGCATCAATCGGAAATAGTTCCTTGCCAATATAGAAATTACTATTGTCCGGGATCGCAATGACCACCGATGTGTCCTTCGTGATATCAGCATCCTCGTCGGGGCTAATAGTATCTCGGGGAAGGTTTACCGAAACACCCTGTTGGAGCAGCGGGGTCACGATCATGAAAATGATCAGGAGCACCAGCATAACGTCCACCATCGGTGTTACGTTGATCTCGGAATTAAACTCGCTGGTTCCGCCAACTTGCACAGCCATAGCAGATTTCCTCCCTGTATATAATTCTAGGAATTTTCACTTTCGACTAACCCCGAATTTGTTTGCCCCGCTGACGAATAAAATAGTCAACCAGTTCCGAAGCTGAATTTTCCATTTCGACGCTAAAGCTAGTGACCTTACTCGTAAAATAGTTAAACAGCCAAACCGCAGGCACAGCCACACCGATACCAAAAGCAGTGGCAACAAGTGCTTCGGCGATAGCGGCACCGACAGCGCCGATACCGGCACTTTCAGCCTGAGCCAAAGCGACGAACGCTCCGATAATACCTACAACGGTACCAAACAGGCCTACAAACGGTGCGGTCGAGCCAACTGTCGCAAGTCCGGCAAGGCCGCGCTTGAGCTCAGCAGTCTTTACCGCAATAGCCCTTTCGAGAGCACGCTTCGAAGCTTCCATTTCATCAGCCGTTATCTCAGAAGTTCCTTGATGGGCCGCAAATTCCTTAAGGCCCGATGAAACGACCATCGCGAGATGTGAATCTTTATGTTTGTCGCTAATATTGATGGCTTCATCAATATTGCTGTTTTTCAAAGCCTGTGCGACCTTCGGCGCGTACTGACGCGACTGGGTCTTGGCTTTGTTATAAGTCAGCCAGCGCTCGATCCCAACAGCAATCAGGTAGACCGATTGGATCACAAGCGTGATGATAACGCCCCAACCCGGAATGGTCAGACTTTTTGCGATATCGTATACACCAAACGAGATAGCTGTACTACCTTCGCCGGCGAACATCATAAAAAAGCCCGAAATATCCGTTGCGATCAGGCTGCCTAAAAATGTCATGGTTTTTCCTCCAAAGAAATCAAGAATTTAATAATAGCGATATAAATCTTCTGCAGGCGACGTCGGCAATCAACGCCACCCGCAGAATTAGCCATTCCTTAAGGAACGAAATTATAAGTGATAACGCCGGAAACCTTCACTGGCTGGCCGGATAGAAGCGTAGGGCTGAAACGCGCGCCTCTGGCGGCTGAAACGGCCGCAGCCTTCAACAAGGGATGGCCACTAACAGCACTAGCCGAGATGACACTTCCACTCTCGCTGATAAGTACCTGCACGCTGACGGCTCCAGACGCCCTAACGGCTTTCGCGGCCGGCGGATAAGCCGGTTTGGGCAAACTGGTTGCTTTACCGTTCAACACGCCACCCGAAACTGTCTTAGGGACCGGCTTTGGCTTCGGCGGCGGCGGAGGCGGAGGAGCATCATCACTCCCACCGGTTGGAGCCGTGCCCGCTCCGGTTGATAAACCGCCCGTTCCGCCACTTTCGACGACACGCGCCTGACCCGGAGCAACCCTGGCCCCGGTGTCCGAATCATTTGTACCCAGTTTAGTGATACGATCAAGGCGCATCTCTTTGACCTGGTTCTTGGTAACACTCGTTACCTCCGGCGGTTTAACCGGCGTCTGCATAATATTCTGGATGAGCTCTTTTCGAACATCCACATCGGGCTGTTTTTGTTGCTCTGGCTGCTTTTCAGGCGGCGGCGGGGGTTCTTCCTCCGGCACCGGTACAGGCGCTACTAGAGTTGTTAATGCCAGAGCGTCGCCGCTCATGTCATAGTCCTTTGCGAAAAGGCTGTATGTCCAACTCGACAATAGAACGACTGTCGTAATCACAAGGGTCACCAGCATAAATTCACTACGCCGCTTGTTTTCCTTCGAGTTGCTCTTGGATTCTACTAATTGATCAAGCATTCTACTTCCTCCCTTTTTCCGGTGCCAAACTAAGGTCAAGGGTTACGAAACCGTATAATAAATTAGATGGTAACAAGCAAACTTGGCGTTGTCAGCACAGTGGTTCCGCAAAAACAACCAAGATCACCTATTTTCCATGCTCTGAATCGCTTTCCGACAAGTGGGTATACTAACGACTTTTACCGGTCTAAAACGCAAAAGTCCATCGAATCCCGATCCCGTTTCAAAAGGCCGAACCCGGGACAAAGCGTAAA
>JBGTCF010000109.1:0-5606 GCA_041748975.1 Pyrinomonadaceae bacterium
TCATTGAAATAACAATGTGGGGGCTCCTGATAGCCGTCGTCGCTCTGACTGCGTCGATGTCGATGCCTGCCCAGACAGCCCCGGAAAGAAGCCCACGGTCACCTTTGCCATCACCGGTTCCCAGGGTCCGGGTCGAACCCAGTCCGGCGTGGCCCTCGGCAATAAAGGGCGAAGTCTCTGAAAAGTCGATCAAAGTAGATCCTAATATCAATGTCTGGCTGCCGTGTGTGAGTCGGGGCTCGGTCAAGATCACAGGATGGAACCGAGATGAGGTTCGCGTTTTTGTCGACGGCGGCAATACTTTCAATTTCACCGTGCAGGAAAAAAACCCTGCCTCTGGCGAGCCGGTCTGGATCAAAGTTTCCGGCGTTCAGCCAAAGGGCCGTGTCGGACCGGTCAGCGAGTGTATCTGGGGCGATGACATCGAGATCGACGTGCCGGTAAACGCCTCGTTCAATCTCAAAGGCAATGAGATAACTGCTCGAGTAGATTCGGTCAGAAAGGCCGAAATAAAGGTCGTAGGCGGCAACATTTCGCTGCGAAATATCGCAAACGGCATCGGTGCCTATTCCGGCCGAGGCGATATTACCGTCGAAGCATCGGACGGCTCCATTTCGCTGGAAAGCACGACGGGTAACATCCTCGTTTTTGAAGCGGGACCGAGTGAGATCGCCGATTGGTTCAAGGCCAAGACAAATGGCGGAGCGATCTCGCTGCAGGGCCTCAACCATCGCCAGATCGAGGTCAATTCGATATCCGGCTCGGTGACTTTCTCAGGCAATATCCGCACAGGTGGATCCTATAACCTCCGCACGTCACGCGGCTCGATCCGCATGGCGATCCCGGCAACAGCTTCGTCACAGATCTCGGCTACTTACGGTTACGGCGCCTTCAGAAGCGAGATACCCATCGACGTCGCCACCGAGAACGTCTCCACCGGACCCATTAAGACGATTGTAGGAACCTTCGGCAAGGGCGGCGATGCGATCATTAGACTCGCCTCGAACAACGGCAGTATAGCGATCACCAAAATACCGTAAGCGGACGTTCATTGCTCACTAAGAAGTTGTCCGAAACGTGCTTCAAAAAGCTCTTTCGTTGATCTCCCCACGGTGACTGCTGCGTCAATCGAGATAAGTTCCACTAGCCAGCGCTCGCGAGCCAAAGGGATCGTCACCGCCTTCAACGGCGGCGGCCCCCAATCAAAGTCATCACCACCAACGGCGGCGTCAAGATCAACTCGGCCGAAAAGTCGGTCTATTAAATCCCGGTCAAATTCGTTCAACCGATAAAGACTGCCCGCAAAGGTGGCCTTTTTTCTTGCCACAACGTGCCGAACATCACGTCCAGCAATGAAAGCGTAAAACCGACTCGCTTATCTGATGTAGACGATCTTTCCGGGTGTGATGATATCGAGCGCTGCAATTACCGACGGCATTAAAGGGAGCAGATCGTTGATATCATTCGTTGAGGCGACCAGGACGACGAAAGCAAGGTCAAACTGTTTCAGGTTCTGTTGATGCTCCATGTTCTGATCGTTGGTCAGGAGTTCGTCGAATTCTTGCTCTGCAAGTCTGAGCAACTCGCCGTTTTGCTTTGCTGCCCAAGCGCGCTTCGGGGACTGTTTGCGTGAAATGATCGGTGAGTTCGTGCTTAAGCTTCTTCGGTAGGCTTGTCGTCAATGAGAACTCTCATCTCTCCAGGGCTGACTCGAATGACTGGCTTAGTTTGCTAAGAAATTCCACAGCCTGTGCGCGTTTCACCGTCGGAAAGTCTTCCAAAAACTCCTCTAACGTGTGGCCGCCGGCAAGGTAATCCAGCAAACTCTGCGCCGTAACACGCGTGCCCGCGAAAACCGCGGCTCCGCTCATAACCTCCGCCGAGCGCGTGACGACGTTCGTTACTATCGTTGCGTTGATAAAAGCATTGTATCGCAATTACGCCTCAAAGTTGACGGTCAACACATAACCTTACTTCCCGACGAAAATCTGCCGCAGCCTTATGCTCGGCCGATTCGATGGCAGCTGTAAGTCGGTTCTCCCATGTTTTTGTTCATCTCTTTGATCGCGTAGCGGTCTATGATTTTAGCCGTGGGTTTCAACCCACGGACCATCGAACAAAATGATCCTCGTCGCGTAGCGACGATTGAGATCAATCGAACAAATACCGGTCGTCGTAATCAATTCCATGCAATTTCAATAACGAAACATATTCGTCCTCAAATGTCTGCTTCGTATGATGCTCGCGTTGGTTCTTTATATATTCGATCACGTCCGGCACGTTCGATTTGCTCACCGAAAACACACCGTAACCATCTTGCCAACCAAACTTCCTTAAATGCGGAAATGTTTCGTGGATCCATTTTGAAGATTCGCCCTTCAACCACTGTGCGATCTGGCTCGGTGAATGAACCGGCTTTGCCATGGTCAACGCATGGATATGGTTTTCGATGCCGCCAACCTGTAACGCGGTCATTCCATGTTTACGCGCGATCCCGCCGATGTAAGCCCAGACGCGGCTTTCAATCTCCTGATCGATGAGATCGACGCGGCCCTTCGTGCTGAATACGATGTGATAGAACAAATTCGAATATGTGTTCGCCATTCCTTCATTCAGCCGTCGCTACGCGACGAGATCGCCCTTTCCATCCCACCGTGGGTTCAAACCCACGGCTAAAAGTCAGGTGGCCGCTACGCGGCGAATTAAAGCTGATCATCTAAATTATTCGCCTGCCTGTGCGATTCCGTTACTTCGCAGGCCGACTTCCCTTTGATCTATTTTCGTCTTTGTGAGTAATTTGAAGATTCTCCATTTCATCCTTGCCGCCGATTGCCAAGGCGTGTAAGTGGTCAACCTCGATGTCATCCCCCAAAAACATAGGAGCTCCTGATAAAGGGCTTACGTTTTTCTGATCTTTAATCATGGCAAGTTTTTTTGATTCCGAAAGAACCAATTTCCTTTCATCCTTCTGATAGGTTTTCTTAAAATCAAGGAGCATAGATTCGAAAGTACGAAATCCCTTATTGTCCAGATGTTCCTCTTCCGGAATATTCTTAATGTATTTAAAAAGAACTTTCATCTCTTTCTTTATTTCGAGTCGATTGAATTTAACCATTTCCAGATTAAGCGAACCCAAAAACTGCCAAAGCACATAAAAATCCTGCAACGTCCGCCGGAAATGCCTACTATCTTTACCGCCGCGAAAGATTGTGTCTAGCTCGATTCGAAGATATTCCCAAAGCTCGTCTTTCGTTTTATCAGTATCAAGGAGGACCGTCTTAAGTTTCTTGACAAAGGCTTCAACTCCTTTAATTGCGACTTGAAACTCACTTTTTACCTGTTCTTTTTCGGCAACATCTTGAAGCAGCTGACTAACCCAAACCTTATCGCCAATGCGCGCGTTAATTCGATCCGTTTTTTGATATACGTCAAGAAGCTTCCTGGGGTCAGACTTGTCTTTATAATATTCAAGAAAAACCAAAGAGGTCACTAATTCCTCGTTTTCCATCCTATCGCGATCTTTCGCAGATTTAACTTGTTTCAAATAAAACCAGTCATTATGCTTCTTGGCGATGGTTCTTAGTTTTTGGATGATCTCGTAGTCGGCCCATGAGTTCCACATTTCAAAGGAATTCTCGCGAATCGGATAGGGACGGTCATTTAGCCTAATAAACAAATCAATAGGATTAAAGTCAGGGTTCTTAGCTTGCTCTATTTCAACTACATAAAGTTGAAAGTCGTAAATCTTGTTTTGTTGGACTTCGTTTAGGTCGCTAAATTTTAATCCATCAAGTTCCTTCAGAATTCTGAGTTTTCTTAACGGAAACTTATGATTCTTCGACACAGTAGATTTTCCGTTTTCGTCGATGTACTCGCTCCCCATGAAGCCCAAAAGCGTCAGCACTCGCTGTTGTCCGTCGATCACCTCGCTTACGCCATCTTCACGCTTAAAAATAAAAATTGGAGGCACTCTAATGCCAAGGAGTATTGACTCGATGATTGATGAGGCTTTTGTAATATTTATCACCTCTTGCCTCTGATAGGATGGCCTGACAAGAAATCTTCTTCTTGTCATCGTCCGCATAATATCCTCAATCGAATTTCTCGCGGGATCGGGCTTGTTAAGCCTCAAGGACTCCAACTGGCTCAGCTTACTCGACGTATCCTCCGCTTTTCTAACCGAAGCGATATGCTCTCTCCTTTCGGCACTTCCTTCGATATAAACCTTTAGATCAACACCCAAACTCTCCTCGAAAAACATTGAGGTAGCCAAGTATCTGTCCATGACCGATTTCTGATAGTGGTAGTCCTGATCGTTATAGTCCTCAATATTCTCCGAAGCATATCTTAAGAACTTAATTAGCTGGTCTTCCGATTCTTTGAGAGGATCGCGGCCTTCAGTCTCGCAAATGAAAAGGCCCCATATTAGACATTCATAAACGAGGCGGTTACTACGAAGATTCTCATTCTTAGCTTGGACGCGCGCGGCCGCGACCGCTCTTACCTTTCGAACAAAACTGGCGATCAGTGCATCCACATCATCAGCCGAGTCGGATAAGTAGTCATAGAGTTTTCTGAGTGTCTCGGCTCGGGCAGTTCCGGATGCAAGGTATTTAATCGGCATCAACGGCAGGACAAGGGATTTCCGAACGAAAGACATTATCTTGTCAATTGGTGGATTCTTCCCAACTTACCTTTGGAACCAGGAATGTCGTGTAAAAGTTCCGTCTAAGAAGTGGATCCTTTTTTAGAAGATTCTTAAAGGCGGTGGAGATTGGGTCTTCATCATACTGAGCATTATCAGGTTCTGATTTCCTTAATGGGGTAATCCCCGTGTTGTACCGCGAGAATATTTCCTTCTTCACCCGATCCTCTAATAACTTATCTAGGGGCGGTTCATTGACCATTGCGAATTCAATAATCCTGATTTTCGCCTCCACATAGATGTCGATTATGCCCCGATCCTTCTTCGACAAATCATCGAAAGATTTGTTAGCGAGTTGGGTCAATACGGATAAACCTTTTCTAGCTAACGAGAATTTATTTTGTTGGTATCTCAGAATTGTTTCGAAGCGCTGTCTTCCATCAATGACTTCAATCTGGGAATTGTTGTTGAAGAAGATAAGCGGTGGCACCTCAGTACCCAAGAGAATGCTTTCAATAAAATATGATGCTTTGCGATCATCCCAGACTTAGTTTCGTTGATAGTAAGGACTGTAATCCGTCTTACTCAGGAATCTCGGACTCAATAGGCTATCAATAGATTTGGAGTAAGTTTCGACTTTTAGATGGTTCTTGAAGATATTCTCGAAATCCTTCTGGGTGATATTGTTTGTCATAAGCTAAGGAATGGGTAAATTGGATTATGAAATGTTCACCGGAAAATCTAGCACTAACCCTTGCTATTCACAACGACAGAACTTCGAGCTTATTGCCCCGGACTTTTCAAACACAGCCACATCCCCACGCCGCAGCCCAAAAACCTGAAAGAATTCATTCCAGAATGTCTGCGACTCAGAGCGCTCGCTCGTCTCGTCCTTCCACTCATGGACAAAAGCGATCGCATTGTTTCGGATCTCGGCTTGGGAAAGGCGCGGCATATGAAT
>JBGTCF010000110.1:0-9451 GCA_041748975.1 Pyrinomonadaceae bacterium
TTTTGCGGCGTCGGATATCATCAAACAAGTCAATGACCTAAAGAATCGCGGCGTAAGGGAAGTCCACTTAATCGGCCAGAATGTAAACAGTTACCGCCCCGAAGCTGAAACGGGACTTGAAGGTATTGAAGGGAAGTCGGCTTTTACAAAATTGCTAAAGGCAGTCGCCGCCACCGGGATCGAAAGGGTAAAATTCACAACATCGTTTCCGCGTGATTTCCGTTCGGAAATTGTCGATGCCATGGAGGACCGCGAAAATCTATGTAATTGGGTACATTTACCCGTCCAATCTGGCAGCAACCGGGTTTTGGCCGCTATGAAACGGGGGCATACCATCGAGAAATACATCAAACAGGTCGATCGAATTCGCTCCTCACACCGTGACATTGCCTTGACCACCGACATAATTGTCGGCTTTCCGGGCGAATCTGAGGCTGATTTTCTCGATACGGTAAAGATGGTCGAGTACTGCGGCTTCGATATGGCCTATATTTTCAAGTATTCGCCCCGGCCAGGAACACCGGCTTTCGACATGGTCGATGATGTAGCACCGGCAGAAAAGACACTTCGATTCATGCAGCTTGAACGCGTACAGAAACTCAGTCAGAACAAAAGGTTACAGCGCTATCTTAATAAAGTGCTTAAAGTCTTGGTAGAAGGTGTCTCAACTCGCACGGTGAACGGACTGACCGGCCACTCGACTTGTCATAAGATCATAAATTTCGAAGGGCCCACGGAGTTTCTTGGTAAGCTTATCGACGTGAAGATCACGGAGATCAAGGCAAATTCGTTATTTGGTCAGGTTCAATAGCTTCAAATGGAAAACGGTCAAAGTTTGGTCGAAGTAAAGATCGGGGCCCTGATAATGGACCCCAACACCAATACTCCAATCGTGGTGCTTAAGGGCGTCGATTCCGAGAGTGTTTTGCCGATCTGGGTTGGAGCTTTCGAAGCCAACGCTATCGCGCTTGAGATCGAGAAGGTCGTTCCGCAGCGCCCAATGACGCACGATCTTCTGAGAAATGTAATTGTCGAGTGCCAGCTTTCGGCCACAAGTGTCGTAATTACAGACCTTCTCGACAATACGTTCTATGCCCGCATTGAGCTAAAGGATAAAAGCGATGAACCCGTTATGCTCGATGCTCGTCCGTCCGACGCGATCGCTCTCGCATTGCGGCTCGATTGTCCTATCTTCGTTGAACAAAAAGTGATTGATCTTTCGGCAGCCTCAAACCGCGGCGAATCGCCCGACGATGAGACCGAAACACCGCCGGACGACTGGCCCGAGCTGATTGGTTAGTTGCAATTAAAGATCCGAGAACCTTTTATACATAATCTCTATTATCAGACGCACACTATATATTTACTTCCGGCCCTGAGATACTAAAAGCCTCCCTTTATTCAGTCCCCTTTTACCTTCTGTTTCCGTTTTGACACAGTTCGGGTAAAAGGCTATCATTACTGTTTTGTTATCTATCACAGATTCCAATTAGTACTATTCTATAAAGGAGTTACGAACATTGAGTAACGGAAATTTTCTATTCACCTCGGAGTCGGTTACCGAAGGCCACCCGGATAAGATTGCTGATAATATATCGGACGCGATTCTCGACGCGATCCTTGAGCAGGACCCAATGGGCCGCGTCGCCTGCGAAACGCTTGTAACGACTGGCCTCGCGGTAATTGCGGGCGAGATCACTACAACGGCACAGGTCAATTACAAAGACATAATCCGCGACACGATCCATGAGATCGGCTATAACGACGCGGAGTTCGGCTACGATTCGAACACCTGCAGCGTAATTGACGCCATCGGCACCCAATCGCCGGACATCGCCCAAGGCGTAGATACGGGCGGAGCTGGTGACCAGGGCCTGATGTTCGGGTTTGCCTGTAATGAGACCCCCGAGTTGATGCCGATGCCGATCCAGATGGCCCATAACCTGACCCGCCGGTTATCGCAGGTTCGCCGCGACGGCACTATCCCATACCTGAGGCCCGACGGTAAATCGCAGGTTTCGATCGAATATCGTGACGGCCGCCCTTTCCGGGTCGAGGCGGTTGTTATCTCGACGCAGACCGCGGACCTCGACATCGAAGACATTCGGGCTGACATAATGGAACATGTGATCAAGCCCGTCATCCCTGCTGATCTGCTCGACGAAGATACTAAATACCATATCAATCCAACCGGAAAATTTGTTATCGGCGGCCCGATGGGCGATGCCGGACTCACCGGACGTAAGATTATCGTCGACACTTACGGCGGCTATGCCCCCCACGGCGGTGGAGCTTTCTCGGGCAAAGATCCAACCAAGGTTGACCGTTCGGCGGCGTATATGGCCCGATATATCGCTAAGAACGTCGTTGCCGCGGGTCTTGCTGACAAATGCACACTGCAATTAGCTTACGCGATCGGCGTTGCTGAACCGGTATCGGTGTTTATTGACACCCACGGAACAGGTACGATCGACGACGAGCGGATCGCCGACATAATTCGCGAGAATTTCACATTGACGCCCCAGGCTATCATCGAGCAGCTCGACCTGCGTCGGCCTATTTACAAAATGACCTCACGTTTTGGCCATTTTGGACGCCTGAATGGTGAATTCTCATGGGAAAAAACTGATAAGGCCGCGATATTAAGAACCGCGGCAGAAAGAGGAATTGGAACTAATGGCTAAAGAAGGATTTTCAATGGAATACGACATCAAGGACATTAACCTCGCCCCCGAGGGCAAACAGCGCATCGAATGGGCCGACCGTGAAATGCCGGTTTTAAGGCTCATTCGCGAGCGATTTGAGGCCGAAAAGCCCCTAACAGGCGTAAAGCTCGTGGCTTGTGCCCATATCACAACTGAAACCGCTAATCTCGCCCGCACACTTCAGGCCGGCGGTGCAGAGTCGCTTCTGATCGCGTCGAATCCCCTGTCCACCCAGGATGACGTCGCCGCTTCCCTTGTCGCCGATTGGGGAATCCCCGTCATGGCGATAAAAGGTGAATCGACTGATACTTACGTCAGTCACGTTAAAGCGGCACTTGATACAGCTCCAAACCTTATTATTGATGACGGCTCCGACGTTGTCGCCACGATGATCAAGGAAAAGCGTGAGATGATCGGTAATCTCATCGGAACGACGGAGGAAACAACAACCGGCATTGTCCGATTAAACTCGATGCTGAAAGCCGGCGTTCTTACCTTCCCTGCTATCGCCGTTAATGACGCTCAGACCAAACATTTCTTTGACAATCGCTACGGGACCGGTCAGTCGACACTCGACGGAATAATCCGGGCAACAAATGTGTTACTCGCCGGAAAGACCTTGGTTGTAGTCGGTTATGGGTGGTGCGGTAAGGGCGTCGCGATGCGTGCCCGCGGGATGGGCGCCAACGTTGTGGTTACCGAGATCGATCCGATCAAGGCGATCGAAGCTGTCATGGACGGCTTCCGCGTGCAGCCAATGAAGGAAGCCGCCAAGATAGGCGATTTCTTCGTTACAGTTACCGGCAACCGCCATGTCATTGACAAAGAACACTTTGAAGTGATGAAGGACGGAGCGATAGTCTGCAACAGCGGCCACTTTGACCTCGAACTAAATCTCGATGCTCTCCGGGAAATGTCTGCCGAAGCCGTAAAACGTCGTCCGTTTGTTGAGGAATACATCGGTATTAACGGCGGCAAGAGTATTATTGTTCTAGGTGAAGGCCGTCTTATCAACCTTGCTGCTGCCGAAGGGCATCCGGCGAGCGTGATGGATATGTCGTTCGCCAACCAGGCACTTTCGGCCGAGTACCTAGTTAAGCATAAGGGTACGCTTCCCGCCGGCGTCCACGTCCTTCCGCCCGAGGTTGACCAAGAGATCGCTTCGCTCAAACTGCGTGCGATGGGCGTTTCTATAGACGAATTAACCCCTGAAATGATCGAATATATGTCGAGTTGGGAAACCGGCACGTAAAGACGTCAGGTTATCAAACCATCTGGCCTCGGTGAAGTTAAATTCATCGAGGCTTTTTTGTTAATGTGCTTTGTGTATCCTTCCTAACATTCCCTTCCCTGCGATTCTGCTACACTCCAGTCGCGATTGTTTGAAAATGGAGTTTAGAGGAGATAATTATGACATTGATACTTTGTCCAGAATGCGGACATGAGGTTTCGACCACGGCCACGGCGTGCCCTAATTGCGCGCGGCCGCTGCACGCCCCGCCGCTTGTGGAGAGAAAAGTTGTACTTACAGAGCCTGTGGAACGAGAGCAGGGGTTTCCGACATGGGCATTAATACCGATCGGACTGCTCGCTGTCCTGCTGGTATTCGTTGCATACCTGGCATTTCGAGGGACCGATGAGTCTGCCAATACGAACATAAACGTCAATGTCGCCGGCAGACGAACGGGTACCGGTACGCAGGCGTCGTCGATCCCCTCATCTGACACGACGTCCGTGAGAGTTCCCGATGCTGCCCCGCCACCGCCGGCGCAGATCACTACGGTGCCCGGCTCGTCGACCGATGCTCCGGTTGCACCGGCTCCGACAAAAGGCACGGTAACGCTGAATGCGAAGGTAACAACGAGCAACGGATCAGAACAGTCTGTGAGAGGAACACGATTTTATCTACTGGAGAACGACGTCGAAACAGTTCTCAGAGAGGCTCGGGTTGAGCCTATTGAAGGTAACAGTCTGGCAGGCAGCCTTGGGCTGGCGGCTGTCTATCCTGATCGTTACGGTGAATTTCAGCGGGCCGCAATGCGTGCGATCGCTGCAAAGGCCAAATACTCGGGTACGACCAATAGTTCGGGAGATGCGAATCTCTCAGGTGTAGACCCCAAGGGATACTATCTATTTGGAATCGCAAAGATCGGACGCGGATTCGCTCTGTGGAATGCTCCTGTCTCAGTGATCGCCGGAGACAATCTGCTAAGCAGTCCTCAGAGGGTCACCGAGATTCCTGATCCGAACGCATAATTAACTTCCGGCCTCCCAGGCCCCAGCAGGAGTGTACGAAATATGAAGGCAATGTCCTTTCATAATTCGGGCATTCCTGCTTCTTTGTATTTTGGAATGGAAAATATAGGTGATCCGCGTTAGAATCATCTCGTTTCAACACCTTCATTCAGGAGTATTTTCTGTGAAAAATAGACTGACAATTCTGTTTTCGGCTTGGGTCCTGGCATCCCTCGCGGTAGCGGGGGTAGGCCAGCAGGCGACATCGACGCCCGAAGTGATCGCCCGTCGAAATGCGATCGAGGCCGAGCTGCAGTCGGTGGCCAATGTTTACCGAAAGGTCATGGTTCCGATGCGTGACGGCAAAAGGATGCAGGCGGATATTTACCGCCCAAAGGATAACAATAGGCAATATCCGATCATCTTTTCTCGGACGCCATATAACTTTAACTGGTGGGATGTCAGGCTCGGCGCACCTCGCGATATGTCGACCGTTCTCGACGCGGTAAAACGTGGCTACGCCTATGTGATCATGAACGAACGCGGGCGTTTTTTTTCAGAAGGAAACTACGACATCCTTGGACCGCCGACCACGGATGGCGAAGATGCAATCAAGGCCATGACCTCGCAGCCCTGGTCAAACGGTAAGGTCGGAGCGATCGGTTGTTCGTCGACCGCGGAATGGCAGATGGCAGTCGCCGCCAGTGGTGTTCCGGGATTTACGACGATGATCGCACAGGGCTATGGAGCAGGGGTCGGACGTGTCGGTCCTTATTACGAGCAAGGCAACTGGTTTCGCGGCGGAGCGGTGCAAATGCTCTTTATCGCTTGGCTTTATGGCCAGCAGAACCAGGTGCGTCCAGTATTCGATCCGAAAACCAGTCAGGAAGATCTGATTCGAGCGTCAAAGTGGTTCGATCTCGCGCAGCAGTCTGCGCCGGTCGATTGGTCAAAAGCTCTGAGGCATCTGCCGGTGAAAGACATTTTCAGAGCGATAGACGGACCTAAAGGCCTCTTCGCAGACGAAATGCCCGTGCCGACCGGCGGTGCGATGATCAACCGCACGCCGAATGATCCGGCGTGGTACAAGGGTGGCCTTTGGCATGACAATATGAAGGTCAACATTCCCGGCTTTTATTTTATGTCGTGGTATGACGTCTCGACAGGGCCCAATCTCGCTATGTACAACCACATCCGTAAGACCGCTGATAAAGACATTGCCGACAAGCAATACGCTGTGATCGCACCCGTTCTACACTGCAGCTACACCCGTGCGACCGAAAACACGATCGTCGGCCAGCGAAGTATGGGCGATGCTCGGCTCGATTACAGCAAAATGACGTACGACTGGTTCGATCATTTTCTTAAAGGCGAACAGAACGATGTGCTGAAACGGCCCAAAGTCCAGTACTTCACGATGGGCAGCAACAAATGGCAGTCATCTGAAACATGGCCGCCCGTCGGGGCTGAGCCGATGAAGTTTTACCTAACGAGCGGCGGCAAAGCTAATACGCTCAATGGCGATGGAAAACTCATCGCCGAGCCGCCCGCGGCAGATATGCCCGATATTTTTACCTACGATCCGATGAGTCCGGTTCCCTCTTACGGCGGCAATGTCTGCTGTACTGGAAATGCTGTTCAGGGTGGTTCGTTCGACCAGAGCAAGATGGAAGAGCGGGATGATATTCTCGTTTACTCGACCGATGTTCTGAAAGAAGGATTTGAACTAAGCGGGCCGATCGACGTGACGCTGTACGTTTCGTCGGACGCCAAGGATACCGATTTCACTGTTAAACTGATCGATGTCGACGAAACCGGAAAAGCCTGGAATCTCGACGAGACCATCCAACGCATGCGCTACCGCGATGGTTACGACAAACCTCTAGTGTGGATGGAGAAAGACCGAGTTTACAAGGTAAAGTTTCAACCCATGACCACCAGCAATTACTTTGCCCCGGGCCATCGCCTCCGGATCGAGATCTCAAGCAGCAACTTCCCCCGCTTCGACCGGAATATGAATACGGGTGGAAACAACTACGACGAGGTCAAAGGCGTGGTCGCAAGGAACGCGGTCCATCATTCCAAACAATATCCGGCGGAGGTTGTGATCTCCGTAGTGAAGAGAAAGTAACGCAGAGTTACTTTCTTTTTTGCCCAGGTCGATAGACCGATTTCGTTCGCCCTTTAAGGTCTTCCGGGTAAAAATAAACGGGCCGCAGGTTGCCGGCGGCATATCTCTCGGCCTGGTCGTTGAAATGCGGTGACTTTGGATCTCCGCTTTCGCCGCCGGCGGAGACGGCACGTGCACGGACCTTTTTGCCGAACTCAACCACGGCGACAAAGCTATTGCCGCTGGTGCCGTAATATTTCTTTGATCCCTTGTAAGGACGAGCCCCGAATGAGGCAAGCGAGCCCCAGTTTCCGGATGTAAATCCGACCGGAATACTTGGGGCAGAGTCACTGAAAGGATGCACGATGTCACCGGTCAGCCGCTGAAAGCGGTTTATTTCACCCCACGGCGTTCGCCATGAACCAAAATCACGGGCGAGCCTTTCGGACGCCGCGGTTAGCGATGCCAACAGCATATCGCCCGAAGCCTTCCCCGCGACGTAATTCTCCACCGACATTCGTTCTTGCCGGGCCGCGTCACCCACGCGTCGGCTTATATCTTCGGCCCAAAACACAGCAAGCGACGTCGGTACGGAGTTTGTTGACCAACGCCGGTCCCATCGCCGCAGCTCGCCGACCTGATCGGCCAATGCCGATCGAGCGGAGCCTGCAGCTGTTTGCTCCCAAGTCCGAACGAGCGCCGGAATGGTCTTTTCAAACCACGGCAGATAGCTGTCATAAGCGGCCGCTGTCAGCGAGTCGAGGGTAAAATCCCGTCTATTCTCAAGCACACGAACGGCCTGACGGCCCCGTGCCGATTCACTCCCGTTATCGACGTATCTCGGATAATTTTCGCGTTTCAGGCTGCTCGGCCCTGCCGCAGACCAGGGCCAGTCGTTGCTGTTGTAAACCCAGCCTGATGCCGGATTCTTGAGATGCGGCAGTTCGTCAAAGGAATGCAGTCCCTTCCAGTCGCTGGCAGGATTACTACCATCGACAGGCCTCGTCCAGTCGAATTTAGGATCACGGCGTGGAACAAAATTCGGATGAAAATACGCCGCATTCCCGTCAGCATCGGCATAGAGTGTCGCGTTAGATGAATTTGCCTTGAGTTCCATCACCTTCTTGAACTCGTCGTAATTCTTGGCCTTCGTCCGTCCATACGATTGCATTAACGCCTTTACCGGTTCGTTCATCAAGCCGACTGAGACGAGTTTATCGCCTTCCTTCCGAACGATCGGGCCGTGATGTGTGTATTTAGCCTTAAAAATACGCTCGTTCAGTCCCTTATCACCCTTGTACTTGATCTTGATCAACTTTTCGATCATCGGCCGTTCTTCGGTCCCAGACAGGTAGTATTGTTTCTCGCCTTTCCAGATTACGGTTTCGAGCCATTCGTCGATAGCATCGACCGCGCTTGACGTGTGCATCCAGCCGAGGCGTTCGTTAAAGCCCTGATAGATAAAGAACTGTCCCCAGGTCGAGGCTCCGTAGGCATTCAGGCCCTCATCGCTCGTCATCTGCAATTCCGAACGAAAGTAGAACGACGTATGCGGATTGATAAGCAAAAGTGCATTGCCGTTTTTCGTATTTTTCGGCGAAATAGCAATGCCATTCGAACCCGACGGCTCCTTCAGAAAGTCTTCCGCTGACGGCTGACTGAACGACTGGCGGGTCTCGGTGACCGTTACCACGTGTCCCGGCTCGTAAAAAAGGGCTCGCAATCTCTCCAGATTAATTGACTCGATATCGCCGCCGATACTTCCCTCGCTAAATGTCAGCGGCATCCATGGCTCGAATTTCGTTATCACCCGCGGCTTTACGTTCGGATGTGTCGCCAAATAGAAGTTCAGCCCGTCGGCCCAGGCGTTCATCAGCTTTCGCAACCATTCCGGGCTCTCCAGATAGAGCCGCTTCATCTCCTGTTCATCGATGAAAAGCCGCTGCCGCAGGTCGCTCCATCTCGCCTGTTCACCCTCGGCCTCGGCCAATCGGCCGATCGAATTGAGATAGTTTGTCTCGATCCTGTTAAAGTCGTCCTCGGCCTGAGCATACATTGCCCCGAAAACAGCATCGGCATCCGTTTTCCCTTTTACGTGCGCGATGCCCCAATTATCACGCGTGATCGCGACATTGCGGGCGAGTGCCTCCAATCGACGTTGTTCCGTTTCCTGGCCGGCGGCGGCAAGTGCAAAAAGAAAAACAATAGCAATTATCAGAGTTCGGCTGAGATTTTTCACAAGTCCTCCAGTTTGGGCTGGCTCAATAATAATCGAATTCCACGTAAGTTGAAAAGACGCCTTGCAGATCGGAGGATAATAAGCCGATCTGTAAAATTCTGAAACCTCTTATCACCCCCACTTCGTAAAAGAACGTCGTGCGAGATCGTCAGATACTTTGAA
>JBGTCF010000111.1:0-18607 GCA_041748975.1 Pyrinomonadaceae bacterium
TGTGAAAGCCCCTTATCCCGGCAAAGCGGCTTTTTTCTGTATGAGGATGGTTATCCGCGATGTGCAGATCAATTTGCCCTTATCGTTTGTGATCTCGATATTCCACACATTCAGCGTGCGGCCCGGATAAAGCGGTTTGGCCACGACAGTAATGATTCCCTTCGAAACGGCCCTGAGGTGATTGGCGTTTATTTCGATACCCACAGGAGTAACCTTTGTGAGATCCACCGAAGAAACGACGCCGATCGATGCCGCGGTCTCACAAAGGTAAAGCGAAACCCCGCCGTTCATGATGCCGACATACTGGTGTACCTTTGGCGTAACCTCCATCGTCAGGACAACGCGCTCGGCAGTAGCAACCTCAACCTTGACACCGAGAAACTGCAGCAATTCGTTCTCCGCTGCTTGTTTTATAAGTTCTGACTTGTCCATTTACGTCGCGAGATACCTTTTCGCAGCCTCGAGCGCCTCGGCGACCCGTTCAGGTGCCGTTCCGCCAATTGTGTTTTTAGCCGATAGGCCCGAATCGATGGAAACAGCCTCAAACACATCCTCGGCGATCACGGACGAAAAAGTCCGCAGTTCCTCCGCGGTCAGATCATGCAGTTCCTTACCTTCCCCTGCTGCATAGAGGACCGCTCGTCCAACAGTTTCGTGGGCCGTGCGAAATGGTACGCCTTTCCTGACGAGGTAATCAGCCAGGTCGGTCGCGTTAAGAAAGCCCTCCATCGCCGCTTGACGGGTCCGTTCCTCGTTAATTACCGCGTTCTCAACAACTATTGATGCAGCCCGCAGCGAGATCTGTACCGTGTCAACGCAGTCAAAGACCGCTGCCTTATCCTCCTGCATGTCCTTGTTATAGGCGAGCGGCAGCCCTTTAAGCATCGTAAGCAGCGACATCTGGTGCCCGAAAACCCGCCCCGCCTTTCCTCGCAGCAGTTCGAGAGCATCCGGATTTTTCTTTTGCGGCATCAGGCTCGAGCCGCTCGAAACAGCATCACTGAGTGTAACGAACCCGAATTCGCGCGAGCAATAAATTATCAGGTCTTCGGCGAGACGCGAAAGGTGGACCATTATCAATGAACAAGCACTAACAAACTCGACGGCGAAATCGCGGTCCGACACCGCGTCGAGACTGTTAACCGAAACGGCGTCAAACCGCAGTTCGGATGCAACTGATTCCCTGTCGATCGGGAAGCCGGTCCCGGCCAATGCTCCGGCCCCGAGCGGCATTACATTAACTCTCTTTTTGACATCCGCCAGCCGGTCACGGTCGCGCCGAAACATCTCAAAATAAGCCAGGCACCAATGTGCAAACAACACCGGCTGGGCCCGCTGAAGATGCGTGTAACCAGGGATCACCGCATGGCGATAGCCATTTGCCGTGTCGACCATGGCTGCCTGCAGATCGCGGACAAAGATGTCGATCGCATCGATCTCATCGCGGAGCCATATACGAAATGCCGTTGAGACCTGATCATTTCGGCTGCGGCCGGTGTGGAGCTTGCGGCCCGTATCGCCGATCGCCTCGATCAATTTGGCTTCGATAAAGGAATGAACATCTTCGGCGGCAGGCGAATTGAAAAAATCGGGGTCGATGATGTGATCGGCAGCCAGTTGCGTCAGACCGCCCACGATCTCTTCCGCTTCCTGAAGGGTCAAGACCCCAGCCTTTGCCAATCCGTTTGCGTGAGCAACGCTCGCCCGAACGTCGGCAGCGAAGAGCCTGCGGTCGAATTGAAAAGAATCATTAAATTCGGCAAATGTCTCGTGCGGTTCTTCCGTAAATCGACCGCCCCATAGTTTGCCCGGATTATCTGTCATTTAACTATTGCCAACGCGTGAACTACGCGGCCCGACTGTTTACGGCGTCTGTTCCGGCACCTTTGCGTTCTGTGCGCCTTTGCGTGAGAATTTATTTTCACGCAATGACGCGAAGTTCGCAAAGTAAAGAACCTTTATAGGTCGAAAGTAGTGAGATCTCGCTTATGAACAAAAGTATAAATAAAGTCATCCTCGCGTATTCCGGCGGTCTCGATACGTCGGCAATGCTGTTGTGGATCAAGGAAACTTACGATTGCGAAGTCGTCTGCTATTGTGCCGATGTCGGCCAGGGCGAAGAAATGACCGGACTTGAAGAAAAGGCCTTGGCCACCGGCGCATCGAAACTGTACGTCGAAGATCTAAGAGAAGAATTCGTAAAGGATTTTGTTTGGACCGCCGTTAAAGCCAACGCTCTCTACGAAGGCGTTTACCTGCTCGGTACTTCGCTGGCCCGACCGGTAATTGGCAAACGACAGATCGAGATCGCCCAGATGGAAGGCGCCGATGCCGTTGCTCACGGAGCAACCGGTAAAGGCAACGATCAGGTGCGTTTTGAACTGACGTATTATGCATTGCAGCCTGACATCAAGGTCATTGCGCCTTGGCGGCATTGGGAATTCAAGGGACGTGCGGATTTGATAGCATACTGTGCGAAACACGGTATTCCCGTCACCGCGACCGCCGAAAAACCGTATTCGATGGATCGCAATCTGATGCATATCAGCTACGAAGGCGGCATTCTCGAAGACCCGTGGGCGGCTCCGCCGGAGAATATCTTCCTGCTGACAAAGTCGCTGGAAAATGCCTCGGACACAGCTCAAGAGATCACGATCTCGTTCGAAAAAGGCGAGCCGGTCGCAATCGACGGCGAAAAATACGGTGCGGTCGATATGCTGACTAAGCTCAATTTCCTCGGCGGCGAGCATGGCATCGGCCGCGTCGATCTGGTCGAGAACCGGTTTGTCGGAATGAAATCACGCGGTGTGTACGAAACGCCGGGCGTAACGATCCTTCAAGCTGCACACCGTGCCCTCGAATCGATCACGATGGATCGTGAGGTCGGCAGACTGAGAGATTCGCTGGGTACAAAATTCGCAGAATCCATTTATTACGGCTTCTGGTTCGCACCCGAATTCGAGATCCTAAAATCGATGGTCAACCAAACCCAGGAAACCGTCAACGGCGAGGTTAGATTGAAGTTGTACAAGGGCAACGTAACCATCACCGGCCGCAAATCGCCGAATTCGTTATATCGCGAGCGAGTAGTCACATTCGAAGACGACGCCGGAGCTTACGATCAGCATGATGCGGAAGGGTTTATAAAATTACAAGCCCTGAGACTGCGCTTAAGAAAAATGGAATAACTTATGCATGCTGAGTCTGGGAGCGGATTTCTGCCTAGGCTCAACATGCCGCGGAATGTTAGAATCCTCATTTTCGGTTTAACCATTCAAAAAAAGGAGTTTTAGTACCCACGATGATTTCATATGCTCGCGCTTTCTCTCTTCACCCTTCGATCAAAAAACCCACTGCCCTTTGGGCCGCATTCTTTGCTTTCGGACTGATCGCCTTCGGTGCGATAGATATTGCTGCCCAGCCAGGCATGCGCTGGGTCCGCGGAGGCCGCTCCATTCCGGCCGGAGCCGTAATCGGCGGCCAGGAGGCCAACGGCGAGACATTGTATATCTGTAGAACTGTGCACAACGGCACAACGCTTCCCGGCAAAGTGGTCGAGGGTAAATGCAATTATAATTGGGGCACGACGGAATATGCGTCGGGGAGTTTCGAGATCTTGGTCGGAACCGGCGGATATTGGACGAGGCAGCTTAATACCCGTACAGCTCTTATCGGCGGGTCGAGCTCGGGGACGAACTATTATGTCTGTCGTGCGTTTGCGAGCGGCGGATCTCACCCAGGCCGTCTGCAGGACGGAAAGTGCAATTACGGCTTCGGTGGTCGAGGCTATGCCGCAACTAATTTCGAGGTCCTCAATGGCGACGGGGCGGCGGCAATTTCGCTTTTCGACGCTGCCTTAAGAGGGGATGGCCCGCAAGTCCGCAGCGCGCTTCGAGCCGGGCAGGCCATAAACCAGAAGAATGCCAAAGGTCAGACGGCCCTGATGCTGGCGGCCAGCAAGGGCAGCGTAGACGTGATCAGAATACTGTTGAACGAAGGGGCGACTGTCGACGTTCGCGATAATGAGGGATTCACCTCGCTTGGTTATGCCGCCTTCGCAGGCGATCCTCAGTCCGTCCGGCAACTGCTTCGAGCGGGAGCAAATGTCACCACACGAACGAATAGTGGTAACACTCCGCTTTACTTCGCGGCGGCCAGCGGCAGTATACCCACGCTTCAGGCGATAATCTCCGATTCGTCCTTTCCGGGTTTTGAGGAGGGCGGTTTTCCGCTTCACGGTGCGGCCGCTCATAACCGCGTTGAAATGATCGACTATCTTTTGGACGAAGAGGAATTGGGAATCGACACCGTCAACAGCAATGGACAGACGGCCCTGATGGTAGCGGCCAGTAGTAACCAACCGGCAGCGACCAGCCGGTTATTGGCGGCCGGGGCCGATGTATCTATAAAGACGCCCAACAATAATGACGCTTTCACGCTCGCGGCCTTCAATAACGCAACTGACGCAATGGGAGCATTGCTTAATTCAGGAAAATTCACTGTCAAGAGCGCCGCGGTCGAATCGAGCATGCGTATCGCGGCCCGCGAAAGCAAACTTCCATCTCTCAACTATCTCATTCAACGTGGCGTTAACGTCGACGCCGTCCAGCGAAATGTAGGGACGACCGCGTTGATGTACGCCTCAGCCAATGGTCATGACGACGCCGTTAAGGTGATCCTCAACACCCGTCCAAACGTAGATGCTCAGAATGCCAAGGGTGAAACTGCCCTCATAATGGCGGCATCTGCCGGCAAGAAGGACGTCGTTAAACTGCTTGTCAGAGCTGGCGCGGACCGCAGCCTGACAGACGCAAACGGCATAACTGCCCTTCAGTATGCCACCCAGAATAAGCACGGCGACACGAGAAAGGAGTTAGAAAAGGGAGCAAATTGATCTTTTCTCGCGGCAGCAGAATGGCTCGTTACCGAGCGCGATAGATGTGATCAATTAAAAAAAGAACCGCCCGCGAGACTACTGCGGGCGGTTATCCTCGGAGGATGATGAGGATTTTACTAACCCTTTAAATAACCCCTGAACCTGGCTTTTGTTGCATTAATATGGAGTAGTTAGGGAGACCCGATGGCTCAAGAAGCAAATTGGATTAGTCACCAAACATCAAAAAAATGAGCTCGAACAGTTCAGTGAAGATCATCCTTTTCCTGCTTACGATTTGGGGCCTAAATGCGGGTCCCATAATATCTGCTCAAAACAGCGGCAACGACGGGCAAATGAAGGGAACTCGTTCCAGCCCCATTAAACCTCGATCCTTATTCTTAAGAACGCCAGCTATTCGGATTCACTACCTTGAATGGAATCCAAAGGGGAAATCAACAGTGGTTCTCCTTCATGGCCTTTATGATTCTGCCGATATATGGAAAAGCGTTGCTCCTCTAATAGCCAGAGATTATCGTATTATCGCTGTAGACCGACGCGGTTCCGGCTTGACCGATAAGCCAAGGGACGGATATGAGTTTCCGACATTGGCGAAGGACGTCATCTCTTTGATCGAAGGCTTAGAACTTGGACGAGTTCATTTGGTTGGGCATTCGGCGGGCGGCGGAGTTGCTCTTACGGTGGCGGCCGCCGCACCGACCAAGCTTGAAAGCGTGGTCCTGCTGGATGGAGGATTTTGGCCAAAAAGACAAGAAGCCTCCACCCTTGCTGCATCTCCGGCCTGCAAACCTAAGGATCTCGGCTGCCTTCGTTCGGATTCGATCGAGCGCGGGAATAGAAATTACGATCCAGAACCTTTGTATGAGCGGGTCGAGGTTCCGGTCTTGTTTATTGTTGCTTTTCCACCCGAGCCTGAAGCTTCGAAATTTTCACGTGAAATCGAAGAAGCTCATGCTTCCGTTCGATCGACAGCTCTTGGAAAACTACGATACGGAACGTTTGTGGTCGTCCGAGATTCCGGCCATTGGATTCAGCGTGATCAACCCGCTGTGCTTGTCCAAAGATTGCATGAATTCTTCACGAAGCAAGCAACCACGCCTCTTATCAACCCCAAGGTGCCAAAGTAGAAGCTGCCATAACTGATCTCGTTTTGAAGTACGAAACAATTACAGCATGACACCCAATCGTGCGGCCCGGGAGTTCATCCGGACTCGATACGTTGCTGGCCGACGATGTAGTTTTTCACTTGCCCGCGGTACTTACGCCTCAGGCTGGGAAGGCGATCACAACAATGTATCTGCCGGCGGCGCCTTTCATTTCGATTGCAAAAAAGAACCGCCCGCGAGACTACTGCGGGCGGTTATCCTCGGAGGATGAAGAGGATTTTACTAACCCTTTAAATAACCCCTGAACCTCGCTTTTGTTGCATTATAATTCGGAAAAAGTTTCGCCAGGTCATTTGCCCGCATGTGTTTGAACGCAGCTTCGGCGAAAATATCACGAAAATCCGTGGTCACGGCCAGATCGCGGCCTTCGTGTAGCTGATCTGCCTTTAGCCCCTTCCAGTCGCCATAGACTTTTCCGCCATTAACGGAATTTCCGAGCACCAGCATTGCATTGCCGTGGCCATGGTCCGTACCCCGTGAACCATTCTCACGAACGGTCCGGCCGAATTCGGACATAGTGAGCAAAACTACGTCGTCCATACGTTTGCCGAGATCAGTTCCAAACGCGGCAATGGAGCCACCGAAATCCCGCGCCAAATTCGCAAATTGCCCGGCCGATGGATTCTGCGGATTTCCCTGATTGATGTGCGTATCCCAGCCGTTCGATTCCGCAAATGCTACTTCAAGCCCAACGCCGGCCTTGATCAGTTGGGCGATCTGTCTCAACGATCTGCCCAGGTCGCTGTTTGGATATACTGCACCGTTCTCTGGCTGGTACTGTGCCGGATTGGCTGTCTTCAGAAAGTTTACCGCCTCAAACGTCTCCTTGCCCGTCTCGCCTAATGTATCCTTCGCGTTTTCCGCGTAAAGGCCCTCAAAGCCGCCCTTCAGGTTTTGCGAATACAGGCCCGCTTTAATGGAAAAATCTGCAAGATTGGTCATTGCGACCGACGCGGCCCTACCATACAGAGATCGAGGCAGTTGAGGTGTCATTGAGACCGAACGGAATGGAGAGACCTGCTTTTCGCCCATTACCTGCAGTACGCGGTTGAGCCAGCCGTCTCGGGTGCTCTTTACGCCCGGCGTGCCTGATTCCATATAATCCTGGGCATCGAAATGCGAGCGGGTGTTGTCAGGTGACCCGGACGACTGGATGACAGCCAACTGCTTATCACGCCAGAATGTCTCGAGCGGCTTCATCGACGGATGCATGCCGAAAAAACCGTCAAGGTCGATCGCTCCGCCAGCGTGGCCGGGTTTACGTATTGCGATCGAGCGCCGGACGTTGTAATACTCGGTTTCGCCGAACGGAACGATCATATTAAGTCCGTCCATCGCTCCGCGTTGAAAGATCGTAACGAGGACCTTTTTCTTGCCATAGGCCTCGGCCGATTCAGCCGCATGGGCAAACTGGTGCAGAAAGCGTGGCGCGGCCGCCATAAAGCCAAAGCTCGCTATTGCTATGCCGCCTGTTTTCAAAAAATAACGTCTATCCATAACCGCAAATCCTCATTATCTTTTCAGCCACAACCTTAGACGCCGTCAATGCATGGATGGTCAACTTTTTTCCGTAGATTGCATTCGCACTGCCGCGGCGATAGATTGAATATCGATGAAGGAAGAGCTTGTAAGCCTGATCATGGAGCGCCTCGGCCGCGGCATTTCGTCGATCAAGGACGATTTCGCTGCCGACAAGGGCGTCACGGCTCATTATACGGCCATTGATAGTCTGCTGCCCGAGGAGTACGCCCTAAAGATCGCCTCTGTTTTCCCGTCAACCAGCCGGATGAGGTTTTTGAACAGCTTTCGGGAACGCAAATTCACATCTAAATCTCTGGATGACTTTGACCCGCTGATCTCGGACATTACGTTTGCATTGCAGGATGAGCATGTGATCGAAATGGTAGCCGAGCTGACCGGCATCAGAGATGCTGTCGGCGACCCACACCTATACGCTGGCGGTTTGAGCGCGATGGAAAGGGGCCATTTTTTAAACCCGCACATCGACAATTCCCACGATGGCGAACAAAAAAACTATCGCGTGCTAAATCTGCTTTATTACATCTCGCCTGAATGGAAACCCGAATACGGCGGAAACCTTGAGCTTTGGGATGAGCGAATAACACAGCCGGTCGAGATTCCCAGCCTTTTCAACCGCCTCGTTTTGATGGCTACTAATGAGCGGTCATGGCACTCGGTAAATAAGGTGAAGACCGACGCGGTCCGACGCTGTATCTCTAACTACTACTTTTCTCCGCACTCACCAAACGGCTATGAGACCGCTCACGTTACATATTTTATGGCCAGGCCTGAGCAAAAGATCCGCCGCTTAGTAACAAAGATCGACAGCGAAATTCGCACGGTTCTCAGGAAGGTGAAAAAACGCGGATTCGCGGCCGAGGACATTTACGACGGCCCAGTCAAATGATCGTCCTTTAAGGCGCCGCTCCGGGTGCCGTTTTCGGAACGCCGCTATGCAGAGCTACCTGACCCAGCCGTGAAAAATTGATCGACTCGCCAAGTATTCGTACTGCTTCTGCCGGGGCATGGAAACCCATAGAATTCTCGGCCTCAACGAAATCCAGGTAAAACTGCGCTTTTCGCTGCTCTTTACGCGCAGCCTCGATCCGGTCCGCGGGAGCACCCGACTCGATGGCCGCCTTGATGTCATTAATGAGAGCGACGAGAGCGTCCATCGCGATCCCTCGGAGGTTGTACGTCCGGGTCTGGATGGTTTCGACACGGAACTTCAACTCCTCCTCGCTCGCTTTATGACAGGTCTGGCAGGAAACGTTGATATTGAGCAGAGGGCTGCGCACATGATGGCTGCTGATCTTCATCGCTCCCTGCCGGGTGTATGGCATGTGGCAGTCGGCGCAGGATACACCAGCTCGTGCGTGAATGCCTTGATTGTACATCTCAAATTCGGGATGCTGCGCCTTTAAAACACCCGCTCCGGTCCGTTTATGTGTCCAGTCGTTATGCTGTACCTCTTCGTAATAGGCGGTAATGTTCTCGACCTTCAAGCCGTTCTTCCACGGATAAGTCAGTTCTTTTTCGGGCCCTTTGAAATAATATTCGACATGGCACTGGCCGCAGACATATGTCCGCATCTCCTGCCGCGTCGCATCGCGATTTACCTCAAAATTGGGCACGCCCTGAGCGGCCTTTGCGAGCTGTATGCCTTTCATGAATGCCGGGCGCGTGATCCTAAGCTGCATGGTCTGCGAATCGTGACAGTCGATGCAGGCGACGGGATGCGAGACCTGTTTTCGTGCCTCGAAGTACGGCATCTTATTAAGCTCCGCAAAACCGGCCATAATATCGCCGTTCCCTAATCGTTTGTAAGCTGTGTATGCCGACGCATGACAGTTTATGCACGAGCCCGGCTGCTGAACGACATTTTGACGCTCGGTAAAAGTCTGGTCCTCCAACATGTAGGCGTGTCCGCGTTCCTCGCGAAAATCGACTGCGAAGGCGTAACCGTCCCACATCGTTATGAGCCGGGGATCTTCCTCAAGACGCGATTGGGCGACCACGGAGCGGGGATCGGCACCGGTGGGCGTTCTAGGAAGCGCCTCGCTGCCGCCATATCGGGTCCGTTCCTGGTCGACTGTTCTCAGATAGCTGTCGTACTGCAGCGGAAAATTCTTGCCCCAGATGGCGGGGTCCTCGGTGTCGTCCGTCAGCTCGACCACGCGGAAGAAGGGGTTCGCTCCCTCCTGCTTTCGCTCCATGATATTTGTAAAGAGCGCGAGGCCGAGGATCGCGGCCGCGAACGAAGCAAAAGCGACCAGGGCCACCAGCTTTATTCCGAAAGTCCGCGGTTTCTTCTGCTCAGCCTTTTCATCAGCGTTTTCGACCTGAAGTTCTTCGTTCTCCTTACTCATATGCTTTCTCCCTTCCTAATGCATGTGCCCGACATCGCGGTGACACTGAATACACGCCACCTGTTGAAAATGCTGCGGATCCTCGGACACGGTTATCGATTCGACCATTGTCTGATGGCAATAACGACATTGCTGCTCGGTCACCTGACGGTTCCGCTCGGTTATGCGTATCGGCTCGTGAAATCCGCCCAACGTGAAATAGTAGGAATGCCAGAACCCATTGGACGCTTTTGTATAGTATTTACCGACGAAATTTTCCGGCGTGTGACAGTCGTTGCAGGTAGCTGAGGTGTGATGACTGGCCTTTAACCAGCCGTCATACTGCTCGTTCATGATGTGACAATTGGCGCACGACGAGGGGTCGTTGCTCATGTAGGAATAGCCCTTCCCGTACCAAAACGTATAAAGCCCTATCCCAACCGCAAGGCCCAGGCCGATTCCCAGCAGGATAAGTTTTATCGTATAAAAGGTCACAACTATCTCATTACATCATAGTCACGGACATATGTCGGTAGCCCGAGCGCCCGGAAAAACGCCCACCGTCGTGTCCCAAGCCCGACCGTTCGGGAGGGCGCCCTTCGCGTGTGTCGGTAGCCCGACCGTTAGGGAGGGCGCTTCTTAATGCACAAACTCGCCGCCCCAGGCTTGGGTTAGGCCGCGGCCTTTGATGCCCCAGCGGAAGCGGAACGAATGATCGCCGCCGCGATGATTATATCGTAACGACATTTTGTGCAGGCCTGCCTTCAAGGGTACGATAGCCGAGCGGATCTTGCGGTCTTTTGTGCCGGCGTCGTCAATGATCTTGTCTGCGCCGAGCACGACGGTTGTGTCCCATGTCGAATCGACCTGAAATTCGTAAATACCGTCTTCGGGAACGCGGAAATAGCCGTTGAAGGTGACCGCAAACGGCTTTTTGAGATCGGAACGCTGGGCAAATTGATTGAGCGCGGTCGAACGCGTTTCACCGGTTTCGGTCATGCTTTTTAGCTCCGGGTTTTCGCTCGGGATGACCAAGGTGAAATTAAGGCCTGGCTTGCTCGCGTCCGTGGCGTCGGGTTCCCGCATCCCACCGCGTACAAAAGTCGCCGCGTAAACCGCACTCTTTCGGCCATTTGGCAGAACGACGATCGTCTTTAAAGTAAGAACCTCGTCGTCGCTCGGATTAGCAACGAACCGAGAAGGGATAAGAGGCGATTTCTCGGTTGGCGTTGAACCATCAACGGTAAAGTGGACTGTAGCTCCCGAGATCTCTGATCGAATTCCGCCAATGCTAATCGCTTGGCCCTTTGGAATCACGGCGTTGGCAAGTCCTACGGGTTCGGGGATGCGGTAGTTCACATTCTGTTTATCAAGCCTTGGCAAATGAGTAAACAGCCGACGCTGGAAATCGGCGAAGTTGCGGTCTTCTTTCTTCGACCAAAGCACCTCGCTGAGCGCCAACATTCGCGGAAAGGCCATATATTCGACGTGCTGCGGGGTTTTCATATATTCGGTCCAGATGTTCGCCTGGCCGCCGATGACGTATTTGGCCTCTTCGGAGGTGAGCTCGGGTGGAACAGGCTCGAAGCCGTAGACTTTCGAGAGCGGAACATAGCTGCCGATATTAAGCGGCTCGTAGGCCGGGTCGCCCTGGCCGTAATCGAAATAAGCAAAATCGGTCGGCGTCATTATCACGTCGTGTTTCGACTTTGCCGCCTCGATGCCGCCCCGCATCCCGCGCCAACTCATCACAGTCGCATTCGGTGCCAGGCCGCCCTCGAGGATCTCGTCCCAGCCGATCATCTTTTTGCCTTTTGAGTTCAGAAATTTCTCTATTCGGCGGATGAAATAGCTCTGCACCTCGTGCTCGTCCTTTAGATTCTCGCGTTTTTTGAGTTCCTGAACGAATGCCGATTCCTTCCAGTGGTCTTTTAGGACCTCGTCGCCGCCGATATGTATGTAGGGAGAATCGGGAAAGAGGGCGATCGTCTCGGTCAGGACGTCTTCGAGAAATTTGAATGTTTCCTCGGTCGGGCAAAAGACTTCCTTGAATATTCCCCACGTCGTCTGCACCTTGTATTGGTGATCCGTTTTGCAGCCGAATTGGGGATATGCCGCCAGTGCCGCCGACGCATGGCCGGGCAGTTCGATCTCGGGGATCACGGTGATGTGGCGCTCCTTCGCGTATTTCACCACTTCCCTGATCTGCTCCTGCGTGTAAAACCCGCCGTGCGGTTTGCCGTCGCCGATGTACGGTGCGAAATTCCTGTCAACCATCGTCTCGGGCCGCTTCGAACCGATCTCGGTCAATTTCGGATATTTCTTGATCTCTATGCGCCACCCCTGGTCCTCAGTCAGGTGCCAGTGAAAATAATTAAATTTATACTGGGACATCAGGTCGATGTACTTCTTTACGAACTCAACGGGCTGGAAATGCCGCGCGACATCAAGGTGCATACCGCGGTAGGGGAAGCGGGGAGAATCCACGATCTTGGTTACCGCAATCCTAGCTTCCTTGTTGAATCCAGTTGGAAGCAGTTGTTGAAGAGTTTGTATAGCATAGAATCGTCCCGCCACTGTCCCACCTATATAAATCCGATCCGATTCAACGTTCAACGAGTATTTTTCACGTTTGATCTCACTAACATCGCCGCCAGATGAATCTACTGCAATAGGAAGAAAAATGATGGCATTCCTTTCTTTCAAGAAACTAAAGTTTCGATCTTGAGACTTATCGACGATTTTCAGCTTAAAGCCATAAGTCTTCCGAAAATAATCATTCAGGGACTCAGCGGAGACAAGGCCGCCTTCGTGCGTTACCAAGACCCTTGTGTCCTTTCGAAGAGTGAAACTACCCGTTCCGAAATCCGCGGTTCGAGGTTTCGGAACTAGACTGATCTCATTCGAGTGTGAAAACTGAATCGTCGTTAGAAACAGAACAAACAGAATTGCGGCAAAGAAACTTCTCATATTAATTAAAAGCGAGGGTGCAGGGTGCCATTAGCGATATTATTCCATAAGAGGAAGCACACTCCCTACCGGTCGTGTTTCTGCCCTTAAAGTAGTTCGATGAAATTCTTGAGTTCGGTCGGAAGTTCGGCAGTGAAAGTGAGGCGTTCGCCGGTTTTGGGGTGGGTAAACGTCAGCTTTTCAGCGTGGAGAAAGAATCGGCCCATTGAATGGATGGCGTTTTTTACGTCGGAGTCGGCAATGGTGTTGTCGCGGCCCTCGTTGTAGATCTCGTCGCCGACGACTGGGTGATTTATATATGCCATGTGGACCCGGATCTGGTGGGTGCGGCCGGTTTTGATCTCGACGTCGAGAAGGGTGAATTTTGTAAACCGGCGGCGAACTTTCCACAGGGAGATCGCGCTTCGGCCGTGGGTCGCGACCTTCATTCGCAGGCGGTTATGTTTATTACGGCCGATCGGTGCCTCGATCGTGCCGGAGTTTTTCTCGGTCGCTCCGTGGACGAGCGCGACATACGATTTATAAACTTTCCGCTCGCGAAACTGTTCTGAGAGTGCCTCGTGTATCTCGTCGGATTTGGCAACGACGATAAGGCCGGAGGTGTCTTTGTCGAGGCGATGGACGATCCCGATCCTGTCTTCAGTTGTTCGGACTTCCGTAACAGTGTGCTCGATACCTTCTTCGTTTCGCCCTTGCTCATGCGCGGGCTTGTGCAATTTGTACTCGTCGTCTTGTTCGTTTCGTTCTTGCTCACGCTCGGGCTTGTGCAATTTGAACCCGTCGCCTTCTTCGTTTCGCCCTTGCTTACGCGCGGGCTTGTGCAATTTGAAATGATAGGCGATCGCATTAGCCAGCGTTCCGCTTTGTACGCCGGCTCCAGGGTGAACCACCATTCCAGCCGGCTTATTTATAACGGCCAGATGCTCGTCTTCGAATATGATATCGAGCGGGATATCCTCCGGTTCAAACCGCGCGGCTGGAACCTCTATCAACTCGACCTCGATCTCGTCTTTTTCCCTGATCTTGTACGACGGCTTTACGGCCTTCTCATTGACCAGAACATCCTCGTTCTCGATCAGCCGCTGCAGCCGCGAACGTGACCAGCCCTCGATCTTATCGGCAAGGTAGGCATCAAGCCGACGGCCGGCGTCTTCCGCCGCCGCAACATATGAATGCAATGTCGCCTCGATATTCTCACCCGAGGCCCCGAGTTCTTTTTCCATGATCGCCGCTGCTTCTACTTAACCGCATCTGCCAGAAATTCCAAAACGGTGGCGGTCTTTTTGCCGAATGAAGTGCCTGCCCTTCGTCCTGCGACCAGTATTTACCGCCACGGCGAATAAACGCTGAGAAATAAAACTAGTGATGTAAGGATGGAAGAAATACGCATCAATTGCCGTGCAGAAATAGCTTGCGAAGAGATCAGGAAGCATCAGCCGATGCGGTTGGCTCTATGACCTTTGCCCGTCGCAGCCTCATCACCATAAAGATGACCGAGGCCGCTGCAACTACCAGGCTGATCAACTGAGAAGTCGACAGCCCGGTCGCCGAAGTCAGACCAAATAGGTCGCCACGGGGATCATCACGGATGAACTCTATCGAAAAACGAAATATCGAATAAATTATGCCGTAGGCGATCAGTATCTGTCCGTCAAACTTCTTATGTTTGTGCAGCCAAAAGAGCAGGCCGAAGACCGACAGCATGGTGAACGATTCGATTAGCTGCGTCGGATGTAGATAAAGTTCTGTTCCGCTCGGCCCGATAACCGGAACACCGGTGTACTCGTGTCCGAGGTCCGAAAAATGGACGCCCCAGGAAAGGTCGGTCGGCTTTCCCCAGCAGCAGCCGGCAGCGAAACAGCCCTGGCGGCCAAATGCCTGTCCGAGCGCGACGGCAGGTGCAAAGGCGTCAGCGACCTTCCAAAACTCAAGTTTGTAAAACCAGACCAGGGCGACAATAGCCAAAAACCCGCCGATCAACCCACCGTAGAAGACTCCGCCTGAACGAAGGAAATCCAGAGAAAGAATGTTGACATTATCCTCGATCAGCAGCATCAGGAGCTTCGATCCGATCAGGCCGCCGACCAAAGCCCACAACCCCAGATCGTACATGCGCTCACGCGGAATGCCGTCACGAGCGCCGAGCCTCGAAGCGACAAACAATGCCAGCAGCATCCCCACGGCCAGAAAAATGCCGTAAGTGGTTATTGGAAATGAGCCTATGCGAAATAATTCAGGGTACATATCTTCGGAACTGAGAAATCAGAATCCAGAAATAAGAATTCAGATTTCAGAGATCACTCCTAATCTTTTCCATATAGCTGGTAAGCATTTTGCTAACCTCTTCTAAATTGCCCCGCATAAGATCCGTATCCCCGTAACCCAGATCTTTTGAGAGCCGCAGATAATAACGACATTCTTCTAGGGATCCCTGGGCGATATTATAGAACCTTAGTTTATCCGGTCTGCTCACCTTCCTAAACCCCTCGGCAAAATTTGCTGGTATTGAGATCGCAGCGCGTCTGAGTTGGGACGTTAAACCGAAAAGCTCGTGTTTTGGAAAATTTTCAGTCAAACGATAAACATCCAAAACAAATTGGTGAGCTTTCTGCCATATCACGACATCTTCAAAACTTTTCGCACTCTCCATTAGTAGGTCTGCGGTTCTATTGAGCCTCCTAATTCTGATTTCCGACTTCGGACTTCTGATTTCCCTTAGAGCGAAACATGTCGATTATCAATAACGCAGCTCCAAAACAGATCGCCGCATCCGCCACATTGAACGTCGGGTAATGCCAATTCCCAAATTGCACGTCGATAAAATCGATAACGTATCCCAGCCGCATCCGATCGGTCACATTTCCGACTATTCCGGCAAGCAGCAGAGCGAGGGCTCCCATTACGCGGTCATCAGTTCTTGGCGTTCTCCAGAAGAAATACAGAACGAGCGTCGATGCAACGAAGGCCACGGCAGATAGGCCCCACCTTCCTGTGTCGCCATGATCGTCCAGCATCGAAAAGGCAATACCCGTATTCTGTGCATACGCAAAATTAAGAAAGCCGCTGATTATGGGCATATCCCCGCCATAGCGAAGGGTCCTCATCGCCCAGGCCTTAGTGGTCTGGTCGATCATGAAGACGCCGCCGGCCAAGCCGAGGTAAGCTAGTTTCCAAAGTATGTCTTTTCTGGTCAATTCACTTCGGTCTCGCGTGCACGACCGTCCTCCGCTGATTGCCACAATTCTAAATATTTCGAACGAACAAATTCGTCGAGTTTGTCAGCAAATAATGAGTCTAGTTTCTTTATCTTGATCAGTTCCTGGACGTCGGCGAGATCCTTAAGTCGATCGCCGGCCGTCATTCCGGAGGCAAGTTTTAGCTCGATCAATTTTTCGAGCGAGATGATCTTGACACCATCGATGACAACCGATGCTTCAGCGGGTTGAGGAAACCGCACAGTCTTAGGTTTGCCGTCGCCTGGATACTCGCCAGCCAGAATGATCTCGACTGGAACGTTGGAATCAGTAGTTCTAAACTTTTTCTTCGATCCCTCAAATGCTGGCCGATAGCCGAGTCCAATCAGTTTGTCTCTGAATGTCTGGAGCCCGTCGCTCGTCATTAGTAAGTCAATATCGTGAGTGAATCGTTGATACCCATGTTGGTTCAGGGCGACGGCTCCAATGACAGCATATTCGATCTGATTTTTGTCCAGATCGTTGACGAGTCGTTCGAGAGCATCATTCAACATACCTTCTCCACTGAAAAATCTAAGCCCCTCGGCATATGCCGCCGTGGGTGACGAGATCAAGGCCTGAAAATCAACCGCCATCACTATTCAGTATACGGAAAAACCGCCTTCGGGGCCTTATATCGACGCCTCCAGTCCGCGTAGCAAACATCGGTGCAGCCGATCGCATACTTCACGACCTTCCATTTTCCTCCGGTCTTTCGCAGCAGGGCGAAGATATTATTGTCGAACATATCGGCGTCCTTTGCTTCCTGATACGGCGTTCCGCGATAATTCGGTCGGCCGCCCATGGGGTTCTGAGGATCGCCGCCGAGAAAGGCCCAGTTGCCCGCCACCCGGAAATGGTCTAGGTTAAATGCGATCTTTTGTTTAAGTTCCCGCTCGACCGGCACACGAAGTGTATTAAGAATGGCCGTGCGTTCCGCGGATCCTTTCTCGGGCGTGCGAACGCTTTGGGCGGAGCCGACGGCGGCCAGGGCCGCAGCTAACACAAGAACCTGTGTTATTCTCCTTGTCATTTTTTAACCTCCCCTAAGATCTCATCGAGAGCATCGGCGCACCGCTCGCACACGGTCGGGTATTTCTCGAAATCGCCGACGTGTATTGAATAATTCCAGCATCGTTCACATTTCTTCCCGTCAGCTTTCGCGATCTCGACCCCGAACTCGGTCCCTTCGTGGACCTCGACCTGCGAGACGATAAATATGTAGCGAAGCTGCTGGTAATAATCTAGCAGCAACCGCGTCGTAGCGGCATCGGTCGTTAGAATGACCTTTGCCTCCAGCGACGAGCCGATCTGCTTGTCGTTCCGAGCAGTCTCCAAGGCTCTCAAAACCTCGTCACGAAGCGAGAATATTTTTTCCCATGCCGCAGCCAAGCCTGAATTATCAGCCTCTTCAATGGCCGGAAATTCGGCGATGTGTACGGAAGATTCCTTTCGCTCCGGCAGGCTATCCCACGCTTCGTCGGCGGTAAAAACCAGGATCGGTGCCATCAGACGACACAACGAATCCGCGATCTTATACAGCGCGGTCTGCGCTGACCGCCTTTCCAGTGATCTTGGTGCGAGGATGTAAAGCCGATCCTTGATAATGTCAAAATACCGGGCCGACAGTGTCACCGTGCAGAAATTATAGAGTGCATTATAAGCCGCTTGAAAATCGTAGGATTCGTATGCCGCCAGCACTTTGACGGTAACGTCATTTAGCCCTGCCAGAGCCCATAGATCTATATCGAGCATTTCGTTGGGCCCGACTAAATCAATAACGGGATCGAAATTGTCCAGGTTGCCGAGCGCGTATCTGAGCGTGTTTCGCATTTTGCGATACGCGTCGACGATCCTCGATAGGATCTCGTCCGAACACCGCATATCCTCGGTATAATCCACCGCGGCGGCCCATAGCCGAAGGATCTCGGCACCCGATTTGTTGATTATCTCGTCAGGTGCCGTTACATTGCCGATCGATTTGCTTTGTTTGCGGCCCTCGCCATCGACGACCCATCCATGCGTGATCACGCGTTTGTACGGGGCCGTGTCGTGGGCCGCGAGGCCGCACATCAGGCTGGAGTTAAACCATCCGCGATATTGGTCACCGCCCTCTAGGTAAACGTCCGCCGGAAATCTCAGGGTAGTCCCGCGTGTCTCAAGCACCGCAACGCAGCTTGATCCTGAGTCGAACCAAACGTCAAGGATGTCCGTCTCTTTTCGAAATTCACTGCCGCCGCATTTGTTGCAAGCGAAGCCCGCCGGCAGCAGATCGCTCTCATCGCGTGCATACCACGCATCGGCAGTTTCAACTGCAAAAATATCCGCGACATAATCTATTATCTTCGGGTCGGCAACCGGTTCCTCGCATCCCTTACAGTAAAAGACGGGAATCGGAACTCCCCAGGAACGCTGGCGCGACACACACCAGTCCGGCCGCCCCTTGAACATATTGCTCATCCGGCCCTGGCCCCA
>JBGTCF010000112.1:0-13396 GCA_041748975.1 Pyrinomonadaceae bacterium
GATCTGTATCTGCGAGGGAGAAACTATGCCCGACGGGTCGGAAGGCAGGACCTTCAGGTCGCCCTTCAGATGTACGAGAATGCGGTCGCACTTGATCCGGGCTTTGCGTTGGCACACGCCGCGGTTGCGAATGTCTGTGCCCAATATTACTACCATTACGACCGTGAACAGCAGTGGATCGATCGGGCGATCGCCGCTACAAAAAAAGCAAGTTCCGGCGGCAACGATGCGCCGGAGGTAAGGCTAGCTGAAGCTTGGGTCGACTTTGTTGAAACCCGCTATGGCGATGCCGTTGATAAGATGCGTGCCGCCCTTGAACGGGATCCCGACCTGGATGGCGGTTACTATCTGCTGGGGCGAGCCCTATTTGAAGCGGGACGGTATCAAGAGATCGTGGACATTATGGAAGACGCTCTTGCTCACGCCGGCGAAAACTACAATACGACTATACCTATCCATAATGCGCTAGGGGCCCTTGGAAAAAAGGACGCCTTGAGAAATTATCTTCATCGCGAGATCGCCGTTTACGAAGAACATTTAAGAAAAGTACCTGAAGATGCACGAGTGCGTGTTTTGCTCGCCGGCGACTACGCAGCTAGCGGGCGTACGGATGATGCGAAGCGCGAGGCGGACATGGCCATCGCATTGCGGCCTGACGATACAATGATCCTCTACAACACGGCTTGTGTATTCGGTTTGATGGATAACCCTAAAGACGCAATGGCGGCGCTCAGAAAGTCTTGGGAAGGTGGCAATCGAAACTCTGCCTGGACGCGAAAGGATCCCGACCTTGCGATACTACACGGCGACCCTGAATTCGAACGGCTTTACCCCGCGGGCTAGTGGATAGCTCCTTAAACCTCGTCGACCTTCCATCGGACTTTTGATTTGCAATATTTGCAAGGTGCACCGAGGTGCGAGTGATGAAAAAGAAATCTGACCAACCGCTCGTTTCAATCATAATGGGCAGCAAATCCGACTGGCCGACGATGGAGATCGCTTCGCAGACGCTGGACGAATTTGGTGTGCCGCACGAGACAAAGATCGTCTCGGCACATCGTACGCCCGATCTTCTTTTTGAATTCGCAAAAACTGCCGAGGATCGGGGGATCGAGGTGATCATTGCCGGGGCTGGCGGAGCGGCACATTTGCCCGGAATGTGCGCTTCTCAGACAGTTTTACCTGTACTCGGCGTACCCGTCGAAAGCAAGGCTCTGAAAGGGCTCGACTCGCTCCTTTCGATCGCCCAGATGCCGGCCGGCGTTCCCGTGGGCACCCTGGCCATCGGACCTGCCGGTGCGAAAAACGCCGCTTTATTGGCAATCGCGATCCTCGCAAATTCACGGCCCGAGTTGAGAAAGAAGCTGCATGCGTTTAGGTCCCGGCAATCCAAGGCTGTGTTGAAAACACGTTTGTGAGAAGACGTTACGTTCCTATGGAACTCAAATTTATTTTTGGATTGTTTTGCTACAAACATTCCGCTCCTACGGAGCTCGAGAATCTGGCGAAATCATCCATCATCAGTTGTAACCATGCCTAATTCTGAGCTCCGTTAGGAGCGGAATGTTTATAGAATAGAAATTGCAGGTGGCATTTAGTTCCGTAGGAACGGCACACTTAACAATGGCAAACACATATTCTCAAATTTACATTCATGTTGTATTCGCCGTACATGGCCGGGAAAACTTGATCTTGTCCGGGTGGAAGGAGCAACTCTATAAATACATTACTGGTATCGTTACAAATCACGGCCAAAAGCTGATCGCTATCGGTGGTTTGTTGCTGATCACATTCACATTCTGATCGGCTTTAAGCCAAATTTTGAGATCTCCAAACTCGTTCAGGAAATTAAGTCGAATTCGAGTCGCTGGATAAACTCGAAACAGCTTGTTCGTGAGAGATTTCAGTGGCGAGACGGCTTTGGGGCGTTTTCTTATTCGAGGTCACAGATAGATGATGTGGTTAAATACATGCTAAATCAGGAAGCACACCACGCCACGCATACATTTAGGAGTGAATTTATCGGGTTATTGAATCGATTCGAAGTCGAGTACGGTCAACGATATTTGTTTCAATGGATCGAGTAATGCCGTTCCAACGGAACTTTGGACTTTTCTCTCGAATAGGTGCTACAAATATTCCGCTCCTACGGAGCTAAGATTTGCGTGGATATCCGTAACCAGCGCGTGAGGGGCTATGTTGTATATTTGAACACTTGGGTGAAAACCGGGGCATAAAAATGACCGTTGACAATATTCTCAAGAAATTCGAACAACTCGGAACACCGGAAAATGTTGCCGGAATGGCGCGTTATGCGATCAAGGCGGATAAGGCGTATGGGGTTTCGGCCCCAAAGATAAAAAGGCTGGCAAGTGAGATAGGAAAGGATCACGAACTCGCCCTTAACCTCTGGCAAACCGAGGTATTAGAAGCCCGCGGCGTGGCGTGTCTGATCGCCGACCCGGCCAAGGTTACCGAGGCGCAGATGGAATCGTGGGTTGCTGATCTCGATAATTGGGCGACATGCGATACTGTCACGGGACATCTTTTTGACAAAACGCCTTTTGCATACAGCAAGGCTGTAGAATGGGCCGACCGGGAAGAAGAATTTGTCCGACGTGCCGGATTTGCGATGATGGCCTGGCTCGCTGTACATGACAAAAAGGCTGATGATTCCAGATTTACGGCGTTTCTCCCGATCATCGAAAAACACTCAGGAGACGACCGAAATTTTGTCAAGAAGGCAGTTAACTGGGCTCTAAGACAGATCGGAAAGAGAAACTTGCATCTTAATCACCTCGCTGTGAAAACTTCAATCGCCTTGTCCGAAACGGACATCCGGCCGGCCCGATGGATCGGAAAGGACGCGCTGCGGGAATTGACGGCGGAAAAGACACTTAATCGAGTGCGGAAGAAGTCAAAATGATCCTCCCAGGCTCAACCATCGGCGTATTCGGCAGCGGCCAGCTTGGCCGGATGTTCGCCATCGAGGCGCGGAAGATGGGCTATCGAGTCCACACTTTTTCACCAGAGAGCGATACACCGACCGGACAAGTAGCTGATATCGAGACCGCGGCATCTTATGACGATCTTGATGCCGTGCGCGATTTTGCCCGGAAGATCGATGTAGTGACATTCGAATTTGAGAATGTCCCCTCCGCGACCGTTGACGCGGCGGCGGAGTTCGTCGATGTGCATCCTCGAGGCGAGATTCTTCACACAACGCAGAACCGGCTACGCGAGAAGAACTTCCTTTTGGAAAACGGCTTTCCAGTGGCTCCTTTTCACCAGATCCGAACGTTGGATGACCTCTATCGAGCCACACAGGTCATCGGAGCTCCGGCGGTGCTAAAGACGGCCGGATTCGGTTACGACGGCAAGGGGCAGACGAAGATCATGTCCGTCGACGACAGCGATACGGCAATTAAATCTCTAGACGGAAACGAAGGAATTCTCGAGGCGTTTGTCGATTTTGAGAAAGAGGTATCCGTCGTATGCGCCCGTGACCAAAAAGGCGATTTTGTGCATTATGGCGTAATCGAAAACGAGCATTCCAACCACATCCTCGATATTTCCTTCGCTCCGGCGATGGTTTCGGAGCAGGTCTATACTCAGGCCGTCGAGATAACGCGAAATATCGCCGACAGCCTAGGCTACGTGGGCACCTTATGCATAGAGTTTTTTGTAACGCTCGATGGCAAGCTGATCGTAAACGAGATCGCTCCGAGGCCGCATAATTCCGGGCACCTAACATTCGATGCGTGCGTGACATCGCAATTCGAACAACAGCTCCGTGCCGTATGCGGCTTGCCACTTGGTTCGACAGAATTTTATCGTCCCGCTGCGATGGCGAACCTGCTCGGCGAAGTATGGCAAAATGGCGAGCCAAACTGGGAAGCCGCGGCGTCATTTCCGAACGTCAAACTGCATCTTTATGGCAAAACCGACCCGCGGCCCGGACGCAAGATGGGGCATCTGACCGCGATGTCGGAAACTCGCCAGGAGGCCGTCGATGTCGTGCGAAGAGCACGCGCTAGACTCGCAGAACCTGCCTCCTGACGGGGTCAATTTTCATACTTCCAATTCTCGTTCCGCGATCCAGCCCAAGCCCACCGGCAAGGTGCTCCTGTGAGATGTAAGGCAGTTGCACGCATTCACCTCGAAAGCTACACTCATTCCTTATGGTCGAGTCGTTATCCATCCCCGTCGCCGCTGACCGCAACTCGCTTTACGGAGCGATATCCCCGCAGATCAGGGCGCTCGTCACCGGGGAAACCGATCTTATCGCCAACTTGGCTAATATCGCGGCAGTGCTGAAAGAGGCGTTTGGTTTTTTCTGGGTCGGCTTTTATCTTAGAAAGGACGGACAACTTGTCCTTGGCCCGTTTCAGGGGCCGCTCGCTTGTACGCGAATCGACTTTGGGAAAGGCGTGTGCGGTCATGCATACAGCACCGGCGAGACAACTATCGTACCGGATGTGGATGCGTTTCCGGGCCATATCGCATGCAGCTCATCAGCACGATCCGAGATTGTCGTGCCTATCTTTGATGGAGCCGGCGGCATTTGGGGCGTGCTGGATGTTGATAGCGATAAGCTTAACGACTTTTCCGATGTGGATGCGGCGGGGTTAAATTCAATCGCTCGCGTGGTCGAGGCATTGGTTCGTTGACTGAATTTAGGTTCGGATAGTCGCCGGAAGGACTTCGGCGATAGATCGATTTATGACACCTGTTGAACACCCATATTGGGTATGGACATTGTTCTTTGCCATCGTTTTGACGGCACTATTCGTTGACATTGGTATTGTGAACCGCAAGTCTCACGTTCCGACGCGAAAGGAAACTTTTGGCTGGGCCGCGGTCTGGATATCACTAGCGATCGGTTTCAACATATTTCTCTATTTCCAGGTCGGCAACTACTACCAGGATTGGGACCTCGCAGCCGCCCAGGCGAAGCTCTTTTTGACGGGATACCTAATCGAGCTTTCGCTCTCGATCGATAACCTGTTTGTTTTTCTGCTGATATTTTCCTACTTCAAGGTTCCTAAAAAGTACCAGCACCGCGTACTTTTCTGGGGAATAATGGGTGCGCTCGTAATGCGCATGATCATGATCTTTGCGGGTGCCGAGCTGGTTGAGCGGTTCCACTGGATAATTTACATCTTTGGCGTGTTCCTGCTCTATACAGGGCTCAAGATGTTCCAGAATACGGACGACAACTTCGAGCCCCACGAGAGTTTCATCGTCAGGCTGGCAACGAGGTACATACGCATCTCAAAGACCTACGAGGGCGATAAATTCTTTGTGGTCAAGGATGGTGTACGGACCGGTACACTGTTACTGCTCGTGCTTATCGTCGTGGAATTCACCGATCTTATCTTTGCGGTCGATTCGATCCCAGCAATTTTTGGCATCACGACGGATAAGTTCATCATTTACACTTCGAACATATTTGCGATACTCGGGCTGCGGACCTTTTTCTTCCTCTTGGCAGATGTCGCCGACAGATTTCACTATCTAAAGACCGCGCTGGCCTTCATACTTACATTTATCGGCGTCAAGATGCTGCTGCCTCTTGTTGCAGGGGCCCTGGTATATGTTGTCGGGGCCGACAGTGCAAACCCTGTGATAGGTTTTGCAAATCGCTTCCTGGCCCACGAGTTTAAGGAGGAGGTGATAAATATCTCGTTGGGTATCGTGGCCGCATCGATCGCCATCTCTATAGTGGCATCCCTGGTTTTTCCGAAACATGTGGAAGATGTTGATATTGAAACTCATGTCAGCAAGGGTTAATGAGCGATAAGATACCCAGAATCTATATAGAATGGTGGAATATCCGCAAGAGTACGATCTATACGATCGTCGCGGTAATTTTACTCGCTGCTCTTTTGACTGCAGGCGGCTGGATCGCGTCGCGAAATAATTGGTTTATACCCGAGGAAACGACCGATTTTCCAAAGGACACAGCCCGTATAATCATGTTTGAGGGCGAAGTCCGCATCGTGCGGGCGGCAACGCGCGAAACGATCCTTGTAACCAAGGAAACCTTCGTCGCGGCAGGCGACACTGTCCAGACTCAGGCAGACGGCCGGGCGCTAATTCGGATGATTGATGGTTCTGAGTATGCGGTGCGTCCAAACAGCACCGTCGTCGTTAAGAGTAATACGACCTTATTTGGCGGCAAGAACGTACGAGTTTCCTTAGGCGAGGGACAGCTCAACGTGAGGACGGATGAACAGCCTGACGACGTGAAAAACGTGGTGGAACTCGCAGACACCGAAAATCAGCTTCTGCCAAAAACGGATGCCGTCTTCAATGCGGATTCACAGAGTAACGGCGGCCAGATCCGCATTAGTCGGGGAGGCGTGGAAACGTCGATCGGAGGTCAAAAGACTACCATTCGCGAAAATGAATTCGCATCCGTCAGCGGTGGCAAGATCACAACGCGGGAAAAACTGTTTACACCGCCAAACCCGCTTTCTCCTCCTAATTCCGCACAGATCGCAGATTCTGGCCGTGGAGCAGACGTGACGTTCAATTGGCAGGACCCGGAGGGCGTGCCGGCCGCGAGCTATTATTTACAGGTCTCTCGGTCTCCGACGTTTGCCTCGGATTCTATAATGGTTGACCGAAGTGATATGGCGAGCCGGGAGTATAGACTCTCCGGTATGATGCCGGGAACGTATTACTGGAGAGTGCGGTCGACCGCAAGATCGGGCCAAACGACTAACTGGAATGATCCATGGAAATTGATGGTGATCCGCGCCGCGGACAATATCGCGATCGAAGCGTCGGAATGGAATGTCGAACGGGTGGGCGGTCTCGTTTACCTTATTAGCGGCAGGACACGGCCCGGGATGAGGGTTAGTGCGCGCGGGCGCGAGATCTTCGCCGGCCCAGATGGTTTGTTCCGGCTCCAGATCACGTCTCCATCCGTTGAGGTCTCGGTCGAGATCGGCGATGATCAGGGCAATCGGAGCGGGTTTGTTCTGTCTCTGAGAAATGGAAAAGTATTGAGACGCTATTAGGCCGGCAGGTCGTGCAATGGCACATCAGCATTCACATGAAGGGACGAATCTTGGCCGAACAGGCCGGTTAAAGGTCGCGCTCGCTCTGACCTTCGCGTACATGTTCGCCGAGGCGATCGGCGGTTGGTGGACAAATTCGCTCGCATTGCTCGCGGATGCCGGGCACATGCTCACAGATGTCGCCGCACTCGGCCTAACGCTGGGGGCGATCTGGATCGGTTCACGCCCGGCTACTGAGAAGAAAACATTCGGTTATTTCAGGACCGAGATCCTGGCCGCTTTTGTAAACGGGATAACCCTTGTCTTGCTTTCCGGATGGATCATCTATGAAGCTGTCGAACGTTGGCAGACTCCGCCTGAAATAAAAGGCGGATGGATGACGTTGATCGCGATCGGCGGACTGATAGTGAATATTATTGCGGCCAAATTGCTGCACGCCGGCATCAAGCACGATCTCAATATGCGTGGGGCCTGGCTTCACGTAATGGGCGATCTGCTTGGCTCTGTCACGGCGATAATTGCCGGTATTCTCATTATCACACTCGGCTGGTATTGGGCCGATCCGGTTTGCAGCATCCTAATCAGCCTTATAATTATCTTTGGTGCCGGCCGCCTGATCCTTGATTCGGTCAATGTCCTTCTCGAGGGAACACCGCGGCATATTGATCTCGTAGCGGTGGAGAACATTATCCTTGAAACAGATGGCGTCGCAGGTGTGCATGACCTGCACGTCTGGACCATCTCGTCGGGCCGCGACGCCCTTTCGGCCCACATAAATCATGACAGCTCAGTACCTCATTCCGATCTTCTCGCACGGGTGCGTGACCGGCTGCACGATCACTTCGGGATCGACCATCTGACAATACAAATGGAAACGCTAAGTCAGGAAACCGAAGCCGTGTATCTGTGCGAGACCGGTACGAAATGTTTTGTACCGGCCAGATCAAAGGCGAGATCCTCCGCAGATGCCTCTCATTGAACTTAAGTACGGCCGCGGCAGGGTGCCGCTTGATTTTTCGGCTAACCGGTTCGAGGTCCTCGGCCGCGGTCCGCTTCGGGCCGCACTGTCGGACGTCGAAATCGGCGAGAAACTCGATGCAACTATCGACTCGCCGCCTCTGGATGAGCTGATCGAACCCGGAAATTCCGTTCTCATCGTGGTGCCCGATGCGACTCGCCAGACTGCCTCGGGCCAGATAGTCAATCTTCTGGTGCGGCGTCTGATAGCCTCTGGCGTAGCTCCTTTCGACATCCGTATCATATTCGCAACAGGCATCCATCGACGTGTAACGAACGAAGAACGCGACGCGATCCTTACCCCCTTTATAAATCAGCGCATTAAGTCAATCGACCACGATCCTCGTGATCTGGCGCGGATCGTCAGACTCGGTGAGACGTCGACTGGGATTCCAGTCGAGCTTGACCGGGCGCTCATTGAACATGACCGCGTTATCCTGGTCGGCGGAATTTCATTTCATTATTTTGCGGGATTTACCGGCGGTCGAAAGTTGATCTGCCCGGGGTTGGCGTCATCACGAACGGTGGCTGAAACCCACAAATTGGCGTTTGACTGCGAAGGCCTTACGCGCCGCGCCGGTGTCGATACCGGGCAGCTGGACGGGAATGCCGTGCATGAGGCATTTGTCGAGGCTGCTGGAAAGATCAAAGCCCCGTTTGCCATCAGCACGATCGTCAACGATGCCGGCGAGGCCGTCGATCTTTTTTGCGGCAACTGGCTGTCATCCCATCGGGCGGCGTGCGATGCCTACGCTCTCGATAATACCGTTAGAATCAGCGAACGCCGCGATCTCGTGATCGCGAGCTGCGGCGGGTTCCCGCACGATATTAACCTCATCCAGGCACATAAAGCCCTCGATGTTGCTTCGCGAGCGTGCACCGACGGCGGAACGATAGTCCTTCTGGCGGAATGCCCCGAAGGACTAGGCCGAGCGGATTTTCTGAACTGGTTTGACGCCGCTGACAGTGTGTCCCTTGCCGCGAAGCTATGTGAAAAGTATCAGGTTAACGGACAAACGGCCTGGAGCCTCCTGAAAAAGGCCGAACGTTTTCGATTAAAAATAGTGTCCACGATCGATGAGAAAGACGCAAAAAAAATGAGACTCGATAAGATCGAGATCTCACATCTTGCAAAACTGGTCGGACCCGATGGGCCGAAAGGTTATGTTATGCCTGACGGCGCAAAAGTAGCTGTCACACTCGCTAATCAGGACCGTACCGAAAACGTCCGGGCGATCGAATCAGTCTGATTCCGGATCAACCGAAGCGTATCTTTAGGCCCTGTAAACCTGAGGACATAAACGGTCGTATCGTTTGCACGCAGGAAATAATGCCTGCCGGTCATATTTCGCCCGGATTGCACAAACTCAAAATTAAACACCGTCCCTCTTAACCTGCCGGCGAAATTCTCTTCTTTTCCCGCAACAAAACCTCTTAGAAACTGGTGTTTTGATTCCTCGTCGTCAATCACGTCGACAAGGATCGCATCTTTGGCCACGGTCAACTTCCGGACCTCCAAATGGCCGTCCTTACGGTCGCCGTAAACATACTCGACATTCGGGCTTGTGGCAGATGGGCGGCTTGTAATTCTCCATTTGGCGTCAGGGATGCCGAAAGTATAGGCAACATCGGGATGACTAAATACCTCGTCCTGAGCAATTGCCGCCCCTGTCGCCGCCAAAAGGGCAAACAACAAAATCGCTAAAGATAATTTGATAGATTTCATGAAAAACCTCGTATCTGGCAGTCCAGCAAATATAACCTAATTTAGTTGAAATATCGAATATTTAGATGAGGTCGGCCCTCGCGGTGTTGTCCCGACGACCACTTTTCCGCGGCTTTCACTGCTCATATTTCTTCGTCTATTTCGATTTGGGCAGCATCTAATTTGCAGCCTGATCAATAGATTTGATGCTGAAAAAGGCTAAACGTTATGAAAAAAGCACTCGATCTTATTAATAGAATATCTGCTCTCGCTATCGTTTTGGTTTTACTGGCTCCGGCAATGACCATTCGGGCGGACGTCCGATCAAAGCCCGCATCTCTCACCGACGAACAGAAAATAATTCATGTATTGAACAGGCTTGGATTTGGTGCGCGGCCCGGCGATGTCGAAAGATTGAAGGCGATCGGTTTGCAGAAATATATTGACCAACAGCTTGATCCTTCGTCGATCTCCGATACGGTGGCCGAAAGTAAGGTTCGGGGTCTGGACACCTCAAAGATGAGCACGAGCGAACTTTTCGCAAAATATCCGAATCCCGGAGCTCTACTCCAGCAGCTTGAGGGTGGACGAGCGGCTCAGGCAAATGCTCGGAACCAGCGGCCGATGCCTCAGGGTGCAAATCCCCCGGCGGATCCGCAGGACGAAGCTACGATGACCCAAGCGGAACAACGTGAGCGGCGTCAAAAGATCAATGATCTCTATCGCAAATACGATCTCAAACCTGCCGCTCAGCTTCTGCCGCAGATCGTGTCTAACCGCGTGCTACGCGCCGTTTATTCGGAAAAGCAGCTGCAGGAAGTAATGGTCGATTTCTGGCAAAACCATTTTAATGTGTTTGCCGGCAAAGCGGCGGTTCGATGGTACATTCCAAGCTACGAGCGTGACGTAATTCGCCCGAACGCGCTGGGCAATTTCAAGGATCTCGTTGTCGGTACGGCACAGCATCCGGCGATGCTCTTTTATCTCGACAATTTCGAATCGAGATCTCCGGTCAATCAGAACGCCGCGGGCGATGCGAACGCGCAGCGTATCCAGCAGATGATACGGAGTGGACAGCCGCTGCCGCGGCAGGCGCGCGAAAGGCTGAAGCGGCAATTTGGCCTGAATGACGAACAGCTTGAACAGAGACTCAAGGAAATGCGTACAAGCGGTTTGCCCGCTCAACAGCGGCAACAGCAGAGAGGCATTAACGAGAATTACGCCCGCGAGCTTATGGAACTGCATACGCTCGGCGTCGACGCCGGATATTCTCAAAAAGACATTGTAGAGGTCGCCAAAGCCTTCACCGGCTGGACGATCGCCGATCCGCGTGGCTATCGCCGTGCGGCCGCTGCGACAATACAAGGCACTGAGGAACAACGCGTTAACCGCCTCCAGCGACAGCAGGGAATTCCCGAGAACGTCGACAGCGGTGAGTTTTTCTTCAATCCGCGGTGGCACGATAACAGCGCAAAAACCATTCTCGGCCAAAAAGTAAACGAAGGTGGTGTCAAAGACGGCCTGAAGGTGATCGACATCCTTGCCGCTCATCCGTCAACTGCCAAACATATTGCCCGTAAACTCGCGGTCAAATTTGTCAGTGACAAACCCAGCGAGGCTCTCATCACGCGAGTCGCCGCTGCCTTTACGGTTTCTAAAGGGGACATTAAAGCCACGTTAAGGGCCCTCTTTACCGATAAGGAATTCTTCGCGCCCGAGAATTACCGAGCGAAGATCAAAACGCCGTTCGAGCTTGCCGTCAGTTCGATCAGGGCTCTCGGCGGCGAAACCAACGCTAGCCCGGCATTTGTTGCGATGCTTACAAAGCTCGGCGAAGTTCCATACGGATATCAGGCCCCGACCGGATATCCGGATACCGCGGAAGATTGGGTGAACACAGGTGCCCTGCTCGAAAGATTGAATTATGCGGTGGCGATCGCCAGCAACCGCATTCCGGGCTCGCGTGTAGATCTCAAAGGGTTTACCGTCGCGGACAAGGCGCGATCGCTAGATAAGGCCATCGCAGTGATCCTTAATGGCGAGGTTTCTCGCGCTACGAGATCAAATCTGATAAAGCAGCTGGAACAACCGCTGCCGGAAGTAAAAGCGGGAACCCAGGCCGAAAATGACGCGATGGACGTACCCAACATGCGCGGCGGCCAGCAGGGCGGTGCAGTTCAGCGGCAAGCCCGCTTGCTGTCCCCATCAGGCAATCCCGAGGTTTTCAAAGTAATCAGCCTCGTCCTCGGTACGCCTGAATTTCAAAGGCAATAGTAATGCCCTTTGACTGACCCTTGACTGACCTTGGGTTAAACGAATCGCGGGTTTAAGTTGCTCCATTTTGAGCGGAGATACCGCGATAGTGTCATCGCCGCCTAGCTAATTCTATCTCTGCCGCACAATTAGCAATCGAGGCGAAGGATCCGAGAACGTGTTTCACGCACGCATATTCGATCGTGCTTGTTACGTCCACTTTTTTCCCGTCGATTTCAGCAGGTAAAAATCTGATCTTTTGAGCCGCTTTGATCGAGCTTTCGGTTAATCCGTTTGGTAGTTCCGAGACCACAGCTATGTCGCCGATCTTTCCGCTAGCCAGAAACGTAACTTTTAGTTTCACGTAACCAGAGGTGTTGCTTCTTCTCGCTTCTTCGGTAAATGCCGCAGATGGTTGTCGGAGTAAAATCATAGGCCGGGAAAAATTCTGTTCAGAATTGCCTTCGTTTTGAGCGCCGGCTGTACTTCTGGTCACTTTTACCTGAGATTTTTCAAGCTTTTGCTTTAGGGCATCAAGAATTTCCCGGCTTGTCCGTAAGGTCGAAATAAGTACGCTTTGTGATGCGTCTGCTGGCTCGGAAGTTTGACTCTTGAACGGTTGGTTGCCATCAAGCATCAAAGACATCACGAATTGTCGATAAATTTCCTCATCTTCTTTTTTTGCAGAAGCATTTATCAGATAAACCTTGTTTTTCGTGGCAATGACGACGCTAGTAGCCAGACCCTTTTCCGCATCGAAAGTGATTTTTCTTCCGACAAAGTCTCCAATCTTAAAATCCTGAAAATTAGCTTTCGGAGTATCTCGCCCGACGAAGTACCAAAGATAATTTTTTGCGGCGGAAACATTTCGAAGTTGATAGATACTCAAACTCATCCTAACGCTTTTTCGATTAGCAATGATTTTGGGTTTCTCATACAGATCTACAGGTTCTGGTAGAGACGCGAGTTCGGGCGCAAGGATATAAGACTTTTCTATTTCATTATCAATCAAAAAATCTGCCGGAAAAAGAATAGAAAATTCAGATTTGTCATCCTTAATTCGTATCCATTTATCGTCATCATTTCCTTGTGAATGAGCAAACCCAGTTGTCAGAAGAAGTATAGTGATGATGAGACAATATGGGTTTTGAAGTCTTTTCATTTTCTTAGATTCGTTTCAGTCCCTTATGTGCATTGGAGAATTTGTACCATAAAGAAGTTGTAGATTGTTACTCGTGACGGCGAATGATTCCTAAGTTCGAGGCTCGGCGGGCTCTTGACCACCGATTCGGATCGAGAAGAGATCAAACAATAATCGCGGCGAACGTTAGCAGATCTTATCACCCGCCGCAGGGCTGAATTATTGCTAATATCCCGACACGGCGACGCCGTC
>JBGTCF010000113.1:0-5849 GCA_041748975.1 Pyrinomonadaceae bacterium
TGATCGACTCGATTCTGTATTCGAAGGGAGAAAGCAGATCGACGCGGCATTTCTCGACGAGTTGGAGGAAATGCTGATCTCAACAGATATCGGCGTGGCAACGACCATGCAGATACTCGACAGCGTTCGCCGCGGTGTTTCGCGTCAGGAGATCAATGATCTCACGGCCTTAAAGAAGTCGATGCGCCGCGAGTTGCTCGACATCCTCAATCATTCGACGGAGCAGGGAGTTGCCGATGAACGGAGTATCGACGAATCGATAAAGCCTTATGTCCTGATGGTTGTAGGCGTCAACGGAGTTGGGAAAACGACCACCATCGGAAAACTTGCACAGCGGATCAAGAATGAAGGAAATGATGTACTGATCTGCGCGGCTGATACATTCAGGGCTGCGGCGAGCGATCAGCTGGAAATATGGGCCGACCGTGCGGGTGTTCAGATCGTACAACAAAAACAGGGAACCGATCCCGCGGCAGTGCTCTTTGACGCCCTTGCAGCCGCGAAGGCCCGCAACTCCGACGTTTTGATCGTCGACACAGCGGGCCGTCTGCATAACAAGGCAAACCTGATGGCCGAGCTCGAAAAGATGAAACGCATTTCGTCACGCGAGGTTCCCGGAGCTCCGCACGAAACGCTACTGGTTATCGACGCCGTAACCGGCCAGAACGGCCTCGAACAGGCACGGCAGTTTATGAAAACAGCCGACGTTACCGGTATCGTCCTAACCAAACTCGACGGAACTGCCAAAGGCGGGATCGCTGTCGCCATTGCCAAAGAGCTCAATCTTCCGATCCGCTACGTCGGTATCGGCGAGCAGGTTGATGACCTCATGGTTTTCGATGCGGAAAGCTATGTGAATGGACTGTTTAACTAACGCTTGTATGTATCGAATAACTTTTTCCTTATTCTTACTGATTGTTTTTACTTCTATCGCGTACGCCTGTACGTGTTCGACTCCTTACGGTAAATCGGATAAAGAGTTGATTGAATCAGCGCTGGCTTCTTCAGCTACTGTATTCGCCGGAAGGGTCTTAAAGATAGTCAAAGCTCGAAATCGTAAAGGCGTACCAACTGGCGGTTACAATGCGGTTTTCGAGGTAATCGAAATATGGAAGGGACCTAATAAAAAGCACATCAGAATATTTTTTTCCGGACAGTGCTGTTTGTGTCAACGTTCGTTCAATAAGGGTAAGGAATATTTAGTCTACGCGTCGGGCGACAATACCCTCATCGCGGATACCTGTTCGAGAACCAAAGAACTTACACACCCTAAAATAGAAGTGGATCGAGAACATCTTGGGCCTTCTAATTCGACCGCTGTAATAAATTAAATTTGAATCAATCGGATCTAACTTTTTCTAAACAAGCGCTGGACTTAGCCTATAAGGGAATAGGCTTGGTTAGCCCAAACCCGCTTGTCGGCTGCGTGATCGTTGGGGTTGAAGGTCAGGTTGTTGGAGAGGGAACCTATAAATATGACGATGTTGTCCACGCCGAGGCGATAGCGCTTGAACAAGCTGGAGTTAGGGCGAGGGGCGGCACGGCTTATGTTTCGCTCGAACCACACAGTCACCATGGCAAAACGCCTCCATGTACTGATGCGTTGATCAATGCTGGTATTTCACGAGTCGTTTGTCCGATCGAGGATCCTAATCCGCTCGTTTCGGGCCGCGGATTCGACGCATTGCGGAATGCTGGTCTCGAGGTAATAACAGGCATTCTGGCAGAGGAGGCTTCGCGGCTGAACGAAGCGTTTATATGCTGGCATCAAAAGCAACGCCCGTTTGTCCACCTTAAACTCGCCACATCGATCGACGGGCGGATCTCGCTAACCGGGAGTGTTTCAACCTCATTATCAGGCGAAGTCGGTCGTGAACGAGTTCAATCCCTGCGGCATCAGTATGACGCGATCCTCATCGGAGGAAATACCGCCGCCGTCGATGATCCGATGCTTACAGACCGAAGCGGAAAACTGCGAAGACGGCCGCTCGTTCGGGTAATTTTGGATAATCGGCTAAGGATTCCGATCGAGTCTAAACTCGTAACTACCGCCGAAGAATATCCGGTTATAGTCTTCACTAACAGCCGCGAAGTGAATAAGATCGGGGAGCTTCGAGCTCGTGGCGTTGAAATCATAGAACTGGAAATGGGCGGCCGCGATATTCCGGGGGTGCTCAACGAGCTGAAAGAGCGTTCGATCCAGAGCGTACTGGTCGAAGGCGGCAGCGAAGTTGCCGGTTCGTTCTGTGACGAACGCCTTGTCGATAAGCTGACTTTTATCGCTGCTCCATTAGTGATCGGAGGCCGTGAGGCACCTAACTCCATCGGCGGAGCGGGTGCGTCGAGTCTTGATGAAGCTCTGCACCTCTCGGATATTACCGTCACTCAACTGGGTTCCGATATCGAGATTACCGGATACCCGGCAATTTGAAACCACGCTCTTATGCGGGCAAAGAAATCATTGGGCCAAAACTTCCTTCGCGATGCCGGCATTATCGAACGGATCGTCCAGGCACTCGGGCCGATCGATGAGAATACGGTTATCGAGATTGGCCCCGGTCGCGGTGCGTTAACCGAAAAGCTGCTGGAAAAAGCTGGCCGTTTGATCGCCGTCGAGTTTGACCGGGATATGATCGCGGTCCTTACCGAGCGTTTCGGCAGGCGAGATAACCTGACTTTGATAAACGCCGATGCCCTGAGAGTCGACTATTCTAAGATTATCGGCAGGCCCGGAAGTGAGGAAAAAGCAAAGCTCGTCGCGAACTTGCCATACAATATCTCGACACCTATCTTGCAGAGCCTGGCTGATCAACGCTCCCTTTTTTCCACTATTGTACTGATGTTCCAAAGGGAGGTCGTCGACCGGATAACGGCGGTTCCGGGCGGAAAACAGCGCGGATTTCTCAGTGTTATCGTAGAAGATGCTTTTCAAATCGAACGCCTTTTCGATGTTCCGCCGGAGGCCTTCACGCCTGTGCCCAAAGTGTGGAGTTCGGTGGTCCGGCTAAGGCCAAAGCCATTTCCGACCACGGATCCGGCCATCTTCCGAAAAGTTCTCAGCGCCTCCTTTGCCCAAAAACGTAAAACGATACTCAATAATTTGAAGGCAATAACGCCTATGGCCGAAACCGCTCTTAACACCGCCGGGATCGAAAGCCGGCGCCGGGCCGAGACGCTTACGCTGGACGAATGGCGACGACTGACCGACATTGTCGGTCGTGAGATCAACGAGTAGGCGGCTGTTTGAATAGGCCATCGCGTGCAAACCATTTGCATGCGCAAGCCCGCGCGTAAGCAAGGGCGATTCTTAAGCGATGGATGTCACGCCCTTGCTAACGCGCGGGCTTGCGCAGACGAGAGAGTCGAGGGAGTTGAGACAGGTGAATTCGAGGCTGTGTTACAATTAAGAGTTATCCAATTTTGGAGTTTCTCGTTATTGTGAACAAGATCGAAATTATTCCGCTCGGCGGCATAGGTGAATTCGGCATGAACTGCATGGGCATCCGATATGGCGATGAAATGATCATCGTCGATGCCGGCATGGGCTTTCCGGAGGAAACGCCGTTCGGTGTCGATATCTCGATCCCGAACTTCGATTTTCTCGAAGAATATCGTGACGACTTGACCGCGATCATCCTTACGCACGGGCATGAGGACCATATCGGCGCATTGACCTACATCCTGAAGAAATTCAATTTGCCCGTCTACTCGTCACGTTTTACGCTTGCCCTGGCCGAAAAGCGGCTCGGCGAGCACAATATGCTCGACGATGTACTGCTGCATCGGGTTGAGGCGAATGACATTATCACGATAGGCAACTTCAAAGTCGAGTTTATCCACGCCTCTCATTCGCTCGTAGAATGTTTCTCGTTAGCGATCCATACTCCGATCGGCACCATAATTCACACAGGTGACTATAAGATCGATGACACACCCGTGATCGGGAAACCCTACGACCTAAAAACGCTCGGGCGTATTGGTGACGAAGGAGTTTTGGCGCTTTTGTGCGATTCTACGAATGCGACCGTGCCCGGACGTACCCCGTCGGAGATGGCCGTCATTCCGGCCCTTAAGGAGATTTTTGAGGAAACCGAGGGCCGTCTGATAATCTCGACGTTCTCTTCATCGCTGCATCGACTCCAGATCGTATTCGACATTGCCCATGAATTCGGCCGAAAGGTTTGCGTAATCGGCCGCTCGATGCAAAAAAATGTCGAGATCGCCGAAGAGCATGGACTGCTCAAAATACCTCACGGCACGATGATCGAACTGGGCGGTTCGCGTGCTCTCGATGACGACGAGACCTGTTACCTCGTAACTGGCTCGCAGGGCGAATTAAGAGCGGCACTTTGGAACATGGCGACGTCGACTTTCAAAGGCCTCGAGGTCGAGAAGGGTGACACCGTCGTTTTGTCCGCACGAATTATTCCCGGTAACGAAAAAAATATCAGTCGACTCATTGGCCACCTTTACAAGCGGGGAGCGAATATTATTGAGGAAAAACGCCGTCTCGTTCATGTCTCGGGCCACGCCTCTCAGGAAGATATCAAGATCATGGTCGAGACCTCGAAACCGCGTTTTGTCATACCGATCCATGGCGAGTATCGAATGCTGTTCAGGCAGAAGGAATACATAAAGAACCACGTTGCGGGATATGATGACGACAACATTGTTCTAATTGAGAATGGTAACGTGCTCGAGGTCGATGAATTTGCGGCGAAGGTCGTTGAGAGGCACGAACTTTATAAGACGTTCATCGACGAAGAATCAATGGAAGAGATCGAATACGATGTCGTCCGCGAACGAAAGAAACTTGCATATGGCGGCGCAATTTCATTGGTGGTCAGCGTTGATAAGAAGACCCACCAGCTTGCAGGCGATCCGCATATTACTTTTCAGGGAGTGGCTGGGATCGATCCGCTTAACGGATTTTCCGCGGAAGCCAGGTCCGCCGTGTCTCAAGCCATCGCCGAGATGAAACCTGAACACATCGCTGACCGTAAGGTTTTCAAAGAGAACCTGCGTATTCACCTTAAGCGTTTCATGCAGCGGGAGCTAAGTTCTAAACCCGTGATCGTAACAACGGTGATTGAAGTTTGACCACGTCAGTCATTTCCCAGTTTAAGAAATTGGCTTAAGACCACACTCCTGATTCAGCTGGAATGAGTAAAGGGTCCGCGACTTTGACACACGACAATTCTGCCCAATACTAAATCTCGAATGAATGATCAAAGAAACGAGGATCTGAAAGAGCGGCTAGCGCGAGCTGAACAAGCGGCACGGGCATTGGAACCGGACGCCGAAACGCGTGCATCGATCCGCGAAAAGATGCTTGGATATTCAGAAGATTTTCTTAACAACGTGAATGCATTGCCCGCATATTTGGCTAATGCCGGCTCGGGTGAGGGACTACTTGACGAGCCATTTGGTGAAACCGGTATTGATATCGAAACCGCGATAGGTCTCATTAAGGAGAACGTCGACACTCCGGGCCTCAATCCTGCATCGGGCGGCCACCTGGGCTACATCCCCGGCGGCGGGATCTATTATTCGGCACTGGGCGATTATCTCGCCGATGTTTTTAACAGATATGCCGGGGTATTCTATGCCTCGCCGGGTGCGGTGAGGATGGAGAATATGTTGATCCGGTGGATGTGCGACCTGGTCGGCTATCCGCCCGAATCACACGGCAACCTCACTACGAGCGGCAGCCTGGCCAATATGATCGCGATTGTCGTCGCACGTGATGGAAAGGGAATTAAGTCGGCTGACATCCCACGGTCGGTCATTTATCTTTCAAAACAGACCCACCACTCGATCGACAAAGCGATCCGGGTCGCCGGACTCGG
>JBGTCF010000114.1:0-2523 GCA_041748975.1 Pyrinomonadaceae bacterium
CGGTGCCATCTGCTTTGGCCCACCGATCGCTCCGTGCTTTATCGCTTCGCAAAGCCCGGCGGCTACCTCTCTCTGCGGAAGTGTCTGGAGAGTCGATGTGTCGATCAGAACGCCCCGAGGCTGACGAAATGCACCGATCAAATTTTTGCCGAAGCCGGAGTTGATCCCGGTCTTTCCCCCGACGGACGAATCGATCATCGCAAGCAAAGTTGTCGGTATTTGCAGAAAATCTACGCCGCGCAGATAAATAGCGGAAACAATTCCCGCAAGATCGCCTACCACTCCGCCGCCCAAAGCGACGATCACAGAAGAGCGTGTCATTCGCTCCCTGGAGAGAAAGTCCAGGGTTGCTTCCGCAGTCTTCCAGGTCTTAAAACTTTCACCGTCACCGATCAAAAAAGGCTCGACTTCAAATCCGGCACTTCGCAAGCTGTCCACGGTCGCTCGGCCATAGTGGCCGAAAACCGTCGAATTCGAGACCAACGCGATCCGTGCGGCCCTGGGCCCGATACATTTTCTAGCCCAACTGCCCGCGTCAGCCAGAAGATCCTTTCCAATCACGACCTGATACTCGGTCGGGGTGGCTGGCAAATCGATTTGTACGGAAGTTGGCGTCATAGGACAAGATTCTAACCCAGAGATATACCGATCACTTCAGCTAATTGTCGGGCCTGGGCCTCGATGCCAGCCTGATCTTTGCCTTCGATCATTACTCGCGCAAGCTTTTCGGTTCCGGAATAACGAAGCAAGAGCCGCCCCTCACCATCAAGTTCGCCTTCCACGCGTTTCGCCGCCGCAGCGATCTCAGGTACATTCTCAAACGGGCGTTTTTCTTTAACAGGAATATTCAACAGTATCTGCGGGTACCGCGAAAAGCCTTCAGTGGCTTGAGATAGCGGCACTCCCTTCTTTTGGATCGCTTTTAGTACGAGAAGTGCGGTCATCATGCCGTCGCCGACCAAACTGATATTGGGAAAGATTATATGGCCTGACTGTTCGCCTCCGATCTCGCTGCCGGTTTCGAGGAGTTTCTCGAGCACATACTTATCACCGACATTGGCCCTTAAAAGTTCTATTCCACGCGACGCCAGGGCCAGTTGCAGACCGATATTACTCATCACGGTAGCTACGATCGTCGAGTTCTGCAGTTCTCCGTGGTCCTTAAAATACTGGGCCATAACCCATAGCGTACCGTCACCGTCCACAACACTGCCCTTTTCGTCGACGAACAAAACACGGTCGGCATCCCCGTCAAACGCTACGCCAATATCACCGCCTTCTTCGACCACGACTCTCGTTATGTGTTCGAGATGTGTCGAGCCTGAATCGCGGTTAATGTTCTGCCCGTCAGGACGATCGTTTATCGTTTTGACGTTTGCACCTAGCGACTCAAAAAGAGAAGGAGCCAGCGACGATGCGGCCCCATTGGCACAGTCAAGAACGATCCTCATCCCCGCCAGCGATAAATCCCCCGCCTCGGCTCGCATATGGTCAAGGTAATCCTGGCAGAATTTTTCCGCTCGTTCTGACCGAAATTCAACTTGATCGGCCAACGGAGCCTCGTCGGTTAGCACCGCAGCCTCGATAGCCCTTTCCACATCTCCACCAAACTTCTTACCGTCCGGTGCAAAAATCTTGATCCCGTTATCCCGATAAGGGTTATGTGATGCACTGATCACTATCCCGGCATCGAAGTCGAATGCGCCAGTAAGATAAGCTACACCCGGCGTGGTAATGATCCCGGCGGACTCGCATGTTGCCCCTTCGGCGGCCGCTCCCGCCAGAATTGCGGACTCGATCTCAGCTCCCGATTCTCTAGTATCACGCCCCGAAATTAACCGCGGTTCGCGCCCGAGCACCTCTTGCAAATGGCGGGTAAGTGCCGCACCTATTATGTTGACGGTGCGTGAGTCAAGTGGATATTCGCCCGCGTGCCCTCGTATGCCGTCGGTTCCAAAAAGTCTCTGCATAAGAACAAAACTAAGCTGACAGAATAAAAATTAAATTTATAACTAATGTTAGGTTGAAACAACCTCACCGATACATAAGGAATAGTTGTATATTCAATAATTTTTTCGAAAACGATTGACAACCTGGTTTATTTTGCGAGAATCTTATAGGCACCCGCCGCGATTGAGCGGACCTTTTGACCGAAGGCCAACTCCCCAGATCTCAAAATATGAACAAAAGTATTATTGCTGCCCTTATTCTTTTCGCCGCCGCCAATCTATTTGCTCAAACACCATCGAACGATTCTGAAAGGCCGCGAGTTGTCGTGACAAATTCGATGCCGCCTGTTCAGCCGGCACGAACTCCGGCCGCGAAACCGGTCCCGTCAGTTACACCGGCGTCGCCATCCCGGCCGCTTACGCAGCAATCTACAGATCAACCTTCTAATGCGAGCAATCTTTCTTATAAAGGCTTAAGCTTTGCTCAGCTCAAGAACCGTATTGCGGAAGCGAAACGGCAAATGCAGACCAGGCCTTTGATGACGTCAATGTCGGAACCGCTGACCTTGTCGAC